>JBLHMO010000036.1:0-25162 GCA_047622145.1 Paracoccaceae bacterium | reverse complement strand
ACAATTGTCCAAGTGTCTGCTGAGAGGGTATATGAATAGATGGCTAAGTGTTTTGATATGCTTGGTGATGGTCACAGTCGTAGGCTTGCAACTCTACCAACTGCGCAGCAATCAGGCTTTTCAACGGGATGTGGCGCAGGAGCTTGCTGTCCTGCGAGCGGAGCTGAACGGGACCCGAAAGGACAATGAGCGGCTAGAAAGCGAGCTGGCAGAATTACGTAGTAATGATATTAGCACCATGGTCGAAGGTGCTGGCGACGCTTTGGTGACGGGCTGGAGCAGTATGCTTGATGCACTGGAAACTGAATTGCGCAAGGCCGAAAAATCCATGCGTGAACGGTCGGCAAAATCGGATTCAAGCGCGCCTGATACTGAGTAGAGAAATAAATACTGACAGGAGAATGTGAATGGGTGAGATCAAGCGCAAGGTGCAGACTATCGAGGTTAATTTTATCTGCGACAAATGTTCCCACGGCATGATGGAAAAGTCCGCCGATATAAACCCTAAAACTGGCGAAACCCCGCATAAATGTATGATATGCGGACATGAGAAAATTTTTAAATGGATCACTTACCCGCGCATAGACTATATCGGCGAAGACGAAATTCTTTGACCACTGCGGTTTTTGCAGCGATTTAAAAAAGCTGGTTGCCTCCAGCCTTTCTTAACATTTACCGTAATGTAAGCGTTAGGAGCTGGGCAGTAAATCTAGGCGCATTCCGGCGCTCCAGCCGCCATCCACAATAAATTCGGCGCCGGTTGAGTAACTGCTGTCGTCGGACGCAAGGTACAGCGACATTTTGGCGATTTCTATTGGCAGGCCCACACGTGGCAGCGGGTGCTGGGAATAAAAGGCATTGTCTTCGGCTGAGGGATCGGTCTTGTCGCCAGCGCTGTGCATAGCAGTGAAAACCCCACCCGGGTGCACCGTATTCACACGAATATTATGAGGTCCGAACTCAATGGCGGCAGATTTGCTGAGGCCGCGCAGCGCCCACTTACTAGAGGAGTAGGCGCTAAGTCCGTTTTTGGATTGCAGTCCATCGATGGACGAAATATTAATGATGGAACCGCCGCCAGCAGCCTTCATGGCTGCAAAGGATTCACGCATGCCAATATAAGGGCCAAGCTGGTTGACGCGGACAACTCTCATATAGTTTTCCGGCGTCGCTTCGGTGATGGCAGCGGCGTATAAAATGGCGGCATTGTTGACCAGTACCCGATAGTCGCCCAGCGATATGGCTAATTTCACAGCCTGGCGCCAGTCATTTTCTTGACTGACATCGACATGAATATAGCGTGCGCTTGCGCCGATTGAAGCGGCAACGGCTTCACCCTCGGTGTCGAGTACATCGGCTATGATGACAGCGGCACCCTCATCGGCAAAAAGTCGTGCGGTGGTTTCGCCCATACCGCGCGCGCCACCGGTGACAATAGCTACTTTTCCGTCTAATCGTCCCATCAGTAATTTCTCCCGCTAAAAAGTGCAGACATTTAATCCCAGTGGTGGAATGAGAGCAACCGCGGGCATAAAATTTTTTGAAGCAGTTTAAAAAGGGAAGCAAGGCATGAGCAGATTAGAGGCATTACTGGAGCGAGATTCCATCCAGCATTGATTACAGCGCCGCTGGTGGGGTGCAGGGGAACCCCTCGGAACTAGTGAACTGGTTGGGCGCGGCAATGTCCAAATTTGACTCATGGCAACATCTTCTGGGTGATTTTGTGATCGAGGTGGATGGTAATACTGCGCAGACACGCGCAGAATGTTCTAACCCGTTACACAGTAGCGAAGCAACGCTACTCGTTGGCTGCTGCTATCACGATGAACTACAAAAACGGCCGGTGTGTGGCGTATTACCCAGTGCTGACTGTCTGTTTCCCGGATGAAAGAATGGTCTTGATTCGAAATCTGTTGGTATTGATGTTGTCGGTCGTTTTTCTTGCGAGCTGCGTGAAGCAGCCGCCAACCGTTACTCCTGCAAGCGACGTGGGGGGCGAGCAAGCTGGCCCCCAATCCTCGTCGGCTGACGCGCCAGTGCGCACGGGTAAAAGAGCAGAAGTTACTAGGGCAGATAATCGCAGCTCGGGCGATGCATTGTGGCGGGAGATTGTCGGTGGGTCGGCGGTGGAATTTGAGAGCGCTGAAATCCCCCTGTTGAATCTCGCCCTGCCCAAAGGTTCTGAGGGCGTTAATCATCTGTTTACCGATAGGGATAAGGGACCAAACTACTTTAAATCGAGCCGGGAAAGTAAGGAAAGTGAGACTGTTCGGTTCAAGGGTAAACTGTATATGATTGAAGATCCTGCAGCCGAAAAGCGAATTCAGAATGTCGATGGCGGCGAGGTGGGAATAGTTGTTCCGTTTAAATGAGATTGGCCGCGGTTAGAGAGTGCGCTGCTGTAATACTTAACTTGAATACCGCAGTTGCGCCCCCACCGAATGGGTAGGAGCGGGCTCTGCTAGTGATTTAGCGCTTTTCTACTGAAACAAAATCGCGCTGCGCCGGGCCAGTATAGAGCTGACGCGGACGACCGATGCGTGAATTGTCCTGATGCATCTCGTTCCAGTGTGCAATCCAGCCTGGCGTGCGGCCCAGAGCAAAGATTACCGTGAACATGGACGTGGGAATGCCCAGTGCCTTCAGGATAATGCCGGAGTAGAAGTCGACATTGGGGTAGAGTTTCCTCTCAATGAAGTAGGGGTCTTCCAGCGCGATTTGTTCCAGACGCTTGGCAATCTTCAGCAGTGGATCGTTTTCTAGCCCGAGTTCTTTCAGTACTTCGTCGGCGGCCTGTTTCATGACCTTGGCACGGGGATCGAAGTTTTTGTAAACGCGGTGACCGAAGCCCATCAGTCGGAAGGGGTCTTCCTTGTCCTTGGCTTTGGCAACAAATTCTTCTATGCGCGATTCGTCGCCAATTTCATTGAGCATTTGCAGAACGGCTTCGTTGGCACCGCCGTGTGAGGGTCCCCAGAGGGCCGCGATACCCGCAGAAATACAGGCGAAGGGGTTGGCGCCAGTAGAGCCGGCCAAGCGGACGGTCGAGGTTGAGGCATTTTGCTCATGGTCGGCATGTAGCAGGAAGATCTTGTCCATGGCCTTGGCCAGTACAGGGTTCACCTTGTAGTCTTCACAGGGATTGCCAAACATCATGTGCATGAAGTTCGCGGAGTAACTGAGGTCGTTACGCGGGTACATGAAAGGCTGGCCGATGGTGTACTTATAGGTCATTGCCGCCAGCGTTGGCATTTTTGCGATCAGGCGAATCGCCGAAATCTCGCGGTGGCGCTCGTCGCTGATATCCAGTGAGTCATGGTAGAAGGCAGACAACGCGCCTACCACACCGCACATGATGGCCATTGGGTGGGCGTCGCGGCGGAAGCCTTTGAAGAAAGTGCTCATTTGGTCATTCACCATGGTGTGCATACGCACATTAGTGGTGAAAGCTTCTTTCTCGGCTTTGCTCGGCAACTCGCCAAACAGCAGCAGGTAACAGGTTTCCAGATAATCAGATTTTTCTGCAAGCTGTTCAATGGGATAGCCACGGTGCAGCAGTACGCCTTTGCCACCATCGATATAGGTGATTTTTGACTCGCAGGCTGCGGTGGATACAAAGCCTGGGTCGTAGGTGAAATACCCTTCGCCCGTCAATGCGCTTACTTCAATAACGTCTGGGCCGATAGTGCCTGAATACACGTTCAGGTCGATGGTTTTGCCATCAATCGTCAGACTGGCTTTTTTGTCACTCATTACGAGGAGCTCCTGTTACTTAACTTTAGTACGTCTATCCGGAGCGACAAATATAGAGCCTCGAAATGTTTTGTCAACGTTGCAAACTTACGAGTTATATCGTTGCTGACTGGGAAAACCGGTTAAATAGTAAGCGTTTAGGTCGCATAGTTGGCGTATTGCATTGAAATGAAGCAAACGCCTGAGCAGGGCGGCCATCTGCGGCAATATTCTGGTGCAAAATTCTCGCTAAGCGTCTGAAAAAACTTTCCTTTGCACTGGTTTGATGTGGCTGAAGGCGGTTTGTAATTGCTCTTTGATGGCACTATAATGCGCGGCGCTTCCAGTATGCACGGTATTCACACTGTATATGGTACTCGTGCGGCCCATCTCGGGGTCTTACTGGACTGCAGACATACGCCACATCCTTTGAATCGCCTGCGTAAGTTGGGCCAGAAAAAGTGTGAATTAATTGTGAACGATAAACGCCCCGTGAACCTGGATTTCGGCACAATGGCTTTGCCCATTACTGCCTATGTCTCCATTCTGCACCGTGCAAGTGGTGCTTTTATATTCTTTGCTGTTGCCATTTTGTTTGCCTTGTTAGGACAAAGTCTTAGCGGCCCAGAAGGTTTTGTCGCTACACAAGAATGTCTAGACTCCTTTATCGGCAAACTGCTGGTTTGGGGAACATTGTCTGGCGTTATTTACCACTCCGTCGCCGGCATCAAACACCTTGTCATGGACGCCGGTATCGGTGAAACCATGGAAGGCGGCATTCGCGGAGCGCGGATTGTGTTCGCCGTATCAGCCGTTCTTATTGTTATTGCGGGGTTGTGGATATGGTAAAGGCAGTCACTAGTTTCGGGCGCAGCGGTCTCTCCGACTGGCTGGTTCAGCGTGTCAGCGGCGTTATTCTGCTGGTATTCGCAATCGTAGTTGTCGCCAAACTGGCCAGCGGTGGCGAGTTGAGTTATGAGAGCTGGAAGGCCTTTTTTGATGGTATCTGCATGCAGGTGCTAACAACAGCCGCTATTCTTTCTCTGGTCGCTCATGGCTGGATTGGCATGTGGGCAATCTCCACAGACTATTTCACCGAGCGTCTGATGGGCGCCAAGGGCAATGTGATCCGCTTGGCCTTTCAGGCTGTTTGTGCGGCGGTGCTGTTCACCTACCTCGTTTGGGGAATGCGGATTTTGTGGAGCTGATCAATGAATAATATTCGAACAATTTCTTTCGACGGTGTCATTGTCGGTGGTGGCGGCGCCGGTATGCGCGCAGCCTTGCAACTGGCCCAGTCGGGTTACAAAACGGCTGTAATTTCTAAGGTGTTTCCAACCCGCTCTCATACCGTATCAGCGCAGGGCGGCATCACCTGCGCAATTGCCAGCTCGGATCCCGAAGATCAGTGGCAATGGCATATGTACGATACGGTTAAGGGCTCTGACTACATCGGCGACCAAGACGCGATAGAGTATATGTGTTCTGTGGGGCCGGAAGCGGTCTACGAGCTCGATCATATGGGCTTGCCGTTTTCGCGCACCGAAGAGGGTCGTATCTATCAGCGTCCCTTTGGCGGTCAGTCGAAGAATTTTGGGGAGGGTGGTCAGGCTGCCCGAACTTGTGCTGCCGCCGACCGTACCGGTCACGCGCTGCTGCACACCCTGTATCAGGGCAACCTGAAGAACAACACGGTCTTCTTTAATGAGTGGTATGCCACCGATCTTGTGAAGAACCAAGACGGCGCGGTAGTCGGCGTACTCGCGATTTGTATTGAAACCGGCGAAGTGGTTTACATTAAATCGAAAGCGACGGTATTTGCTACCGGTGGTGCTGGTCGCATCTTCGCGTCTACCACTAACGCTCACATCAATACCGGCGACGGTGTTGGCATGGCGCTGCGTGCCGGCTTCCCGGTACAAGACATTGAAATGTGGCAGTTCCATCCAACCGGAATTGCCGGTGCCGGTGTGCTTGTGACCGAAGGTTGTCGTGGCGAAGGCGGTTATCTGGTTAACAAGGATGGCGAGCGTTTTATGGAGCGTTATGCGCCGAACGCAAAGGATCTGGCGGGACGCGATGTCGTCGCGCGCTCGATCGTGCTGGAAATTCTCGACGGTAAAGGTTGCGGCCCCGAAGGCGATCACGTCTTCCTGAAGCTGGATCATCTGGGCGAGGACGTGCTGGAAAGTCGTCTGCCCGGCATCTGTGAGCTAAGCCGTACCTTTGCTCATGCCGACCCCGTTAAAGAACCCATCCCGGTTGTCCCGACCTGCCACTATATGATGGGCGGTATCCCCACCAATATTCATGGGCAAGCACTGACACTGGATGCGGATGGCAATGACACGGTGATTGACGGTTTGTATGCCTGCGGTGAGGTTGCCTGCGTATCTGTACACGGCGCTAACCGTCTGGGCGGCAACTCGCTGCTGGATCTGGTGGTTTTCGGCCGCGCTTCCGGCCTCCATATTGAAAAGTCGCTGCGCGCTGGCATTGAGTTGCGCGATGCCACGGACGCCGATATCGAAGCAGCAGCGTCTCGCCTGCACAAGGTCAATAACAGCACAGGTGGCGAAAAAGTTGCCGACCTGCGCAAAGAGCTTCAAAACATTATGCAGAATCACTTCGGTGTATTCCGCAATGGAAAGTTCATGCAGGAAGGCATAGCCAAGCTTGCCGATCTGCGTGGGCGTATCGACAACGCTCATCTTGAAGACAAGAGCCAAACCTTCAATACTGCACGTATCGAGGCGCTTGAGCTGCAAAACCTGTTTGAAGTGGCAGAAGCGACGGCGATTGCTGCTGAAGCGCGAACAGAAAGCCGCGGTGCTCATGCGCGCGAAGATTTTGAAGATCGCGACGATGAGAACTGGCTGTGTCACTCAGTGTACTTCCCCGGTGACAAACGTGTGCGTAAACGCGCAGTAAACTTTGCGCCGAAAACCCTCGAAGCGTTTGAACCGAAAGCACGTATTTATTAAGCCCGGGAGATCAAAGAATGTTGCAAGTAAGCCTGTACCGCTACAACCCGGAAACTGATCAAGAGCCTTTTATGCAGGAGGTCGAGATCGACACCGGCGGGAAGGATCTAATGGTGTTGGACTTGTTGGAACTGCTGAAACGGCAAGATCCTAGTCTGGCCTTCCGCCGCTCCTGCCGTGAAGGTGTTTGCGGCTCCGATGGCATGAATATTAACGGCAAGAACGGCCTCGCCTGCATTATGCCGCTGTCGGAAGCCATGAAAGGTGGCAATAAACTGATACTGCGTCCGCTGCCGGGGCTGCCGGTAGTGCGCGATCTGGTTGTAGATATGTCTTTGTTCTACAAACAGTACGAAAAAATTAAGCCCTACCTGCTCAACGATACGCCGGCGCCTGCAATCGAGCGCCTGCAATCACCAGAAGAGCGCGCAAAGCTGGACGGCCTCTACGAGTGTATTCTTTGTGCCTGCTGTTCCAGTTCCTGTCCCTCATTTTGGTGGAATCCGGAGCGCTTTATCGGTCCAGCGGGTCTGTTACAGGCTTATCGTTTTCTGGCGGACAGCCGTGATACTGCCACTGAGCAGCGCCTGTCTGGGCTAGACGATCCATTTAGCGTGTTTCGTTGCCATGGTATTCAAAACTGTGTCAATGTTTGTCCCAAGGGTCTCAACCCGACTAGGGCCATTGGTCACATAAGAAACATGCTACTGACTCGTGCAACCTGAGAGATTTCTGAAGAAGCCTTAGCAAGATATTGTAATACTTGAAATTCTGGCTCATTCTGTCATCGTGTATACGGTGGAGCCGGATCGCCTGTCCCGACGGTCGATTGGGGATGGACGCAGGACGTCCGTACCAAAAAGAGGAACCGAATAACCCCTGCGGTTATCTGTGAAAGACAGGCGGTTCTCGCAATAGTCATTAGTCGTGTATCGGGGGAGAGCGGCGGGGCATTGCGCGAAGCGGTCCAGAGCGGAAACCGCGATTGAAGCAGGTGAGATAACCCATGCAAAAAGGCTCGATGGAGTTGCTGTGGAGCAGCTCCCATATCTCGGGTGGGAACGCGTCTTATGTTGAAGAACTGTATGAGACCTTCCTGACAGATCCAAACGCCGTGCCGGAAGCCTGGCGCAGTTACTTTGAAAAGCTCCCTCGCACTTCGGATCAAGTCGTTCGCGATATTCCGCATTCGCCGATCCGGGAGCATTTCGCCAATCTTGCCAAAATTCGGGTGCGCCCCTCTGCGGCGGCTACCGCCAGCCCCGTGTCTGACCATGAGCGCAAGCAGGTGCGCGTCATTCAATTGGTCAGTGCCTACCGTCAACGTGGCCATCAGAAGGCCGACCTTGACCCTTTGAAGCTTTGGAAACGTGCGCCCGTAGCTGACTTGGATCTCCATTACCATCAGCTCAGTGATGCTGATCGCGATACGGTATTCCAAACGGGTAGCCTCTACATTGGCAAGGATCAAGCGACTTTAGGCGAGATTCACGAAGCCCTCGAAAAAACCTACTGCGGTACGGTCGGCGTGGAGTTCATGCATATTGTGAACACCGAGGAGCGACAGTGGATTCAGCAGCGTATGGAAAGCGTGCGCGCGCGCCCAGCCTACGGTGATGACGTGAAACGCCATCTACTGGAGCGCCTGACCGCAGCCGAAGGCCTCGAAAAATCACTGGGTTCCAAGTTTCCCGGCACTAAACGTTTTGGTCTGGAAGGCGGTGAAAGCCTAATCCCCATGATGGACACGATGATCCAGCGCGCTGGAGCCTACGGTGCCAAGGAAATTGTAATCGGTATGGCCCACCGCGGCCGTTTAAATTTACTGGTCAATATTTTAGGCAAAAACCCCGGCGATCTGTTTAATGAATTTGAGGGTAAGGCCAGCTATTTGGGCTCTGCCGACGTCAAGTACCACCAGGGGTTTTCGTCCAACGTGATGACCCAGGGCGGTGAAGTGCATTTGGCCCTAGCCTTTAACCCCTCGCATCTCGAGATTGTATCGCCGGTTGTTGAGGGCTCAGTGCGTGCCCGTCAGGATAGGCGCAACGATACCGATGGTGAGATGGTTATGCCTATCGTAATGCATGGCGATGCGGCATTCGCAGGGCAGGGTGTGGTCATGGAAACATTCCAGATGTCCCAGACTCGCGCTTACCGCACCGGCGGTACCGTACATATCGTTATCAACAACCAGGTGGGTTTTACCACTAGCCTTCAGGCCGACGCGCGTTCTACGGAGTACTGCACCGACATTGCAAAAATGGTGCAGGCGCCGATCTTCCATGTGAATGGCGATGATCCCGAGGCCGTGCTCTTTGTGAGCCAGCTGGCAGTCGACTTCCGTCAGGAATTCAATAAAGACGTTGTTGTTGATCTGATTTGTTACCGCAAACGTGGTCACAATGAGGCGGATGAGCCCTCGGGCACCCAGCCTTTGATGTACGCACAAATCAAAAACCAGAAATCAACTAAAGAGCTCTACGCTGCCGCTTTGATTGATCAGGGTGTGGTCGCTAAGGACGAAGCCGAGCAAATTGAAACGGATTACCGTGCCGCGCTCGATGAGGGCAAGCACGTTGTAAAAAGTCTGGTGCTAGAGCCCAACAGCGGCGTATTCGTGGATTGGACTCCCTATATCGGTCACGACTGGGACGCACCGGGCGATACCAGCTTTGATAGCAAGCGTCTACGCGAGTTGGCGACTGCCATCAATACCGTGCCGGAAGGCTTCCCATTACAGCGGCAGGTAAACAAAATCTACGAAGACCGGCGCAAAATGGCTGCCGGTGCCATGGTTATCAACTGGGGTTTTGCGGAAACTCTCGCTTATGCGACCTTGCTGGATCAGGGGCACGCTGTGCGTTTGACGGGGCAGGATGTCGGCCGCGGTACTTTCTCGCACCGGCATGCGGTGGTTCACAGCCAGAAAGATGGCCACACCTACATACCTTTGCAAAAACTCGCGGACGACCAACCGCAATTTACCATTCATGATTCACTGCTGTCTGAAGAAGCGGTTCTGGCCTTCGAATATGGCTATGCCACGACCACGCCCAAAACGCTGGTTATTTGGGAGGCGCAGTTCGGTGATTTTGCCAATGGCGCGCAGGTCGTAATCGATCAGTTTATTAGCAGCGGCGAATTTAAGTGGCAGCGTCTTTGCGGCCTGACCATGTTGTTACCACACGGTTACGAAGGGCAGGGGCCGGAGCACTCATCGGCTCGATTAGAACGTTTCATGCAGTTGTGCGGCGAGCACAACATGCAGGTTTGCGTGCCGTCAACGCCCGCTCAGGTCTACCACATGCTGCGCCGGCAAATGATTCGGCCAATGCGCAGGCCTTTGATCGTTATGTCGCCTAAGAGTTTGCTGCGTCACAAAGATGCAGTATCGACAATGGAAGAACTTGCCGACGGCGGCTTCCAGACGGTGATTGACGAAATTGATAAGCTCGACAAGAGCAAGGTCAAGCGCGTTGTTTTGTGTAGCGGCAAGGTATATTACGAGTTGCTGGAGGCGCGCCGAACCCATGAGAAAGACGACATCGCTATTGTGCGGCTGGAGCAGTTGTATCCCTTCCCCTATGACCGTTTAAAAGAGGTTATTGCCGGTTACCCCAACCTCAAGAAAGTGGTTTGGTGTCAGGAAGAGCCTCGAAATCAGGGTGCTTGGTACAACAGTCGCCACCGTATGTTGCGTGTCGTTCACAGCTTTCGTCCTGACAAGAACTTGTTGCTGGGCTATGTTGGGCGCGACCCGTCGGCGTCGCCGGCTGCTGGTTATACAGCGCTGCATATTGAAGAACAAACGCGCTTTATCCATGAAGCGCTACGGATATAGTCAGCTAACACTGATAGCTATTATTGAAAGTATTAGTCAATAAGGATTAACAATGACAATTGACATCAAGGCACCCACATTTCCTGAGTCAGTGGCTGATGGCGCCATTGCTACTTGGCACAAACAGCCTGGCGAAGCCGTTGCCCGAGATGAGCTTCTGGTCGATATTGAAACCGACAAGGTTGTGCTCGAGGTTGTCGCACCAGCTGACGGCGTGCTCAAAGAAATTGTGAAAGCCGAGGGTGAAATCGTGCTTAGCGACGAAGTGATAGGTCGCTTTGAAGAAGGCGCGAGCGCTTCGGCCAGTTCCGGGCAAAGCAAAGCAGCTGACCCGGCGGCGAAGGGCGGCGATGATCAGCGGATCAGCCCCGCAGCCCGTAAAATGATGGGCGAAAACAATCTCGACGCGGCTGCTGTGACCGGTACCGGCAAGGGCGGTTTGATCACTAAGGAAGATGTTCAATCGCATCTGAGCAGCCCTAAAGCGACTAGCGAACCTGTTGCCAGTAAAGCCGCGCCAGCGCCAAAGAAAGCTTCACTGGACAATTTAATAGTCGGCGAGCGCATTGAAAAACGTGTGCCCATGACCCGTTTGCGTACCCGTATTGCCGAGCGTCTGCTCGAGGCATCACAGGGCACGGCCATGTTGACTACCTTCAATGAAGTCAACATGAAGCCGATTATGGAGCTGCGTAGCCAGTACAAAGAGCTGTTCGAAAAAACCCATAACGGTACCCGCCTCGGATTTATGGGCTTTTTTGTTAAGGCTGCCTGTGAAGCATTGAAGCGCTTCCCATCGGTAAACGCTTCACTTGATGGTGGCGATATTGTTTACCACGGCTATCAAGATATTGGTGTTGCCGTATCTACTCCAAAAGGTCTGGTGGTACCCGTATTGCGCGATGCCGACACGCTGGGATTGGCGAATGTTGAAGACACGATACGCGACTTTGGTCTGCGCGCTCGTGATGGCAAGCTTGGGATTGAAGACATGCAGGGCGGCACATTTACTATCACTAACGGTGGTGTGTTCGGCTCGCTATTGTCGACCCCCATCCTGAACCCTCCGCAGACTGCAATTTTGGGTATGCATAAGATTCAGGACAGGCCGATGGCGGTAAACGGGCAAGTTGTGATATTGCCGATGATGTATCTCGCTCTGTCTTACGATCACCGTCTTATTGATGGCAAAGAAGCTGTGCAGTTTCTGGTCACTATCAAAGATCTGCTTGAAGACCCCGCGCGTATTCTGCTCGAAGTCTAAGTGCTAACGGTAAATTCCAGCGGCTTCTGATGCAGTAGAGCCGCCTTTTCACACGCCCTCGAGGCAATAAAACGTGAAGGTTTGAAAAATGTCGAAATACGATGTGGTAGTTATTGGTTCGGGGCCAGCAGGTTATGTAGCGGCTATACGCGCAGCTCAGTTGGGCTTGAAAACCGTCTGTATTGAAAAGGGCAAGCGCAAGAGCGGTGAGCCGGCTCACGGTGGAACCTGCTTGAATTGGGGTTGTATCCCGTCCAAAGCGCTGCTGGATTCCAGTCATAAGTACGTTGAAGCCGCACACGGTTTCGCCGTGCATGGTATTACCACGAAGGGTTTGACCATTGATGTGCCGACCATGATCAAGCGTAAAGATCAGGTGGTTGAGCAACTCACAGGGGGTATTGGCGGATTGTTTAAGGCGAATGGCGTGACAGCCATTGAAGGCGCGGGCAAAGTTCTGGCCGGTAAAAAGGTTGAAGTTACCAAGGACGACGGCAGCGTGGAAACGCTGGAGGCAGGACATATCATTATTGCTGCCGGTTCGCTGCCTGTAGAGATTTCACCTGCTCCTATTGATCAGGACGTTATCGTTGATTCCACCGGCGCGCTGGAATTCCAGTCTGTTCCCAAGCGCTTGGGTGTTATCGGCGCGGGTGTTATCGGTCTTGAGCTTGGTAGCGTCTGGTCGCGTCTGGGCAGTGAAGTCATTCTCATCGAAGCGTTGCCGGACTTTCTTCCTGCTGTCGATAAGCAGATCGCTAAAGAAGGCGCCAAGCTGTTTAAAAAACAGGGTTTGGATATTCGTCTGGGCTGCCGAGTTGTGGACAGTAAAGTGGCAAAATCCAAAGTCACCGTCACCTATAACGATGGCGACAAAGATGTAAAAGAAACCTTCGACAAATTGATTGTTGCTGTTGGGCGCAGCCCTCAGAGTCAAAATCTGCTGGCTCAAGATTGTGGTGTCAATCTGGACGAGCGCGGTTTGATTTTCGTCAATGATCATTGTGAAACCGATGCGCCGGGCGTATATGCAGTGGGTGATATTGTGCGTGGCCCAATGTTGGCGCACAAAGGTTCAGAAGAAGGCGTAATGGTTGCCGAGCGTATTGCCGGCAAGAAAACGGCCATGAACTACGATTGCATTCCCAGCATTATTTACACGCATCCGGAAATCGCGGCGGTGGGTAAGACTGAAGAGCAATTAAAGGCAGACGGCACTCCGTACAATATAGGCGTCTTTCCCTTTGCAGCCATTGGTCGCGCTCAAGCCGCAAACGATACTGCGGGCATGGTAAAAATGATTGCCCATGCAGACACGGATCGCATTTTGGGCTGTCATATTATTGGTGCCAGTGCGGCGGACTTGGTACAGCAGGTTGTTATCGCGATGGAGTTTGGTTCCAGCGCGGAAGACATTGGCTTAACTGTTTTCGGCCATCCAACCTTATCTGAAGCCGTGCATGAAGCAGCGTTAGCAGTTGCTGGGCATGCTATTCATATGCCAAACCGGAAAAAACGCTAGAGAATTCCGGACTGCACAAGGGCGGCCGTTGTGGCCGCCCTTGTGCTATCCAGAATGCGGGGGGAGAGTCCGCTCTTTGGTTGAAAAGCAACCAGATTGACGGGCTTTAATTTGCGGTAGCTCACAAATTCAGGGATAATTCGCGCCCTAATTTTGCGGGTTTCGCAATATTTTGAGGGAGCAGGTCAGACACTGACAGGATGCGATCTGCTTTACGTTCCATAGACCGAGACGGTATAAATCATGAACCTTCACGAGTATCAGGGCAAACAACTATTTGCTGAGTACGGCCTGCCTGTATCCAAGGGCTATGCCTGCGATACACCAGAGGAAGCAGTCGATGCGGCCAAGAAAATTGGCGGTGACAAGTGGGTAGTTAAAGCACAGGTTCACGCCGGTGGCCGCGGTAAAGCGGGCGGTGTAAAGCTGGTCACCAATACCGACGACATCAAAGCCTTTGCTGAAAAATGGCTGGGCAAAAACCTGGTGACTTACCAGACAGATGAAAACGGCCAGCCAGTATCCAAGATTCTGGTAGAGAGCTGTACCGATATTGATCAGGAGCTGTATTTGGGTGCGGTGGTAGATCGCTCCACACGTAAAATTATCTTCATGGCGTCTACTGAAGGCGGCGTGGAAATTGAAAAAGTTGCAGAAGAGACTCCAGAGAAGATTCTCAAGGCAATTATCGATCCGCTGACAGGCGCACAGCCTTATCAGGGTCGTGAGCTGGCGTTCAAGCTCGGCTTGAATGGCGTCCAAGTTAAGCAATTTGTTTCTATCTTTCTCGGGCTTGCCAAGTTGTTTGTAGAAAAAGATTTGGCGCTGTTGGAAATCAATCCTTTGGTTATTACTTCCGAAGGCAATCTCCACTGCCTGGATGCGAAGCTGAGCATCGACAGCAATGCGATGTACCGTCAGCCAGAGCTCAAGGAAATGCACGATCCCTCGCAGGAAGATGAGCGCGAAGCCACTGCTGCCAAGTGGGAGCTAAACTACGTAGCCCTCGATGGCAACATCGGTTGCATGGTCAACGGCGCCGGTTTGGCGATGGGCACCATGGACATCGTTAAACTGCACGGCGGCGCACCCGCAAACTTCCTTGACGTCGGCGGCGGCGCGACCAAAGAGCGCGTTTCCGAAGCGTTCAAAATCATTCTCTCCGACGATAGCGTGAAAGCCGTTCTGGTTAATATCTTTGGCGGTATTGTTCGCTGTGACCTGATTGCCGAAGGCATTATCGGCGCGGTAGAAGAAGTCGGCGTAAAAGTGCCGGTTGTTGTTCGGCTTGAAGGCAATAACGCTGATTTGGGCACCAAGCTGCTGGCTGAGTCTGGTCTCAACATTATCGCTGCCAACGGCTTGACCGAAGCTGCAGATGCAGTTGTTAAAGCGGCGGAGGGTTAATCAATGAGTATTTTAATCAACAAAGACACTAAAGTTATCTGCCAGGGTTTTACCGGCTCACAGGGCACCTTCCACTCAGAGCAAGCCATTGCCTACGGCACTAAAATGGTTGGTGGTGTTACTCCCGGCAAAGGCGGTCAAGAGCATTTGGGTCTGCCCGTTTTCAACACAGTGGTTGACGCTGTAGAAGCTACTGGCGCGGACGCGTCGGTTATCTACGTACCGGCTCCGTTTTGTAAAGACTCGATTTTGGAAGCGGCAAACGGCGGCATCAAGCTGATCGTTTGTATTACTGAAGGCATTCCGACACTGGATATGCTCGAGTGCAAGGTCAAGTGTGACGAACTGGGTGTGCGCTTAATCGGCCCGAACTGCCCCGGCGTTATCACTCCCGGCGAATGCAAAATCGGCATTATGCCTGGCCATATCCACCTGCCAGGTAAAGTTGGTATTGTTTCGCGCTCGGGTACATTGACTTACGAAGCGGTTAAGCAAACCACCGATTTCGGTTTTGGTCAGTCTACCTGTGTCGGCATCGGTGGTGACCCGATTCCCGGTTCTAACTTCATCGACATTCTGGAAATGTTCCAGAATGATCCAAAGACCGAAGCGATCGTAATGATTGGTGAAATCGGCGGCACGGCTGAAGAAGAAGCAGCGGCTTACATCAAAGCCAATGTAAGCAAGCCTGTTGTTTCCTACATCGCCGGTGTAACTGCTCCTGCCGGTAAGCGTATGGGTCACGCTGGTGCGATCATCTCCGGCGGCAAGGGCACAGCAGACGAAAAATTTGCTGCCCTGCAGGATGCGGGTGTTAAAACCGTGCGCTCGTTGGCTGAGATTGGTAAGGCCTTGCAAGAAGTTACTGGCTGGTAGTTGTAAGCTAGGCTTCATGAAAGGCGGCTTCGGCCGCCTTTTTTGCGTCTGGCGTCAGACGCAAAAAAAGTGCTTGCTCGAAGTATTTACCAAGCTCCCTTAGGATCGTAGATTCAAATAACCAAAAATGAACACTGACAAACAATGATTCAACTTCATTCCATGAAATGTGCGGCAATTCGCTGGTGTGTGCGATCAGCGGATCTTGCCTGTGCGTCTGGATGAAGAGTAACTAAATTCATTAAAAGGCCGCAGATATCCTGCGGCTTTTTTCGTTATACCTCAGGATGAGTGGCCCAACAGGGAGACTGCTGCCGTGGGCCCGCCATTGGCTTACCTTATTGTGATTGCCGTTTGGGCAACCACCCGCTCGCCATTAAAATCAGTAGTCAGGGCTATTCGCCGCTGGCTGCGGTTTCCATGCGGTTTGTGCTTGCTACGATTCTGGCGTGCATGATTGTGGCCTTAGTTAGTCACCACAGCGGTCTTAAGCGAAAGCATTGGAAAGCGTATGCAGTGGCTAGCTTTGCTATTTTTCCTAATATGCCGCTGGTGTTCACGGCAACTACCTACATCTCGTCTGGCTTGGTGTCGGTCATGTTTGCCACTGCGCCTTTGATTATGGGCGTGCTGTAGCTGCTGATTCTAAAACGCAATCCGTTTACGCCGCTGCGGCTGCTGGGCCTTGCCATTTCCCTGTCGGGACTGGTGCTTATCAGTTATGCCCAGTTTCGTGCGGGCAGTGAGCGTTACATCGGCATCCTGCTGATGATCGCCTCGACCGTATTATTTTCGCTGAGTAACATTCTCTTGAAGAAACTGGATACCAGCGACATTGATCCGCTAGAGCAAAGCTTGGGAGCGATGGTATTTGCCTTGCCGGGATTATTGCTGTGCTGGTATGTGGTCGATGGTCAGCTGCCGGGAATTAGCGCGACACCCGCTGCGGGCGCGGTCGTCTACCTCGCAACAGTGGGCTCATTGCTGGGCTTTATGGCATTTTATTATGTGCTTCGTTCATTGCCTTTTGAAGTTGTGGGTCTGGTGCCACTGATAACGCCCGTGCTCGCTATGCTATTGGGAGTCGTGTTGGCTGGCGAAAGCATATCAGCGGAGTTGCGGCAGGGGAGTTTACTGATTCTTGCGGGTCTGGCGGTATATGAATTGATGCCGACGATAGTCAGCCGCTTGCGTCGCCCGCAGGTGCCAGCAGCGTGCAAACAGCCGGACCGTTTAGTTGTCGTCGGCGGCGGTGCTGGGGCTGCGCAAAATCAGTAGGCCGCCGCAGACAACCAGTGCAATGCCAATCACGGTTGGGGTGTCGGGAACGGCGCCCCATATAAGCCAATCCAGCACGCCGCTGAAAACAATGGCGAAATAGCTGGTAGGTGCCAGAACCGAGGACGGAACAAAAGAGAAGGCCTTGGTGTAAATTACAAAAGTACCGTACATCACCACGCCTACGTAAAGCAGCCAGGGGATGGCACTTGTGGGAATGGGTGCATAGTTCATTGCAAAAAACGGCAGAACAAACAGCAGCGAGATGCTGAAGTAGTAAAACAAAATTCGGCTCTCAGGCTCGGTCCGCGCCAATTCGCGGGTACTCACCATCGATATCGCGAGCCCCAAGCCCGAGCTCAGAGCAACTAAATGCCAGATATTGACGCCGTCGAAACTCGGTCTGAGTACCAGCATAACGCCGGAAAACCCGATAAGTAGGGGCAGTAGTCTGGCCAGCGGTACCGAGCTGCGGTACCAGACAAGGATGACCAGTGGGACCAGTAATGGGGCGGTGTTGCGCAGCAGGGTGGCATCGACCAAGGGCATGTGTTGCATGGCCAAGTAGTAGGTGTAAAAGCAGGTACAGCCGCTGATGCCGCGAATGAGATGTTGTAGAGGGCGTTGAGTGAGCATTGCGCGGCGTCCATTGCGCAACCACCAAGGTAATACTAGTACAAAGCAGATTAGATATTGGGCTAGTACGATCGTCGAAACATGCACTTGCAAGGATAAATGTTTACCCGCAGCGGCCACAGTACTGCCGAGAAAAACCGTCAGAATGCCGAGACTTATTCCCAGCATGAATTGTGAGCGAGGTGTGCGCTTATTGATAGTGTGAGCCTGTATTCTAGCGCACCGCGATTGTGCGTTCAGAGTAAACGTATTTTGTGAATGAAGCCGTTATTATGGCACTCATTAATTCACTGTAGTGTAAGGCTTGAAGATGGGAATGTGGAAGCAATCTGCAACAATTGATGACCTGAATACTGAGCAGGAAAACAGTATTTCGTCTTTTTTAGGGATTAAATTTCAGGAGATAGGTGACGATTTTATCGTCGCGACCATGCCGGTAAACGAGCGGACAAAGCAGCCTTTTGGGCTGCTTCACGGTGGTGCGTCGGTGGTGTTGTCGGAAACACTGGGCAGTGTTGCCGGTTTTCTCTGTGCCGAATCCGGTTCAATGATCGCTGGCTTGGAAGTTAACGCCAATCATCTGCGTTCGGTGACGGAAGGTTTGGTGACGGGTGTCGCACGCCCCATTCACGTCGGCCGTAGTACCCAAGTGTGGGAAACCCAAATCAGCGATCAGCAGGGTAGACGAATCTGCGTATCGCGATTAACGGTAATGGTAAAAACCCCTTCGGAATGACGTAGTTTTGGGGGTCAGAGTAAAAACTATTTTTCAGTCAAGAATAGCTTCGCAGGTCTTCAGGTGGTTTTTACTCTGACCCCCAATTTATTGTATTGCTGGCAGCGGGTGAATTCTACGTACGGCCTGTACTTCAATATCTTGCATTTCATCAAGAATACTATCGAGTACCTTGCTAATGCGTGTGCAGGTGCGAATGGTCTCTAATTGGGGCCAGGCAGCGCGCTCGCCTTCGCGCATTAGACCAACCAGCTCATCTTCAGATAGTTTGGCTAGCAGTTTGCTCATATTGTAAAAGCGGAAGCTCGGCACGATATTAATATCGCCGCTATACTCCTGCTTCGCCAGACTGTGCATGCTGTTCAATACCATATTGAGTCTGGGCATGTCCTGCAGATAGTTACGGGAAATAAAGCGCTGTGCATCCAACACTTCCATCAGTGCCGAGCGGCTTATGCTGGCCGCGGCGGTAGCAAAACCACCACGTTTTTTCTTACGGCTTATAAACGGCAACACAACGGGGTTTATCTGGCTGACGATAAAATGGTTTACGCCATACATACGCGACAAGCGTTTGGCAGGCAGGTCGTCAGAAATCGAGCCGTCAATCCATTTTCGCGACGCGAGATAGGGCTGGCTATCGCCGTACACGTTTTTTGCCTGTAGCGTGACGGGCGGATAGACACCGGGCACAGCACAAGAGGCGAGTACTGCCGAGCGGATATACACATTGGGCGACGCGATGGCGTTTAGTAAACGTGAGGTCTGGTGAGTTTCAGCCGGCGCGATGGAAATGCTAATTTGGCGACCGGTTTTTTTATAGGCCTCTTCAAAAGTTATATCCGGAATCAGGCGGTTGATGACGCTTTGGAGGTCGTGAATATCGATTTTGGCTTGGGCGCCGCGGAACATGCGGTTAAACCAGGTCGCCTCCTGCTTAGCCTCGAATGCGAGATGTTTCGCATCCATAAACTGATCCATCTCGTTGTCGGTATGGGTGCCAAGTACCGCAGCAACAATGGAGCCAGCGCTGGAGCCGGAGATGACGTTTGGCAGTAAATTTTGCTCAAGGAGCGCTCGTACGACACCGATATGATAGAAGCCGAGTGCGCCGCCGCCGCTAAGCATCAAGGCCGAGCGGCCGTAACACTGGCTGGCGCGCTGGAAGAAGTCGAGTTTGTCTTCAAAATCGATGCTGTCGTCGTCGGCATTGGCTATGTGAGCGAGCGAGTCTGCAATCTCATCGACGTAGCTCTCAATGAGGTGTTTGGTGCCGAATTTGGCACGAGTATGCACGGCAGACTTGCCCATGCCGCCCATATTGCCGTGGATGCCTTCATTGAGCGTAAAAAGCAGGCCTACGTCGTCGTGACGGCTACGCAGGGCGCGCAGTCGATCTAAGCGGTAACGAATAGAAACATGGTCATAAAGGCGCGTCTGGTCCATCTTGCGCCACTGAGTGAGCCCCGCAAGATCATCGTGGGCCTGAGCCGCTTTGGCCCACTGTTCGTAGGTTTGGGCATCGCGTATGCGATTTTCAAGTTGGGTACGTCGTCGTAGAGGTAGTTGCAACTTTATTTCCTTTACAGCTCGGGCAGGGTAGTGTCAGTGCCCACATTGTAGTGGCAGCGCCGCGGGAATAACAGCCAGCGCCAAAAGATTGCCAAGGGTATGTGACAGCGCGATGGTCGGCTGCAAGGGCTTATACCTACGTAGAGGGTGACGTGAAAATACTGTGTCGATAGTGCTCTTAAATGCCCGCTGGCTTCGCGTATACTGCGCTCACTTACACGATATCAGGGATGATAATGTCTACAGGTTCAAATTATATGGCACAAAACCAGCTCAGCTCCAGACGCCCCATGCATCTAGCAGAGTTAGGTGTGCGCGGGTCGGTGCGTCTGTTTCAAACTTTTACCGCGGTTTACCCCAAAGCCCTGCGCTGGATTTACCGTTGGACTCCGCCTTCACCGGTGGAAATGCGTGAGCTTTTTGAAACTCTC
This sequence comes from Paracoccaceae bacterium, assembly GCA_047622145.1. GTDB lineage: Bacteria > Pseudomonadota > Gammaproteobacteria > Pseudomonadales > Spongiibacteraceae > Litorivivens. The sequence continues at coordinate 4,880 of JBLHMO010000036.1, read as the reverse complement.
GGTGTAACTTACATCAAGTTCGGTCAATTTATCGCCAGCTCACCGTCTATTTTTCCTAAGGAATATGTCGAAGAGTTTCAGAAGTGTCTTGACCAGACGCCGGCGATTCCCTTCCGCAAGGTCAAGGCCATTATCGAAGCCGATCTTGGCAAGCCGCTGGATCGGGTATATTCCCATATAGATCAGACGCCGTTGGCGTCGGCATCAATCGCCCAGGTTCATGCTGCGACGCTGCTTACTGGCGAAGATGTTGTGGTTAAGGTGCAAAAGCCCGGTGTCAAAATGACGCTGACCACAGACCTCAATGCGGTGTATTTGCTCACGCGTCTGTTTGAGATGATTGTGCCAAATCTCGATCGCGGTGCCGTGGCAGATATCGTAGAAGAGATGTATCAGGCGATGCTGGATGAATGTGATTTCGTAAAGGAAGCGGACAATCTCACTCAATTCGGGCGCTATCTGTCGAGCACGTCAAATACCTCGGTCGTCGTTCCCAGGCCCTACCTTCAAGCCAGCAACGAACGGGTGCTAACCATGGAGCGGTTTTACGGTGTTGCCCTAACTGACTTGGAGGCCCTTGAGGCATCCGGGCACGACGCCCCACAAAGTCTGTTCAATGCGATGAACACCTGGTTTGCCAGCCTGACTCAGTGCGACTTCTTTCATGCGGATCTGCACAGCGGCAACTTAATGCTATTGAATAATGGCAGTGTCGGTTTTATCGACTTTGGCATGGTAGGGCGTATTAAGCCGAGTATTTGGGAGGCAACTTCCGCGCTATTTATGTCGGTTAATCAGCAGGATTACGCGCAAATGGCTGAATCTATGCTGGCAATTGGTATTACCCGCAAGGAAGTAGACGTTAAAGCACTGGAAAAGGATATTGAGAAGTTGTTTCGGCGCCTCGATGGCATGGACCCGGAATACCTACTTGGTGCAGGCACTAGCGAACCCGACGGCGTGACTAATTTGATGACAGAATTGGGTAGCATAGCGAAGAGCTACGGAATACGTTTCCCCCGTTCTTTTACCATGCTACTGAAACAGTTCCTGTATTTTGATCGCTACATGGATTTGCTTGCTCCGGGTGTTAATGTTTTTGGCGATGATCGTTTCGATCTGTATCAAGAATAGGCCGGTGTAGCCGCCTCCCGTCATAACTCAACACTCTGTAATGGTCATCGGCCTGCCGATAGGCTTCAATAGACCCTAATAATTTTTATAATAGGTCTTGAAGCCATGTCGTTTATCCTTGTAGAAAAACCACGCCCACATATCACCCAAATCACCCTGAATCGCCCTGAGCGAATGAATGCCATGGCATTTGACGTGATGGCGCCGCTAAAAGAAGCTCTCGAAGAAGTCAGTTTTGACAATGACACTCGCGTTGTCATTCTCACCGGTGCTGGCGAGGGCTTCTGTTCGGGAGCCGACCTGCAAGACCCCGGCTATATGTCCATATTTGACGGGCTTACCGTTCCCGGAATTGCACGCCGTGCCATGAAGGTGCTGGACGACGTCATCAAAACCATACAGGACATGCACCAGCCCGTGATTGGTGGAGTCAATGGCGCAGCCATTGGCGGTGGCTTTTGTTTGGCGATGGCGACTGATATTCGCATTGTTTCCGAGAAGGCCTACTTTCGTGCCGCTGGTATTAATAACGGATTGACTGCCGCGGAGCTTGGCTTAAGCTACATTCTGCCCCGAGCTATCGGCTCTAGCCGAGCCTTCGAGATAATGCTGTCGGGACGTGACGTTACTGCCGAAGAAGCTGACCGCATTGGTATGGTGTCCAGAGTTGTTGCCCATGAACAGCTGTTGGGAGAGTGTTACACCATGGCCGAGCGGATTGTCGGCTTCAGCCAGCTTGGCGTGGAAATAACCAAACAAATGCTGTGGGCAGGCCTAGAGGCGGGCAGTCGTCATGCCCATATGAACCACGAAGGCCACGCGCAATTGTTTGTGCGCATGACGACCAAGAATTTTGAAGAAGCTATCAAGGCAAGAAAGCAGGGTAGAGCGCCTGAATTTAAGGATTGAAATGCAAATAAAATGGACCCCAGTCATAGGCGCATAAGTTTCTAGCGTGCAAAATACGAGAACTAGCAGAATCTGATCAATACTAATAATTAACGGAGGAAGTATGACTAACTGCCCTTTTGCCAATATCCTGGACCCTGACCTATACGGCAGTGGTAATCATCATGAAAAGCTCGCCGAAGTGCGCGATGGCGGTGGCGGTCTCTCTAAGATTGAAGATCCCCTGACGGGTATTCCCTATTGGGCGGTGATGAAGCGTTCTGTAGCTGACCGGGTTTGCAAAGAACCGATGCTCTTCTCCAGCGAAGCAAAGACCGCTGTACCCAAAGAAATAGCGGAAGAAGAAATGATGCTGCAGCGCTTGATGATCGTGAATATGGATCCTCCGCATCACTTAAAATATCGCCGCATAGCGCGCAAAGCTTTCGCACCCAAAACGGTTGAATCTTATGAGGGGCGCTTTCGTGAGGTCGCAAAAGAGGTGGTTGATAACGTTGTAAAGCGTGGCGAATGTGAATTTGTATTTGATGTTGCCGCGCAACTCCCGCTCGTCGCGATTATGGAGCTCTGCGGAATTTCGATGGAGCACAAGGATAAATTTTTTGAGTGGACGAACCAAATGTTCTTCACTGAAGATGAAGACATAGGCGGTGACGGTGCAAAGGACAGGGCGCAGGCAGCGGCGATGGAAATATACGGCTTTGCAGCGGCATTGGCAGAGCAGCACAAGACATCACCACTTTCCGATATCGTTGGAGCCTTGCTCGACGGCGAGATTGAAGACGAGAAGCTAACGACTGACGAATTTCAGCTTTTCTTTTTGATGTTAATTGCTGCCGGAAATGAAAGTACACGTTCGGTTACAGCGCACGGTATGCGCTTATTGATAGAAAATCCCGAGCAACTTCAGAAATTGATTGATGACCCTGCATTGATTCCGCATGCGGTTGAGGAAATGCTGCGCTTTAACCCTGCTTTTGTACAGATGCGTCGTACGGCCATGGAAGACACTGAAATTGATGGCAAGCAATTAAAAGCCGGCGACAAAATGATTCTAAATTGGCATTCAATAAACCACGACCCGGACATATTTGAAAATCCCGAGGTGTTTGATGTTGAGCGCTACAAAAAAATGCCTGACCTTGCGAGCCAGCACCGTGCTTTTGGTAATGGTGAACATTTCTGTCTTGGGTCGCATCTGGCTCGTCTAGAGCTCAAAGTGATGTTCGAAGAAATCGTGCCGCGGCTGCGCAATCCTAAATTTGCTGAGCCAGTTCAGTATGTGCGTGATCTTTTTGTCAACGGCATTAAATCGATGAAGATTACTTTTGACTCTAAAGCATGAGATTTTTGGCTTGGGCACCCACGCAGAGTATTGCCGGCATAAAAAGCAGTCCTGCCTTGGCGGGAGTGTAATAGCGATGGAGTTCGCTTTAAATAAAAGACAAGGTGTTCGACAGTGTTAGACGGAAAATGTTTGGTTTTGGGCGCGAGTGGATTTCTGGGTAGCCATGTTACCAAACAGCTGGCGGCGCAGGGTAGCGACGTGCGTTTTTTGGTGCGCTCGACTAGCCGTACGGAATCGATAGAGGGTTTGAACATTGAACTCCGAAGGGGGAACCCGTTCGATGAGCAGACCCTACGCGATTCCCTGGTTGAGGTGCGTTACGTGTTCTATTGCATTGTTGACCCCCGTTCCTATTTGCGTGACAGCGCGCCGCTATGGAAGACCAACGTAGAGGAACTGAAAAAAGTCCTCGAAGTTCTGTCTTCTTATAAATTGGAAAAGTTTGTATTCACAAGCTCGCTGGTGACTATCGGGATAAACGAGAGTGGTGTCTCCACCGAAGCGGATGAATTTAACTGGGGTGACCGGGCGCCGGACTATGTAAAGAGTCGCGTTGCCGCAGAAAATATGGTCTTAGACTACGCTCGCAAGGGGCGCGTTCCCGCTGTCGCCTGCTGCATTTCCAATACCTACGGTGCTGAGGATTTTCAACCAACATCCCATGGCGAAAACTTCATTATTGATGTTGTCCGCGGCAAAATGCCGTTCTATTTCAATGGCGGGTCGGAGAGCGTGGGCATCAAGGATAGTGCACGCGGAATGCTTGCGGCCGCGGAACATGGCCGTGTTGGCGAACGTTATATCCTGAGTGAACGTTACCTAAAAATAGTGGATCACTTCAGAATTGTCGCGGAATTTGCAGGTATCGAGCCGCCAAAGCGTCGCGTGCCCGACTGGCTGGTTAACCTTGCTGCTACGATGGGGGATATAGTCGGGGCGCTGTTCAATCGAGATGTCAAACTGTCGCGCTCGTCGATTAATCTGATGCGGGTTATGCCGAAGTTGAATCACAGTAAGGCGCTGCGGGAGTTGGGCTGGACGCCTCGGCCAATAGAGGTGGAATTGGAAGAGGCGGTGAATTGGTACGAACAGAGGCGTCAATTCTTAAATCAGAAGGCGAATAACCGACTTTAGCTAGGGAACGTCTGATCAATTAATGCTTCGCAGCGATCCCCCAAGCATAAAAACTGCAGCGGTCTATTTTTCACTTCTGTTGAGGTTAAACCCTAAATTCCGACCCTAAATGGCGCTACCGACATTGCTTAGCGCACAAGACACAAAGAAGTGATGCGCATTTTTGTAAATCCCTTTATACCGGACTTTGTTAAAGCCAAATCGGCGCTTGATTATCGAAAACGGGCGCTCAACCTTCGCCCTCACTTTCGATTTGGTCGTGTTCTTGGCTTTATTTTCGTCAGATAAAGGCCTGTTTCGTGCGCCATTCTTTTTGGTGAAATCCTGTGCGTTCGGCGCTGCTTCCTTGATGGCT
>JBLHMO010000035.1:0-25331 GCA_047622145.1 Paracoccaceae bacterium | reverse complement strand
CGAGCGCGCTTGGCAGGGCGAGGCGCTACTGAGCACACTGAAGCAGAGTTGCGGAGGCTGAGCGTGAATTTTTCGGATAGGTCGATTGCGATAGTCGGTGCTGCCGCCGGTGGTTGGCAGTGGCCAGATGTCGCGCTGCTATGAGTGAGCCCAGCGCTTGGCAGTTGGCATGGCGGCCGATAACGGTAAGGTGGGCACTGCGTATCGCCTTGGTTGTGGGCGTTATTTTGGCGCTAATAAATCATGGCCCCGCCATAGTCGCAGGCCAAGTAGGACCGGGCCGCTGGGTTCAAATACTGTTGACTTTTGTCGTGCCCTATTTTGTATCGACAGTGTCCAGTGTGGCGGCGCAGAGAGAGCGTTAATCTGAATCGTTTGGGGTGTTGGTCTTACTCCATATAGAGCGAAGGCGCTGCCAGAGTGATTTCAGATAGACGATCGCCTCGGGGCCGAGTAAGGCCAGCCCCGCGTACCAGGTTACTTCTGCGGCAATAAACAGCCCTCCGGCCCAATAGGTAAGCTCGGCAGTGCTTAACGCGAGAAAAGGAACCAGTGGCAGTGCTGTCCAGAGTGCGCAGGACAGGGTGATGATTGCCCAACCTACGGTGCGGCGCACCGCTACACTTTCTCTATCGGTATGGCGAAGTATTCTTGGTAGTCGCGAAAGCACCGCCGATCTTCGCCGAGCCGAAGCCCCATTGTCATAAAGTGGTAGCGGGGCTTGCCGTGTTTGTCTTCCGGATTGTCCAGCAAATAGTTAGACATAGCGGTTTCGGCTTCGCGGCTCATGGTCATATCAAAGTAATGGTAGAGACGTTTAATTAGCGCTATCGGGTCCGCCATCAGTTCTTCGTAATTAAAATCAAAGAGCTGAACGCTGGGTAGCTTGCCTTTTTTACGCAGGGCGGTATTGCGCGCTAGCCCGCCCGCTATGAGGGCAGATTGCTGTGTGGCAATGTCGTGCATATTGGCTTTTTCGGAAACCATGCTGCGCAGGGTGTAGGTCAAGCTGTTTAAGGAAAAAATCACTTTGACCGGGTCACGGTGCACCTGCACGATCATTGCATCGGGGTATCGGGCCGTTAGTGTGTCCAGGCTCCATAAATGCCCCGGTGAATTCAATACCCAGCGCTCGCCTTTATGTCGCCATTGCAGGTATTGGAGAAACTGGTAGTGCAGGTTGTAGGCGCCGCGAAAGCTGGCCTCTTGTTGTAGCCAGCGTTCGTAAGGGGGAATGCGAAAACTAACACCAAAGGCCATGGACATAAAATTCATGGCTGTGATTGAGGCACACCCCTGAGGGCGCTGTGCGGCCATCGGGTAGATTTTTTGAATTCTGGTATCAGGCGCCCAAACGCGGTTAACTCCGCTTCCAGCGCTTCGCAGAGCCTATCTAGGCCTTCGCGAAAATCATCGGGTCCGAAATCGCCCAAAGTGGTGTTCTGCCGAGCGCGCCGCATCAGGCGCTTTGGATTCAGGCTCGCTCCACGAATGCCAATCAGGCGCAGACTTTTGCCGGTCAGATTCAATATTCTGAGAGGGGGAGGGAGGGGGAGGGCTGCCTGGTACATCCAATCACTGTTCATGTTCCGGGGTCGACAGTCTACCCCAGTGGGGAATCGGCTGGCCAGCGGCGGCAGCGGCTTGCAATGCAAGGGTTTAATGGGTATGTCATGTTTGCAACGAATGAAGTCGTGCATGCTGGCAGGCTCACCCATTGAGGGGATGGTATAGACCTGCGGGCCAGCTATAGTCCGTAGCTTCTAATGATTTACATAGGCAATAAGGAGCACCGAATGATTGATCTGGAAGCCATTGAGCTGATAAAACAGCTTAAAGCGCGATATTTTAGATTTCTGGATACCGCCAATTGGGAGGATATGAAAAACACGGTGTTTACTGCTGACGCGAGCATTAATTTTAAAAGTCCGTCCTATGACATCAGCTTTAATGGCTGGCCTGAGCTGGAAAAGTTTTACGTGAGCGCATTTACTAAAACGCGCTTTGGTATGCACACCGGCCATCACCCGGAAATCACAGTGACCGGCGATACCGCAGTCGCGCTATGGTACCTGCATGATATTTTTGTGAATCTGGATGACAACACCCAATTTGAAGGCAGCGCTCTGTACCGTGACGAGTGCGTCAAAATCGATGGCGAGTGGCGCATCAAGCATTCGGCCTACGAGCGCCTGTTCGAACAAATCAGCAAACGTCCTGACGACATCAAGGTGACGGCAATTCCCATAGGCAACCGTTTCGGCTGCGATTAATCGTCGTGCTCTACTACGAACATATCGTCGTCGGTAATCGCATCGTTGGCGACGATCGCTACAAGGTGAGCGCCGACGAGATTAAGTCATTCGCGGGCGAATGGGATCCGATGCCTTTCCATGTGGATGAAGAGCTCGCGAAACAGTCGCCGCTGGGGCGGCTGTTTGCGTCCAGCATCCACACCGTCGGTATTGCTGTACGCATGAGTCATCGTCTGCAAAGCGAGGCTATGGCCGTGGTGGCCGGGCTGGGTTGGGATGAGGTGCGCTTCCCGCTGCCGGTATGCGCCGGAGATTGTTTGCGCGTTGAGGCGCAGGTGATTAGCAAGCGCGAGTCAGTCAGCAAACCTGATCGGGGAATCTGTGTTAATCAATTGTCTGTCTTCAACCAGCAGGGACAGCTAGTCGTTGAAATTAAGATCGCCAGTTTGGTGCTGAAGCGTTCCCCCTCTGCGCCCTAGGTAGATTGTCATCCGACGAGGCTTGATTTTCTAACTATGCGGTCGTATAGTCAAAGTTCAATTAGCGTAGCCCTTACATAAAATGCATCTCTGACACCTGCAGGTGACCTATGATTACCAGTTTTGACGATTATTGCATTCACCAAACAGCGTTGCCTATCGCCGAGCCCTCGCAGAGCGACCGCAATTTTTACGACCGCTACTGGTTTAACGGCTTCGACAGTGGCGGTAATTATCTGTTTGAAATTGGATTTGGTCTCTATCCGAATCGACGAGTTATGGATGGCCACTTCAGCGTGGCCATAGGCGATAAGCAGTATGCTTTTCACGCCTCGCGTCGCGCCCCTAAAGAGCGCCGCGATACCACGGTTGGCCCCTTGAGCATCACGATCGAAGAGCCTATTAGGCAGGTGCAAGTAAAGCTGGCGCCGAACGAACACAATATCGAGTGCGATCTACTGTTTACGGCGGCCAGCATTCCCCACCAAGAACCCGCCAACGTTATGCACGATGATGGCCACCTGATTATGCATTCCACCCGCTTCACGCAGATGGGTTACTGGCAGGGGCACTTCTCGATTGACGGTAAGCGCTATGACGTTAATAAAGCCTACGGCACGCGCGACAAATCTTGGGGTGTGCGCCCGATAGGCGAGCCGCAGCAAGGTGGGGCGCCTGGTTTGATGAATAGCGACCCAGGCGTTTACTGGATATGGAATCCTATCAACTGGGGTGAGTTCTGCACGCAAATGGGAAGCTTTGAGGATCGCGATGGCAAGCCAACGCAGGTCAGCGCGGATCTTGTACCCTTGTACGACAATCTAGCGGATATTCCCGACGGTCAAGATCCCGGCATGATTACCATGACAGATGTGAAGCACCAGGTGCGCTGGCACAAAGGCACCCGCCTTGCCGCCGGTTGCGATATGCAGTTTTCGGATAACAACGGCGAACGCTACGAGATCAGCATGGAGCCACTACAGCGCTTCTATATGCTGGGTGTTGGCTATAATCATTTTGAATGGGGCCACGCCTACTGGAAAGGTGAACTGGCAACAGGGCGGGAAGAGTGGAATCTGGGTGAGATTAATCCCCTCGATTACCAATTTATACACACCCACCAAGTCGTGCGCGCAACAATGGGCGACAAAGTCGGAATGGGTACCTTGGAGACGATAGCGATTGGTCGCCATACACCCTCGGGTTTTAAAGACTATTTCGACGGCGCAGAATAGGCTGGGCGTCTAGTCCAGATAGAGGGCACGCTGTTAACAAGGAAACGGGTAGCATCGTGCCTTGTTCGCGAATCAAACTTATCTCTCAGCGGCGCTCTTACCGGCCAGACGGCCAAAGAATGTTGCATCCCCCACCGACATGCCGCTGGCGTAGCCAGCGGCCGTTCGAGGAATCCCTGCAGTGGTTCGGCCCGCGGCAAACAAGCCCGGAACGACATCGCGTTCGGGTGTCAGTACTTCCCCTGTCGGCAGTGAATCCAGTCCGCCCAAGGTAAAGAAGGGGTAGAAAGTACCGCGTCCGAGTGAACAATCCAGCGCCACATAGGGTGCTTTTAAGGGGCGCAGCCAAGCTTCATGCTTGTGGAACAGTGGGTCTTGGCCTTTTTCGGCGTGCTGATTGTAGATTTCAACGGTGTGGCTAAGGGTCCCTTCGGTTAGGCCCAGTTCCTGTTCAAGTTCTTCCACGCTATCGCCGGTGCCGGCGACTTGGGCGCCCAGATAGCTCATTTTTTCGTAGTCACCGTAGCCGTCGATATCGGTAATCAGGAAGATGCGCTTCGAGTGCTGGTGCTGCTGGACGAGGACGTTATAACCCACTCGCCCGTGATAGCAGTCTTCATTGATAAAGCGCTGGCCTTTGTCATTCACGAAAATGCCGTAGGTGAGCGACGACGGCGGGTAGAAGGGAACGGTGGTAAAGCATTCCTGCATATTGACCGTGCCGGCGCCCGCGCCTTGGCCCATCAGTATTCCGGCGCCGGTATCACCGGGGTTGCCGATGGGCTCAAGACCTTTGTCGAACAGTGGCGCGTATTTGCGAACCATCTCCTCGTTCATGCAGAAGCCGCCGGCGCACAATACAACGCCTTTGCGCGCTTTTACGGCAATCTCTTGTTGGTTCATCCGAACCACAACGCCAACAACGCTACCCGCGTCATCGGTCACCAGTGTGAGCGCCCGGGTTTCATAGTTCACGGTGATGGCGTCGCGTTTATCGACCTGTTCGGTCAATATTTTCATTAACAGGGGGCCGCCGTTATCGCCTTCCACTTCCAGATTGTGTCCGCGAGGAACTGGATAAGCCGCTTCGGTAAAGGGATAGGCTTTCTCGTTGCCGGTAAACAGTAGGCAGTCGTCGGTCAGCGCCATAATGGCACGCTCTTTTAATTCCGAATCCTTGAATGGAACACCCTTATCAACTAGCCAGTTGAAATGTGCGAGGCTGTTTTCTGCATAGGTTTCGATCTTGTCCTCGTCGGTGTTACTGCCAAAAGCCGCTTTGAGGAAGTTGACCATGTTCTCGGTTGTGTCGTCGTAGCCGCAGGCCTTTTGTACGCGGGTGCCACCGTTGCCGCCCATATAAATTTCTGCGCTGGATAATGCCGTCGAACCGCCACTGGCGCTGGCCAGTTCGAATATCTGCACATCGGCGCCAGCATCGGCTGCTTCCAGCGCGGCGCAGGCTCCGGCACCGCCAAAGCCAATAATAGCCACATCCGTTTCAATGGCCCATTTTCTAATGTCTGAGGCACGCTTGGGTTTGGTGGGGCTGGCTTTGTCACTCATGTTCGTTGGCTCCGTTTGTCTGCGCGGCAATTTTTAATGCGATGGTATTATATTGGAAGAAAGCGGCAGGCCTATAACATTTGGGGTCAGTAAAACAGTTCATTTAGGGGGCGTTCAAAATTTCATACTACTTGTTTGGGTCGGGCGTCCGACCATAAAAAAGGGCTGCCGAAGCAGCCCTTTTTGTTGTCGTATCAAGTCTTAGTACTCGTAAATCAAGTCCAGGCCGTAAGTGCGGGGTTCGCCCCAGATCATAGCGCGATCGACATGTGGTGTATTGTCGATGGCGGTGAGGTGGTACTCCTCGTCATCAATGTTTTTCACCCACGCAGCAACCTGAAGTACACCACCCATAACAGCCAAATTGCTAAGCCCCAAGCGGGCGTTGGTCAGGCGGTAATCGTTCAGGAAGGTGCCGCGATCTTTGCGACCATCTTTGGATACGTTCTCGGTGCGAGAACCACCGTTACGCTCGTCCATAAAATTATGGCTTACGTTTAGGTTTAAGCTGCCCCAGTCACCTTGCATCAGTGTCCAATCCACGGCGAGCGTGTAAGAATGCTCAGGCGCCGAGAAGAAGACAAAGGTGTTTGCGATGTCTGCGCCAGTCACGGTGTCAGTTGCCTTGGTTACTTCGGTGTCTAGGTAGGCGTAGTTGAAAAGGATCAGCAGGTCGCGAGTGGCGAGGAAGGTGACATCGGCTTCAAGCCCCATCATTTCGGCTTCACCCGCGTTGCTGACCTTGGTGTCGGCAATGGTGCCGTTCAGGATTTGGTTCAGCTGGATGTCGGTATATTCACTGAAGAAGACGTCGCCGTTGATCCGCAGGCGGCGATCCATCAACTCACTTTTAATGCCGAGCTCGTAGGACTGTACTTTTTCAGATTCGAAGCCTTCGGAGAAGCCGAAACCATAGTCGCGGCCATCAGACGCTGTGCCTTGACTGCCGTCACGTTGTGGGTCGCGGGTGTTAAAACCACCGGACTTGTATGCTTCAACAGACTTGGCGTAGATGTTGATATCGTCGGTCAGGTCAAACTCGAAGGTGAAGCTGTATGAGTCATCGGAGAAGTCTTTGTCGCCTTCAACGTTAACGAATTCACGATCAGCCGAGCTTGGCAGTCCAGCAATAGGGCCGAGCAGTAGCGCCAATGCAGGGTTGCTGGCTTCAGCAGCGCCGCCGGGCAGCAGAGGGTTCTCAATATAGACGAAGTCCTGCTGGTTTTTACGTGCAAAGCGGCTGTCTTCAGAGTGACGATAACCGAAGGTCAAATGCATACGGTCTTCGAGAATGGCAGGCGTCCAAGTGAACTGGCCGAACAGTGCGGTCGACTCGTTTTCAACGTCGTACTTCTGGCTCAGCAGGTTAACAATGCGGGTGTTGCCGCTGGTGTCGCCGTCGATCCCCGAACTCAGCTGGTGGTGCAGTGGCGAGTTGTCTTCCTGAGCATTTTCTTCGAACAGGTAGGCACCCACGATGTATTCGACACGGCTATCGGCAAAGTCACCGGTAAACTGCAGTTCGTGCGATGTTTGGTCTTGGGTGATAACAGGAACGACCAGGGGCGTGCAGCCGCCAACAGCTGCGCGCGCTGCAGGCCCGCAATAGGTGTTCGAATCCAGGCGATAGTCGGGGTTGCCAGTGCCGCCGCTGAGGTCAGCGTAGGAGCGATCATCCAAAGTCCGGTAGGCGGCAATATACTTTAGCTGCCAAGTGTCAAAGTCAGCCGCCAGGGTAAGCGAGTGGCCTTCAATTTCGGTGTTGGAATCTTGCATGGGCGAGGCCGAGGCCATTTCGTCAAAGCGGTGGTCGCTGTAGCGCGAGTTATTGGCCGCAGATTGCTTGATTTGATCCGATTGACCCTTGTTACAGTCGCCGGGGTTGCCACCGCAGGGGGGGGTAATGGGCTGGTAAATGTAATTCACGTAACTCATGTCGGAAAAATCGTAGGCATAGTCAACCGTCAGCCAGTCGGCGGCGTCCCAACGCAGGTCGATACGATAGCCTTGAACGTCCCGGTCACCAAAATCTTTGCTTTTTCCGGCGATGTAGCCGGGGCTGCTCGGGTTTTGGATAACGCCGGTGTTATCGATGAAGCCGTCGTTGCTGGTTGTCAGGTAGGACAGTTTGGCAGCCAGTGTGTCAGTGACAGGCAGGTTCACAGAGGTTTTTGAGGTAAACAGGTTGCGATTGCCAACAACAAATTTCTGTTTCAGCTCAAATGCTTCAGTGGACGGACGCTTGGTGATCATATTGACCGCGCCGCCGGTGGTGTTGCGGCCGTAGAGAGTACCCTGCGGACCGCGAAGAATTTCGATTCGCTCGAGCTCGGCAACGTCCAACGCGGTGCCGGTAGCACGTGCAACGTAAACGCCATCAACATAGATTCCCACGGGCGGATCTTGTGTTACCTGGGTGTCGGAGATGCCGATGCCGCGAATAAAGATACGCAGAGTGGCATTGTTAATGGGGAATGGCTCAATGGTCAGGCTCGGCACTCTGGAGCCAATGTCCGACAGATTGTTGATGCCGTCAGTTTCTAGACGACCAGCGCCAAAGGCTGTCAGTGAAATTGGAGTGTCTTGCAGCGATTCAACTTTTTTCTGGGCGGTTACAAGAACCTCCTCCAGAGCGATGGGTGCTGCATTCCTGCTTGCTTGAGCCAATGCAAGCGAGGGGGTCGCGGCACAGGCTAACAACGCAGTGAATTTCAGTGCGTACTTATTCATATCTAAACCCTTACAGCTGGTTGGTGTATCACCGGGAATCGTTTTGTGCGGCCTTGCCGTTATCGCGCCCGTATGGATGCCGACGGAAAGTGCTGCGGGCCTTATAATTTGGTTTGTTAGCCAGCCTGAAATAATACCACATCACTTCTAAAATAATAGGGCAGAATGAGCCGTGTCAATGGCCGAAAATGTTAGTAATTTCAGGGCTTGTGGCCGCATTCGTATGGGCGATCCCCGGTCCCCGGTCCGCGCAGGCGATTGTCGGCTAGCTGCCGCTGGAATGCGGCTAGTTGTATGTCGGCTGTGGTGTTGCTAATGCAGGGAAGTGTGAGCCAGTTCGCCTTTTCAATGCAGGTCGCTAGTGCTTGGTCCGGTAGCCAGTTTCGGCAGGCATGAATATACTTCAGGCTACGAAAGCCATCAAACCAAGTCATTAGCTGCCGCTGCAATTGCACCGTGCTGCGGCTGTTTTTGCGCGCGAGGGCGATCGCCTCGTTGCAGCCAAAATCCTGCCAAAGCGGGCTAAAGCGGGTGCTGTCAAGGTGATGAGTGTCGGCGATTTGCTCGGCTGTTATGGTCTCGCCGCTTAGGGGCTGTTGACGTAAGCCGGTGACGGCCGCTTTTAAATAGACAAAGGAATCGGGGTGATAGCTGCAAAAGTCGCGTGCATTATCGAGCATCTGAATTTTTCGCAGGGCCGGGCCGGTGCCAAAGGGTACGCGGTCGGAAAGGCGGGTGCTAAGTGTGATCTGGGGGCTGCTGGCGTGTCGTACGCCACCAAGTTTGGCCAATTTGTTCAGTAAATAGAAATCTTCGCCGCCCGCTTTTTTCGGATAGCCACGGGCTTGGGCGTAGGCATGGGCTTCGATCCCAATACAACTGCCGATTGTTGGCCAGGCGTAGGGCGAGCCCGCAAACCGCAGACCTGCAACGTAGTAGAGCATGTGTAATTCATAAAGCCGAATAGCGGATGCAGTGCTGTCTTCACGCTGATGATGAAAGGGAAATACGCAGGCTGCGGCGGCGGGTTGGGACATCAGTGCAGTCCAATAGTCGGGCGGTAGCCACGCGTCTGCATCGCTGCAACCCAACCAGGGTGAACTCAGTTTGTTCGTCGCCAGTAACTGGCAGGCGATGTCGGCGCCGATTTTGCGTGCCAGCCCCACCCCTTGTTTTGCAGGAATGGGTTCTGCCGCGATGCATCGGTCCACCAGCAGCACTGCGCAGTTATCCTGGCGCGGGTGCAAGGAGAGGTGCTCGTTTTGCCAAGTCGCAGGCGTGAGTGAATCGATGATACGTTTTGCCCAGCTCCATATGCCGTCGTCGGGTGGGCGGTTGAGTACCAAGATGAGCAGGCAATTGTCGGGGTGCTGCTGTTCCAGGAATTCTGGGGTTTCTTTGTAGGCGGGTATGACGAGGGCTTGCTGCCAGTGTTTATCCAGTGACGCCAGCAGCTGAACTTCCGATTCCGCATAGCGATCCACATACTGCTGCAGGGACACTAATGCAATGCCGGTCTATGGGTTTGAGCGGCCATTACTTCGGCTTCGAGGGCAATCCATTCCTGCAGGCGCTGGGCGACCCTGTCCTTGGGGAAGTAAGTCGCTGCAAGGTCGGTGAATAGGCTTTGATGGCGTTCTTCCGAGCGGCTAATCGATTGGTAAAACTGCTTCAGCTTGCCGTCTTCCAGCGCGTCGGCAATTAATCCGAAGCGTTCGGCGCCGCGGGCCTCGATAACGCCGCCCAGCAGCAGTCTGTCCAAAAAATAGGCTTCACTCCCTTTGTTCAAATTTTTGCGTAAGGTATTTACGTAAGCGTCGCGTTCATCTGCTGCGGTAATGCCGCCGCGGCTGTGTATGAGCTTTACCACTTCGCGGTAGTGACTCATTTCCTCTACCGCGAGATCGGCCATGGCCTCTACCAGCTCGGGCTTGTCGGGGTAGTGCGAGGCCATGGAAATGGCCATGCCGGCAGCCTTTTTTTCCGCTGCGGCGTGGTCTAGTAGAAATTCGTCAAAATATGCCATCACCAGAGCGGTCCACTCGGGTGGGGTTTGATAGGAAAGTTTAATCACGGCGGGTTTCACTATTGTCCTGACGTTATAGGATTGAATTTCAGTTGCTGAAAGGCACTGCGGTAATGTTGACGGCGTATATTAGTCGCTTGCGGATCAGACTGGTAGAATGCCCCGCAGTTAAACAGCCTATTGTAAAAGGAACAAGTTGCATGGTCATTAAACCCCGCGTCCGTGGATTTATGTGTGTTACCAGTCATCCGGCAGGTTGCGAAGCCAATGTTAAAGAGCAGATCGGCTACGTCAAATCTCAAGGGCAGATAAGCGATGGCCCTAAGCGGGTGTTGGTCATCGGCGCTTCTACCGGATACGGCTTGGCCTCGCGCATTGCGGCTGCCTTCGGTTGCGGCGCATCTACCTTGGGTATCTTCTTTGAGAAAGAAGGCATTGAGAGAAAGCCAGGCACCGCGGGTTGGTACAACTCGGCGGCCTTTCATAAATTTGCGGAAGGTGAAGGCCTCTATGCGAAAAGCATCAATGGGGATGCGTTTTCCGATGCTATTAAAGAAAAAACCATCGCCCAGATAAAAGCTGATTTGGGGCAAGTTGATCTGGTGGTTTACAGCTTGGCAGCGCCTCGCAGAGAGCACCCGAAAACCGGTGAGGTGCACTGGTCTGCGCTCAAGCCCATCGGTAAGGCGGTTACCCAGCGCGGTGTTAATACCGACAAGGAAATTGTTGAAGACGTTACCCTAGAGCAGGCAAATCAGGACGAGATCGACAATACCGTCGCGGTGATGGGGGGTGAAGACTGGCAGATGTGGATTGATGCACTTGATGAGGCCGGCGTATTGGCCGATGGTGCAAAAACCACAGCCTATACCTATCTCGGCGAGCGCTTAACCTGGGATATTTATTGGCACGGCACTATCGGGCAAGCCAAGCAAGATTTGGATCATCGCGTCGTTGGTATTCGCAGCAAGCTTGCAGCCAAAGGCGGCGATGCTAGGGTGTCGGTACTTAAAGCCGTGGTCACTCAGGCGAGCTCGGCCATTCCCATTATGCCCCTGTACTTGGCGCTACTGTTCAAGCAAATGAAAGCCGATGGCAGTCACGAGGGCTGCATTGAACAAATCTACGGTTTGTTCAAGCAGAACCTTTATGGCAGTCAGCCGAGTCTGGATGCTGAAGGTCGATTGCGGCAGGATTCTCTCGAGCTGCGGCCGGAAATTCAGCATGCCGTCGCTGAGCAATGGGCAAAGGTGAATAGCGACAACCTGCGCGAACTGACCGATTTTGCGGGCTACAAGCATGAGTTTATGCGCCTGTTTGGTTTTGAGCTTGACGGCGTGGATTACGATGCGGACGTTGATACGGTTGTGCCCATCGTTAATATGGCTTAAGGCATCCATGTCCGGCGTCTGATCTTTAGCACGCAGATCGGCGGCGTTGGGCTACCTACCTCAGGCGAGGCTGGTTAGAATGACCGGCTTTTTTTTACTCTCGGGAAACTCGAATTGTCTGCTTTCCGCAAGGAATTATCTGCACTGCTTGCGCTGGCCCTACCCATTCTTGGTACGCAGTTGGCGCAAACCGGTAATGCCTTTGTCGATACGGTGATGGCCGGGCGCGTGGGAGCAGTCGACCTCGCCGCCGTTGCGGTGGGCGCGAGTGCCTGGGTCCCCATTTACCTGTTTATGACCGGTGTGCTGATGGCGGGTACCCCTGTGCTGTCGCGACATGTCGGCGCCGGTGAGTGGGCGCGTGTGAATCCTATTGCGCAACAGTTACTCTATCTTTCGTTATTGTTGGGTGTGGCTGGTTTTTTTCTGCTCCGGCATTTGGACCCACTCTTCCATGCTATGGATGTTGATCCTGAGCTCTTGCCCAAGGTCAGTAATTACCTGCGCGCCCTGAGCTGGGGAATGCCGGGAGCGGCGTTGGTGATTGCCTTGCGCGCCTATACCGAAGCACTGTCGAATCCGCGTCCGGTATTGCTGATCAGTATTGCCGGACTGCTGCTGAATATCCCTGCAAATTACATTTTTATATACGGCAAGTTGGGCTTTCCTGCCATGGGCGGTGTTGGCTGTGGCTGGGCAACGACCTTGGTGTTTTGGTTTATGGCGGCCGCGCTCGGCCTCTATATTGCCAGCCATAAAAGCTACGCCAAGGCGCGCTTGAATTTAAAGCAGCGGTTTTTTGAGCCGGGCACTATCGCGTATTTATCGCGGCTAGGTTTGCCGGTGGGTCTGTCGATCTTTTTTGAGATCAGTATCTTCACCGTTATTGCCCTACTCATAAGCCAGTTGGGCGCGGAGGTGGTTGCCGGCCATCAAATTGCGCTGAATTTTACCGGCCTGCTGTTTATGGTGCCGCTAAGTTTTGCGTTGGCCGCGACCGTGCGGGTTGGGCTGGCGCGAGGGCAGGGCGACCCCGCGGCCATCCATCTGGCTGTCAGTACCGTGATGAAGGTTACAATGGTGATTGGTGTGCTTGCGGCCTTAGGCCTGCTGGCGGCGCGCAGCTGGATTCCGAGAATCTATACGGACAATGAAGTGATTATTGTGCTGACGACGCAGCTATTGCTGTTTGCGGCAATCTACCAAGTGTCTGACGCATTGCAGGTGGCCGCAGCAGGCTGCTTGCGCGGCTTTGAAGATACCACCATTCCAATGGTGATGACGCTGCTAGCATACTGGGGTGTAGGTTTACCGCTGGGTTATGTACTGGGCTTAACCGACTTGCTGCGCCCGGCAATGGGGCCGGCGGGATTCTGGATTGGTCTGGTGGCGGGTTTGACGGTAGCGGCTTTGTTGCTGCTAATTCGCCTTCGCAATCAATGGCACCACCACGGCCCAGCTTATACCGCTGCCAGCGGCGGTCATATCACAGTGAGCGCAAAGAATAATGACTGAACTGATTTCCGGACAGCTGACTGAACTGGCACCGAGCGTGCATCGCTTGATAGCTCCCAATCCGGGGGTGATGACGGGCCCCGGCACCAACAGTTATTTGTTTGGCGGCCGCGACATCGCCGTGCTCGATCCGGGTCCGAATGACAGTCGCCACGTACAGGCCTTGCTCGATGCTGCGAATTCTATCGGTGGCAAAATCAGCCGGATTATTGTCACCCACACCCACCCCGATCATTCGCCTGCCGCGGCCGTACTCAAAGAAAAAACGGGCGCAGAACTGATCGGTTGCAACATCGAGCAAGACGGCTTTCAGGACGATACTTTCAAGCCTGACCGCGTGCCGGAACATGATGAATTAATTGCGGTAGAGGGCGGCCCCCTGCGAGCCATTTATAGCCCGGGTCATGTTGGCAATCATTTCTGTTATTTACACGAGCCCAGCGGATTGCTCTTTACCGGCGACCACGTAATGCAGGGCTCGACGGTTGTTATTATCCCCCCGGCCGGCGATATGAAAGACTACATCGATTCCTTGCGCCGTATGCTCGATTACCCATTGAAATTTATTGCGCCCGGTCACGGTGGCCTGATTCCCGAGCCCCACAACGAGCTGGAATATCTCGTTGCGCACCGGCTAAAGCGCGAAGCCAAAGTGCTAGAAAAACTGTCAGATTTTGACTGCGCAAATCTCGACGAGTTGGTGGTGCCGGTCTATGATGATGTGGATGTGTCCTTGCATCCGGTGGCGCAGCTGTCGCTATTGGCTCACCTACTAAAACTCCAAAAAGACGGACGCACCGTCGAAACCGCCGGACGTTGGGCGCTCGTCTCCGCATAAATTTCGCGTCTAGTGTTGGGCTCAATTCTCGGTAACCTCTATTCCCAGCTACACTGTAGGTGTTGTCTGGTCTTGTAGGGTTAAATGTGATTATTGGCGTACCTAAAGAAATCAAGGCTCAGGAATACCGTGTTGCCCTGACGCCCAAGTTGGTTGGGCAGCTCACCGCTATCGGGCATCGCGTGTTGGTCGAGTGCGCTGCCGGTGGCGGCAGTGGTTTTGACGACGAGCTTTATGTTGCCGCTGGAGCGGAAATACTGGGCTCGGCGGCGGAACTGTTTGAGCGCGCTGAACTCATTGTTAAGGTCAAAGAGCCGCAGGCAGTGGAAATTGCCATGCTGCGAGCAGGACAGATTCTGTTTGCCTACCTGCATTTGGCACCCGACCGCCGGCTCGTCGAAGGGCTGCTCACTTCCGGCGTTACCGCGATAGCTTTTGAGACGGTGCGTGATGCCAGCGGGCGCTTGCCGCTATTGTTTCCCATGAGTGAAATTGCTGGTCGGGTGGCGGCGCAGGCGGCAGCTTATTGTCTTGAGAAAACCCACGGCGGTGCCGGCGTTCTTCTGTCTGGTGCAAGCGGTGTATCTCCCGGCCTAGTGCTGGTGCTCGGCGGCGGGGTGGTGGGCCTGAACGCCGCGACCATCGCCCGAGGTATGGGGGCGCGTGTTGTCATCTTGGAGAGCAGCGCGGATAAGCGTGAGCAGCTTCAGCGAGATTATGGCGGCCAGTTTGAAACCTTGCCCTCGAATCGAGACGTGCTTGAGCGCTATTTACACGATTGCGACGTTATTATCGGTGCGGCACTGGTGCCGGGCGACACCAGTCCGCGTTTGCTCAGTCGCCCTGATTTACGCATTATGAAAAACGGCGCTGTCTTAGTTGATGTGGCTATTGATCAGGGCGGATGTTTTGAAAGCAGTCGAGCGACCAGTCACGACGATCCCACCTATATAGAGGAGGGGGTGGTGCATTACTGCGTGGCAAATATGCCCGGGGCTGTGCCGCGCACCGCAACGACGGCCTTGGCTGCGGCGATTTTTCCTTATGTAAGCGGTTTAGCCGAGCGGGGTTGGCGCGCAGCGCTGGCGGCGGACCAGGGTTTTGCTGCGGGCTTGAGCCTCTCGGGGGGTGACCTGCACTGCCCGGCCGTGGCGCGCGCTCAGGGGCGGCCGGTGGCAGATGCGAAGCAATTACTGCTGCCTGCATAGGGCTTTATGGTCTGCGAAAGCCGATTTATATAAGTTGTTGTAATAAAAATGCGTAAATTATGCACCAATTAAATACGCATAACGCTTGCTTCCGCTGAGTTGACTCAATAGACTATTTTCCCCAATCATCACGGGCAAGGCTGCGGATACACGATGACGAATCAGACATTTCCTCTCACATTACCTGCGCTAGTTAGGTGGGCGGCTGAAACCTACGGCAGCCGTGCGGCTATAAAAGAAGACGGCACCTTGATCAGCTACGAGGAGCTTGCTGTTCGCAGTCGTCGAGCGGCGGCGGCCTTTATGGCGGCGGGTATAGAGCAGGGCGATCGCGTAGCCATTTGGGCACCCAATATGCACGAGTGGATTGAAGCGGCGATTGGCCTGCAAAGTGCTGGGGCTGTTTTGGTGCCGCTGAACAATCGTCTTCAGGGTGCCGAGGCGGCCGACATATTGCGGCGCAGCGGCGCGAAAATGCTGCTCACGGTTACCGCGTTAGAAAAAGGCGAGCCGCTAAGCATGTTGACAGCAGAAGACTTGCCCGCGCTTACCGGTACAGTACTATTGCGGGGCGAGGACCCGCGGGCTGCAAGCTGGCAGGCATTCCTCGCTGCGGGTGATGGTGTTGAGCGGCAAGCGGTCGAGGCGCGCGCCTCCGCGTTTGGCCCAGACGATACCGCCGATATGCTGTTTACCTCGGGCACGACCGGCAAGCCCAAGGGTGTGCTCTCGTCCCACCAGCAGAATATCCGAGTGTTTAAATCTTGGGGCGAGACGGTTGGCCTCCGCTCGGACGACAACTACCTCATTATTAACCCCTTCTTCCATACCTTTGGTTACAAAGCCGGTTGGCTGGCCTCGATTATTTTTGGCAGCACCACCTTGCCGGTCATGGTTTTTGATAAAGAAGCGGCCATGGCGCAAATCGAGCGCGACCAAGTAACCATGTTGCCGGGTGCGCCGTCGCTTTACGAAATGTTGTTGGCGGATCCCGCGCGCGACAAATACGACCTTTCCAGTTTGCGTTTGGGCGTGACCGGTGCTGCCGCGGTTCCGGTCCAGTTGGTGAAAGATATGCGCAGCGTGCTGGGCTTTGAAACGGTAGTAACGGCTTACGGACTCACCGAATCCACCGGTGTGGTTAGCATCTGCCGCCCTGACGACGATGCCGAAACCATTGCCACCACCTCGGGCCGCGCCATCGACGGCGTTGAAGTGAAGTGCGCCAACCCCGATACCGGCGAAGAAGTGTCGCGCGGTAGCGAGGGCGAAATCTGGGTGCGCGGCTACAACGTGATGCAGGGCTATTTTGATATGCCTGAAGCTACCGCTGAAACCATTACCGCTGAAGGTTGGCTGCGCACGGGTGACATTGGTGTGATGGACGACAAGGGCTATCTGCGCATCACCGATCGCCTGAAAGATATGTACATCATGAACGGTGAAAACGTTTATCCGGCGGAGGTCGAGAAAGCGCTCTATGGACTAGACGGCGTTGCACAGGTGGCCGTTATCGGCGTGCCGCGCCAGCAGCAAGGTGAAGTGGGCATGGCCTTCGTGGTGCAAAAAGCAGGCGCTGCACTGATGCGAGAGCATATTGTCGATTATTGCGGCGAACATTTGGCGCGCTACAAATCACCTTTTTACGTGCAGTTTGTTGAGAGTTTGCCACTCAATGCGGCGGGCAAGGTGGTTAAGCCGGAGTTGAAAAAACTGGCTGCCGACCTTCTCAGGGCCGGGTGCTAAGCGATGGCTGGGGGGGTGTTGCGCGATCAAGTTGCCGAGCGCATCGCGGGCAATGACAGTCTGCCCTTGGACGACAAGGATCACCAGCTTATTGCGCTGTTGCGCCAAGATGGCCGCATGGCCTACAAAATGTTGGCGGAAAAAACCGGCTTGACCGAGAGCACCGTGCGTGGTCGCATTCGCCGCCTCGAAGACAATGATTTACTGCGCGTTGTCGCGGTCACTGATTTCGAAGCCGCAGGTTTTAATCTGATGTTGGCGGTAGGTGTCCAGGTTGAAGGGCGCAGTGCTGCCGATGTCGCATTGGATATAGCGCAGTTTCCTGAAGTGTTTTCGGTGTGCCAGGTGGTGGGCACTCACGACATCGAGTGCTTGATGGTGGCTGAAGATCAGGAGGCGGTTACCGCGCTTATCACTGAAAAGCTCGCGGGTGTTGCCGGCGTTAGAAGGCTGCTGCCGGCGATGGCGATTGATGTGCTTAAGAATCAGCCTAACTGGGTTCGTTTTGATTGCGCTAGGGGGTGAGTTGTGAGCAAGCGTCCGCTCGATGAGCTGGATTCAAAAATTGTGACGACGTTGTCCCACGATGCGCGCACCAGCAATCGCAAAATTGCGACCGCACTGGGCGTGACCGAGGGCACCGTGCGCGCCCGCATCAAGCGTATGGAAGAAGCAGGGCAGATTCGCATTACGGCGGTCACGAATATTGACCACCTGCGCAATCCGACGCTTGCCTATATCTGGATAGAGGTGGATAGCGCAATGCAAGTCAAAGACGTTGCCACGGCGCTGGCAGAGGTTCAGCAGATCGGTTTCGTGGCGGTTACACTAGGGCGCTTCGATATTCTGGCGATTACGCTGGTGCAGAATAACGGCCAGCTGGCCGACTTTCTGAATACCAGGGTAGGCGTCATACCGGGCGTGCGTCGCACCGAATGTTCGCTGGGTGTGACTTTTGTGAAGCACGATTACCGGATGTCTAAGATCATTGTTTGATTATTTTTGCGTAGAAATGGTCTAACTATTCTACGAAAATATGGTTAAATGAGTTAAAATAGAAAAATATGCGTAATGCTGGTGCCACACTTGGCATATGTTGAAAAGGAGCTGTTATGAACAAGCAAATGAGCCTGCAAGATTTTGTCGGCCAGCTGCAAGATGGGATGACCATTGGTATTGGTGGCTGGGGCCCACGTCGGAAGCCGATGGCGCTGGTGCGTGAAATCCTGAAGTCTGACCTCAGGGACCTGACAATTGTTGCCTACGGCGGTGCAGATGTGGGCATGCTGTGCGCAGCGGGCAAGGTTAAAAAAGTTGTTTTTGCTTTTGTATCGCTCGACTTTATTCCTTTGGAGCCCTACTTCCGCAAGGCCCGCCAGAACGGCGATATTGAAGTCATGGAAATTGATGAAGGCATGTTGCTGTTGGGTCTGCGTGCTGCTGCCTGGGGTTGCCCCTTTATTCCCACCAAGGTTGGCCTGGGAACCGATGTCATCAAATACAACACCGACATCAAAGTGATCGACAGCCCCTACGACGACAAAGAGTGGGTGGCAATGCCGGCGCTGAAACTGGATGCCGCGCTGATTCACACTAACAAGGCTGATGTTCGTGGCGTGTGCCAGATCACCAGCCCCGACCATTATATGGACGACTGGTTTGCCCGCGCCGCGGATAAGACTTTTGTCAGCACCGAAGAGATCGTGGAGAGCGATTTTTTTGCCGACCAAGAGCAGGCGCGTTTCGTATTTTGGGAGCGCAGCCAAACCACCGCGGTGATTCACGTGCCCGGCGGCGCTCACCCGAGTTCTTGTGCACCGAACTACGGTTTTGATGTTCCTCATTTCAAGGAATACAACGCCTCAGCAAAAGAGGGCGGCTTTGAAGCCTACGCCGGAAAATATGTTAGCGGTAAGTCCGAAGCCGATTATCAGCAGGCCGTTGGTGGCGTAGATGCCATCAAAGCGCTACCGCTGCCCACATACTAAGGAGACGACAATGGCTACGCCTGCAAAAGATTATACACTGGCGGAACTGCTTATCTGCGCCAACGCCGCCGCCTATGAACACGACGGCGAAGTGCTGATTACCGGCATCGGGGTGCTGCCGCGTATTGCTGCCAGCCTGGCAATGAAAACCTGCAACACCGACATCATGATGACCGACAGCGAGTCCTGGTTGCTATCCGAGCCCAATCCCGTGGGTAATCGCGGTGCGGATTTCAAACAGATGAACGAAACATGGATGGGCTTCTCGCGCATCTTTGATAACGTTTGGAGTGGCCGTCGTCATATCACCGGTGGCCCAACGCAAATTGACCGCTTTGGTCAAACCAATATCTCAGCGCTGGGCGGCACCTACGACAAGCCCAAAATTCAGATGCTGGGCACTCGCGGCTTTCCCGGAAACTCGATCTGTCACGCGAATTCCTGCTTTGTGCCTGCGCACAATACCCGTGTATTTATTGAGGGCGAGTGCGACGTCGTGTGCACCATCGGCTATAACCCCGATCGTCTACCCAAGGGCTATACTTTTGATGATATCGATTTGCGCATAATTCTCACCGATTTGTGTTTGCTGGATTTCGGAGGCCCCGACAAGCAGATTCGGCTGGTTAGTCTGCACCCCGGCATTACCGTCGAGCAGGTGGTCGAGAATACCGGATTTGAAATCTGCATCCCCGACAATGTGCTGACCACAGCTGCGCCTACGGAAGAGCAACTGGCAGTGATTAAGCAGCTTGATCCGCATAATCTGCGCAGCAAGCAGTTGAAGGATAATCCGGCAGGCGATCGTAGTTGATTGTTTACCAATGGACGTCGGCCGCGCGCCCTTGCCTTTTTTCAGGGGCAGGGTGAGGGGAACAGCGTCAGACGTCCGACCACTAACACGAGTACCCAAATGTCCGACCTACTAAAAACTCGCATCACCGACTTGCTCGGTTGCAAATATCCCGTCATCCAAACCGCGATGGGTTGGGTGGCTGATCCTAATCTGGTTGCAGGCACCTGCAACGCGGGTGGTTTTGGCTTTCTCGCTGGTGCGACTATTCCGCCAGAGGAAATGGAGCGGGATATTTTACGGGTGAAAGAACTCACGGATAAACCTTTCGGTGTGAATTTCCATATGTATCAGCCTAATGCGGCTGCGATTGTGGGCCTCGTTATAAAACACCGTGTGTGCGCAGTGAGTTATTCGCGTTCGCCCGGCCCCGAATTCATCAAAAAGCTGAAGGATGCCGGCGTTGTGTGCATGCCAACCGTGGGCTTGCCGAAACATGCGATTAAAGCGGTAGAGTTGGGCGCCGACGCGGTGGTTGTGCAGGGCGGCGAAGGTGGCGGTCATACTGGTTCGGTACCCACGACGCTGTTATTGCCGCAAGTTGTCGACGCGGTGGGCGACAAAGTGCCCGTGTTAGGTGCTGGCGGTTTTAAAGACGGACGCGGTCTGTTGGCAGCACTAGCCTTTGGCGCCGATGGCATTGCCATGGGTACGCGTTTTTTGCTTACTAAAGACAGCCCTGTTCCAGAACAAACCAAGGTACGTTATCTCAGCTGTAAAAACCCGAGTGAAATCGTCGTGTCCACGGCAATAGACGGCATGCCCCAGCGTATGATCATGAACAAGGTTCTGGCTGAGCTTGAGTCAGCTTCAGCTTTGAAAAAACTGATTATCGCTTTGCGCAACGGACTGGCATTTCGAAAATTTACCGGAGCCAGTTTGATTGGCTTACTGAGGTCTGCTCTGGCGATGACCCAATCCGGTGACCTTACTTTGGCTCAAGCCATTATGTCGGCCAATGCGCCCATGATTATTCAAAAGGCGATGGTTGACGGAAAGCCCGAGGACGGCGTGCTGCCTTCAGGACAAGTGGCAGGCGTGATCGACGAGCTGCTGAGCTGTGAAGACTTGATTAATCAAATCGTCGAGGAAGCCGAAGCAGGCCTGCAAAAATTTAACGCCAGAGTATCGACTTAAACCTGTAGCAGCCTGCTTCGCAAGCTCCTACAACAGACGCAGAGGAAGTGAACATGAGCAAACCCTTTAGCCTGAATGTCTCGGACAACGGTATTGCCGAATTGATTCTTAACAAGCCGCCGGTTAATGCTTTTAACAGTGCCGAGTGGTTCGCCATTGCCAATGAAATTGAAGCACTGGGTAAAAACGATGCCGTGCGTGTGATCATCATTGCGGCTGAGGGAAAAGGTTTTTGCGCCGGTGTTGACATTAAAGAGTTGCAAGCCGATGCATCAAAAATCACTGCAGTGAACAAGGGTAATTACGATACTTTCAAAGTCATTCACCGCAACGAAAAGCCGGTGATTGTTGCCGTACATGGTTTTGTTCTCGGTGGTGGTATTGGTATCAGTGGCGCCGCGGATATTATTGTTGCCTCTGAGTGCGCGACCTTTGCGGTGCCAGAAGTGGACCGCGGTGCGATGGGTGGCGGCGCCCACCTGCAACGTATGTTCCCGGTGCAAAAAGTTCGACATATGTTCTTCACCGGCGAAGGCATTGATGCCCAAGAAGCCTATCGTCTAGGCGCCGTCGAGAAAGTTGTACCCCGCGAAAAATTACTGGATGCAGCGCGTGAAATTGCGACCAAGATCACCGAAAAATCACCGCGTATGATTCTGCTCGCAAAAGAAGCGTTAACTGGAATCGAAGACGGTAACTTGGAAGACAAATACCGGTCGGAACAAGGTTTTACACAGGAAGCTTATGCTTCGCCTGATTCTCAAGCAACGCGTGACGCCTTCGTAGAAAAGCGCGAAGTTAAGTTTTAGTCGGACGTACCCAAAGCACTCGCTCCGCTCGCGGGGCAAGCTTTCGGATGCTAGACGTCCGACGCCAGGCGTCCGACCAGCATCAAACACCAAGAGGTCACCAATGAACCTGACATTTACACCGGAACACCAAGCCTTCCGTGAAGAAATTCGTAGCTGGCTTGCGGCCAATGTGCCGGCGCAGCGACTGAAGACTTTCGATACCGAAGAAGGCTTCCAGCAACACCGCGAATGGGAAGTTAAGCTGTACGAAGGCCGCTGGGGCATGATTACGTGGCCCGAAGAAATGGGTGGCCGTGGTGCCGACTTGATTCAATGGCTGATCTTTGAAGAAGAATACTACGCTGCCCGCGCGCCACTGCGTGTCAATCAAAATGGTATTTTTCTGTTGGGCCCTACGCTGATGGAGTACGGCACCGAAGAACAGAAAAAGAAATTTCTGACCGGTATGGCGACCGGTGAAGATATCTGGTGCCAGGGCTGGTCCGAGCCCAATGCGGGTTCCGATATGGCGGCGATTCGAGCCAAAGCTGAGCTGAGCGAAGACGGCACACACTACGTTATTAATGGCCAGAAAACGTGGTCTACGCGGGCAGTGTGGGCAGACTGGTGTTTTGGCATGTTCCGTACCGATCCGGAATCTAAGCGTCATCACGGCTTGACCTTTATCTTGTTGCCCCTGGAGCTGGAAGGCATCACGGTACGACCCATTCCTCAGCTTGACGGTTTTCCGGGGTTTGCAGAAATCTTTTTCGATAATGTCAAAGTGCCGGTTGAAAACCGTCTTGGTGGCGAAGGCGAGGGCTGGGGTGTTGCCATGGCCACGGCTGGCTTTGAGCGCGGCTTGATGTTGCGTTCGCCGGCGCGCTTTCAGGAAACGGCCAAGCGTCTTGTTGAGTTGTATCATGCCAACCGCGAGAGTGCCGATCGCGATCCCGCCATTCGAGAGGCGGTTCTGCGCGCCTATATGGATGCCGAGGCCTACACACTGACAACCTATCAAACCGCTTGTCGTTTGATTAAAGGCGGGAAAATTGGTGCTGAGTCATCCACCAATAAAATTTTCTGGTCGGAACTCGATCAGCAAATGCACGCAACCGCGCTCAGTATTTTAGGTGCGCGAGCAGAGCTGCAAGCACACGCGCCCGATGCTGCGGGTGTGGGTACGTGGCTGGATGGTTGGATGTTTGCGCAGTCTGGGCCAATTTACGCAGGAACAAATGAGATTCAGCGCAATATAATTGCCGAGCGCATGCTGGGAATGCCGCGCAAGTAGGAGTGTGTTTGCGGGCGATCATTGGTAGTTGATCGCTCACGAGAAAACGCGTTCTTACCTAATCGCAGAGAGAATAGACAATGGATTTTACCTTTACAGAAGATCAGCTTTTATTTCAGGAATCGGTGCACGACTTTCTGGTAAGCGAAATAACACCTGAAAAAATTCGCGGCTTGTGGGAAACGGAATCCGGGCGCAGCGCACAATTGTGGACTCAGCTCGCAGAAATGGGCTTGACTGGTATTGCCGTGCCTGAAGCCTATGGTGGCTTGGGTATGTCGGCATTGGATTTTGTGCTGCTGGCACAGGAGTGTGGTTACGTTGCACTGCCTGCACCGCTGGTACACACCGCTATGGTGAGCGTGCCTTTGCTTGTTAATAGCGGCAATCAAAAACTACAAGAAAGTTGGTTGCCGAAAATTGCCACGGGCGAAGCAATTGTTGTAGTAGGGCTCGAGAAAAACGTATTTGTAGAGGACGCTCATGTTGCCGACCTTTTGATTCTGGAAAAAGACGGTGCGCTCTACACAGTTGACCCTTCAAAGGCGCAGCTGCGGGCGAACGAGTCGGTAGATTTGTCGCGCAAATTGTTTGTGGTCGAGTTTGATGTAGCGCAGGCAGAAAAGTTGGCCGATGGTGAACGGGCTCGAGAACTCATTGAAGCGGCCTTAAACGGTGGCGCGCTGGGTGTCGCCGCGGAAGCGCTTGGGCTGGCCCAGCGCATGGTGGATATTTCTGTGCAGTACACCAGTGAGCGCAAACAATTTGGAGTGGCGATCGGCACTTTTCAAGCGGTTAAGCACCATATGGCGAATATTGCCTATAAGCTTGAATACGCCAAGGCACCGGCGGCTCGCGCCGCCTACGCAATTGACCATCAGCAGCCCAAGGTCGATATGGCCGTTAGCCACGTGAAGTTGGCTGCCTGTGAAGTTGCCAATTTGGCGGCAAAAAATTGCATTCAGGTTCACGGCGCCATGGGTTACACCTGGGAAGTGGATTTACATATATATATGAAGCGTGCCTGGGCCTATGCCAGTACTTGGGGTGATGCTGGGTTTCATAAACAGCGGGTTGCGGATTTTGTATTGGCGTCCGACGCCAAACTCGGTGCCGGAAATACTTTTTAAATACTAAACCAAACGTAGAAGCCGTTCCGTAAAGGCAGGCTTCTACCGGATAAACGGAGGCAATCATGCCCGAAGCCTATATTGTAGATGCAGTAAGAACCCCCACCGGTCGCCGCAAGGGTGGATTGGCTCACGTTCATGGCGCTGATTTGGGTGCTCATGTGATGAAAGCCATTGTTGATCGCAATGGCATTCCCGATAACGAATATGACGATGTAATTTTCGGCTGTGTCGACGCGATTGGCCCCTTGGCCGGTGACATCGCCCGCACCGCCTGGCTAGCCGCTGGCTTGTCGAACGAAGTGCCCGGCACGACCATTGACCGCCAATGCGGTTCGTCCCAGCAGTCGGTACATTTTGCCGCGCAGGCTGTCATGTCCGGAACTCAGGATGTGATTCTCGCCGGTGGCGTTCAGACCATGACCCAGATTCCTATTTCATCAGCCATGACCGCAGCCATTCCCATGGGCTTCAGCGATCCCTTCTCGGGCTCACAAGGCTGGGTAGCTCGATACGGCGCCGAGCCGCCAACCCAGTTTAAATCTGCGCAAATGATTGCCGACAAGTGGGGTTTATCCCGTCGCGACCTAGAAGAATATTCACTGGAGTCGCATAAGCGCGCATTGAAAGCGATTGAAGAAGGTCGTTTTGACCGCGAGATTGTTCCGCTGGAAGGCGTGACTATGGATGAAACGCCGCGGAACTCCACCCTTGAAAAAATGGCAGAGCTGGACTTTTTGTTCGGCTGCGACAAGGTAACCGCCGCGGTATCCAGCCAGACCTGTGACGGCGCCAGTGCGGTGCTAGTGGTGAGCGAAGATGCACTCAAGCGCTACAACCTGACCCCGCGTGCCCGCATTCATCA
Source organism: Paracoccaceae bacterium (assembly GCA_047622145.1). GTDB lineage: Bacteria > Pseudomonadota > Gammaproteobacteria > Pseudomonadales > Spongiibacteraceae > Litorivivens. The sequence continues at coordinate 284 of JBLHMO010000035.1, read as the reverse complement.
TATCAGCGTGCGCGCTGACGATCCCATCTGGATGCTCACCGCGCCGATTGCAGCGACCCAATACGCGCTGAAGAAAGCCGGTATGACCATGAAAGATATCGATTTGGTTGAAATCAACGAAGCCTTTGCCTCGGTGGCTCTGGCTTGGTTGAAAGAAATCGGCTATGACCATGCAAAAACCAATGTGAATGGCGGCGCTATTGCGCTGGGTCACCCACTGGGCGCAACGGGCACCAAGCTAATGACGACGCTGCTGCATGAGCTGGAACGCACGGGTGGCCGTT
>JBLHMO010000034.1:0-25558 GCA_047622145.1 Paracoccaceae bacterium | reverse complement strand
TATCTCCACGCCGCTCAATCCAAGCTTCACGCAAGGGCGCCAAGCCTTTACGAATGTCGATCTCGGTCTCAGGATCAGTGTAAGGACCCGAAGTGTCATACACGCGCACTGGCAGATTAGGCTCCATACGGGTTTCGCCATCCGCGCCGGCAATCGGTGTCGGCGTGAGCTGGATTTCGCGCATGGCAACACGAATACTTTTGTCCGAGCCTTCCACGTGGATTTTTCGGGACGCGGGGAAAGGCTGTATAGAACCGTGATCGACTTTCGCGGTTTCACTCAGAAATTGGTATTCAGTTGAAGATGGCATGGCGTCCTCGCAAACATTAAATAAGTGGCCTGACGGCGCAGGATCAATAACGGAGGAGGGATAACAAGAGGCAGCCTTGCTAGCGCTGCAAGAAGAAAGCCTTGTTCCCTACGCCGGCATTACCCAGGTCAGGTTCAGCGGGTTAATCTCAGCCTGAGCAAAATTGCTCGGGCACCCCGACAAGAAAAGAAAGTTTAGTCTTTCGCTGGCGCACTAGCAACCGCCCTAGCGCAGCTTCACTTGATCGTGGCGGCATCCACAAGCGAGTTGTCGATCAGGCCGCAAAAGCCATGAATAATTGGAGCAACACTGCGGCGAACACACCAGCCAGCACATCATCAATCATGATGCCGAAGCCACCGTGCACATGCTTATCAAGCCATTTGATTGGCCAGGGCTTGACGATATCAAACAGCCGAAACAGGACGAATCCGACCAGCATCCACAGCGGCTCGGCGGGCACCGCACACATCGTGATCCAAAAACCGACAAACTCATCCCAGACAATACTGCCGTCATCATGTACACCCATCGCTTTGGCGGTATAGCCGCAGCAAAACACACCAAACCCAAAGGCCACTAGCACGACGACAACATAGCTCAGCAGGGGCTGCGGCTCGAGCAGCAGCCACAGCGGAATGGCCATTACCGTGCCAAACGTGCCCGGCGCTTTTGGCGCGAGGCCGGAGCCAAACCCAAAACTGGCCAAGTGAATGGGGTTTTTACACAGTTGATAGCGATTCATGAAAAATGCCTGTATCCGGGCTGATCAAATGTCAGGGGCTCACCCGCCGCACTAAGGCAACGGAGTCCGCGCCATTCGCTGATGCTACCCACAGATGTCAACGCTATCCCCTGCTCTTGGGCAAGGGCACGCAGCGTGCCGGTCAGCCTTGGCGGCGCCGTAAAACATAGCTGATAGTCGTCGCCACCCGTGAGCGCATAGGTCTGAGCCTGCTTGAGTGGATAGCCGCCTCGCAAGGCCGCCGATAGCGGAATATCGTCGAGCTGGATGTCAGCACCGACAGCGCTCGCGGTGAGGATATGCCCAAGATCTGCCAGCAAGCCGTCAGAGATATCGATCGCGGCATGCGCAAGCCCAATGAGCGAGGGCGCAAACTGCACCGGGGGTTGCGGGTAGTAGTAACTGTCGTAAAAAACATTGCCCGCAGCGGCCTGATCAATAAAATCCAGCGCAGCTCTGGCATCGCCTAGGCAGCCGGTAATCCAGACCTGATCACCGGCTTGAGCCGCTGAACGCAGCAAGGCCGCACCGCTGGCCACTTCGCCAAACACCTGCAGCGACAAGGTCAGCGGCCCGCGCGTGGTATCGCCACCCACAAGAGGGATGTTGAAGTGATCGGCCGCACTCGCCAGCCCATTGGCGAAGCTTGCCAGCCAAGTTTCATCGACGGCCGGTAGGGTGATAGCGAGACAAAAGCCCAATGGTTTGGCGCCGCAGGCCGCCAGATCACTGACCGCTGCCGCCAGACAACGCCAGCCCAATCCCTGCGGGTCGGTTTGTGCAGGGAAATGGACGTCTTCGACCAGTGTGTCGATAGACGTGCAGAGTTCATAACCGGGGCTGAGCGATAGCACCGCGCAATCGTCACCGATGCCGGTAACGACGGACGCGCTTGTTTTAAAGGGAGCGAAATAGCGCCGGATGAGGTCAAATTCAGATAGCGCCATAAGGTGCCGGCCTTTCTTTAGTTACCCGAGCTTCGACCGGCGTCTATTTCGATTTTGCGCGCAGTGGCCGCGACCTTGTCCAGCACACTATTGATATAGCGGTGGCCGTCAGTGGCGCCAAAGCGCTTGGCCAAGTTGATGCTTTCGTTAATCACGACTTTGTAGGGCACGTCGATGCGGTGAAGCAACTCGTAAACACCCATGCGCAACAGCGTTAATTCAATGGGGTCCAGGTCTTTTAACTTGCGATCTAACAAAGGTTCGAACTGCGCCTGCAAGTCGTTCAAATTACCGGGAACCCCATGGAGCAACTCCCCGAAATATTCGGTATCCACGTGCGTCATGTCGTTGTCAAGTAAAAACTGAGCCTCGATTTCATTAATGGGGTGTTTGGCAATTTCCCATTGATACAGAGCCTGTAAGGCATAATGCCGCGCCTTTCGGCGCAGCGCGGGGAGGTTCTTGTCGGTCACTGCTGAAGACACCGGCACCTCAATCAATATTTTTCAAAAGACTTACCATTTCCAACGCAGACAGGGCAGCTTCTTCACCCTTATTGCCTGCCTTGGTACCGGCGCGTTCGATCGCTTGCTCAATACTGTCAACAGTTAATACACCGAAGGCGACTGGCAGGCCAAACTGCATGGACACTTGCGCCAAACCTTTAACGCATTCACCAGCAACGTATTCAAAATGGGGGGTGCCACCGCGAATCACCGCGCCGAGGGCTATAATGGCGTCATATTTCTTGGTTTCTGCTACTTTCTGGCAAACCAGTGGAATCTCAAACGCGCCCGGTGCTCGCACGATGACCACATCGGCATCTTTAATGCCGTGACGGCGCAGGGTGTCTTTAGCTCCTTCGAGCAGGCTCTCGACCACAAAGGCATTCCAGCGACCGACAACAATCGCGTAGCGACCGGCGCAGTTGACGAAATCCCCTTCGATGGGTTTGTTAGTACTCATGCGTTTTCCTGTCTCTCTCTTTGAATATCTTTAAAATGACACCGCACTTACTCTGCGGGTGTAATGGATCCGTCAGCGCTGACAAACTCGGCTATATCCAGGTCAAAGCCGGATATCGCATTATACTTGATTGGCGCCCCCATCAGTCGAATTTTGCCAACTCCTAGATCGCGCAGTATTTGCGAGCCCAAGCCCACATTGAGATAGGTATTTTGGTGCTGGGCACTGTCGCCCAATGGGGCAGGCGTTTTACCGCGCGCAATATCGAGGCTGGCCAGCAGATCATCTGGTGATTCGCGATTGGCCAGGAGTACGACCACGCCGCCTTCTTCCGCCACGCGACTAAGACAGCGGTTCATATTCCAACCGGTGCTTTCGCCCGGTAATTGCACATGCAGTAAATCGCGAACGGAGGCGCCCAGATGCACCCGCACTAAGCACGACGCCTCGTGATTAACATCGCCTTTGACCACAGCAAAGTGAATATCGTCGCTAATGTCGTCTTTATAGCTGTGCAGTTGAAATTCGCCGAAATCAGTATTGATGGTTTCAACTGAGAGCTTGTGTATGGTCTGCTCGTTCACCACGCGGTAGTGAATCAAGTTGGCGATGGTGCCGATTTTCAGGTCGTGCAATTCGGCGAATTTTTCCAAGTCGGGTCGACGCGCCATTGAGCCGTCGTCATTCATGATTTCGCAGATCACACCGGAGGGATCAAAGCCCCCCAGTCGAGAGAGGTCACAGGCCGCTTCGGTGTGGCCGGCGCGGGTCAACACGCCACCGCGCTCTGCCATCAGTGGGAATATATGGCCCGGCTGAACAATATCCGACGCCACCGCATTTTTTGCCGCAGCAACGCGCACCGTTTGCGCGCGATCCGCCGCTGAAATACCGGTGGTAACGCCCTCTGCTGCTTCAATTGACAAGGTAAACTTGGTGCCAAAGCCCGAGGCGTTGCGATCAACCATCAAGGGCAGGCCGAGGCGTTCGCAGCGCTCGCTTGCCATCGGCATGCAGATCAATCCGCGTGCATGGGTGGCCATAAAATTGATGTCCTGCGGGCGCACGCACTCTGCCGCCATTACCAAGTCGCCTTCGTTCTCGCGATCTTCGTCGTCTATCAAGATAACCATTTTGCCCAAGCGGATATCCTGAATCAGCTCTTCAATCGTATTTAACGCCATAATCTCCCAACCTGTTAGAGTGCGGCCGCTTATCCGCGGCCGCGCAAAAATCCGTGTTCCGCCAAAAAGGCCTTATCAATACCTGAGGTTTCAGTAGCATTGCCCAACAGCAAACGTTCCAGATAACGCGCAATAATATCCACTTCCAGATTCACGCGATCGCCGCTCTGGTAGTGACTGATCAACGTCTGCGCTGCGCTGTGCCGAATAATATTCAACTCAACGCCATCGTCCGACAGAGCGTTAATGGTTAAGCTCACCCCGTCTATGCAAATCGAGCCTTTGTGTGCGGTGTAAGGTCGCAGCTCTTCCGGCACCACCACGCTCAAGCGTATGGAGCGCGCGTCGTCGTAGCACTCGCTAATGATGCCGGTGCCGTCAATATGACCACTGACAATATGGCCGTCAAATCGGCCATTGGCCAACATCGCGCGTTCAAGATTCACCCGCGTGCCTGTTCTGGCAGCCGCAAGCGAACTCAACGACAGGGTTTCGCGCGATACATCCGCCTGAAAACTACTGTCGTCCAAATACGTAACCGTTAGGCAGACACCATTAACGGCAATGCTGTCACCCAACTTTACCGCAGCGAGGTCCAAACTATCGGCTTTAATCGCCAGCACCTTGTCGCCGCCTTTATCGGCAATGGACTGAATCTCGCCCACGGTCTCGACAATACCCGTAAACATCAGCCTGCCACCGCTGCCACGTTAATATCCATGCGCCAGTCATCGCCCACTGCGCGTATGGCTTCAATGTTCAGTTTTCGCTGCTCGTTCATATCATTCAACGGCAAATCCATTAAGGCTCTGGCGTTGCTGCCCAACAGCGTTGGTGCCATATACACGGTTAAGGCATCCAACAAGCCCGCCTGCATAAAGGCACCGCACAAGGTGGCACCCGCCTCTACCATCACTTCGTTGCACTGGCGCCGACCCAGCTCTTTCAGCAATGCAGGCAAATCTACTCGGCCATCGGCACCCGCCAATAACAGCACTTCCGCGCCGGCGGCTTCCAGCGCAGCTCGACGCTCAAGATCCTTGTGCGCCGTCACCATTAAAATTTTTCCGCCCGATTGAAACAAGGCTGCGCTAGCTGGCGTTCGCAGGCGGGAATCGACTATCACGCGCAAGGGCTGCCGGCAGTTCGCCGCGTCAATTGCGGCCTCTTCGAGTCGCACCGTTAGTGCTGCATTGTCGGTTATCACCGTTTCAACACCGCTCACGATTGCGCAACTGGCCGCGCGCAAACGTTGCACATCGGCTCTGGCTGCCGGGCCGGTTATCCACTGGCTAGCACCCGATGCCATCGCTGTGCGCCCGTCCACGCTCATTGCCAATTTGGCACGTACGCGCGGTAAGCCACATTTCATACGCTTGATAAAACCGAGGTTCAGCGCCTCGGCATCAGCTTGCTGTAAACCAACATCAACGGCGATACCGGCCTCTTTAAGCAGACTAATTCCGCGGCCCGCAACCAAGGGATTCGGGTCTTGCATGGCGATCACAACACGCGCCACACCGGCCTTTATAAGCGATTCAGCGCAGGGCGGTGTTTTGCCGTGGTGCGAACAGGGTTCAAGGCTGACATAAGCTGTTGCCCCGCGAGCATCGACGCAGTCGGCTAGCGCATGAACTTCCGCATGGCCTCCACCGGCGCGCTGATGCCAGCCCTGCCCCAGTAAACGCCCCTCCTTTACCAGCACGCAGCCCACTTGCGGATTCGGGCTGGTACTGTAGCGACCCCGCGCGGCCAAGGCGATAGCCTCAGCCATCCAATAAGCATCATCTACTGCGCTGACAAGGGACTGCGAGCTCATGACGGTGTGTCCGACTCCGCCTTGCTGCTGGATAAGCGGTCAATTTCGGCCCGAAATTCCTCAAGGTCTTGAAAGCTACGATAAACCGAGGCGAAGCGCACGTAGGCCACGTGATCAATTTTCTGTAAGTGATCCATCACCAGCTCACCAATCTGCAAGGCCGGCACTTCACGCTCACCCTTGGATTGCAGCACGCGTTTGATCTCGGTAATGGTCGCTTCAATCTTCTCAACACTGACCGCGCGCTTTTCCAAGGCCCGCATCAAACCGGCGCGCAGCTTCTCTTCATCGAAGGGCTCGCGTCGGTTGTTGCTTTTGATCACCTTGGGCATCAGCAGTTCGGCTGACTCGTAGGTGGTAAAACGCTCCGCACAAGACAGACACTCGCGGCGACGACGCACCTGCCCGCCTTCGGCGGCCAGACGCGAATCGATGACTTTGGTATCGTCAAATATGCAGAAGGGGCAGCGCATTATTGGAGCCTCTAGTCGCTGTGAAGCGGGCCAGGCGCCTATGCGCCTGAATTAACCGCGATCTTGATTCGGTCAGACGTCTAGCATCCCTCCGCCTCACTTATATACCGGAAAACGCTTACAAATCTCCAGAACCTTGACCTTCACCTCGGCAATGACCTGCTCGGAATTGCCCTTTTCAAGGCTTTCCAGTACATCGCACATCCAGCCAGCCAACTCTGTACATTCAGCTTCTTTAAAGCCACGGGTGGTTACCGCAGGAGTGCCGACGCGCAAACCGCTGGTAATAAAAGGCGAGCGCGGGTCGTTAGGCACTGCATTTTTGTTGACGGTAATATTGGCGTCGCCCAGCGCTGCATCGGCGTCTTTACCGGTGTAGGGCTTGCCGATCAGGTCAACCAGCATCAGATGGTTCTCGGTGCCGCCCGATACAATGTTAATGCCGCGCGCGATAAACGCGGCAGCCATGACCTTGGCATTCTTAACGACCTGGGCTTGATAGGTTTTAAATTCAGGCTCCATCGCCTCTTTAAAGCTTACGGCTTTGGCGGCAATAACATGCATCAAGGGACCGCCCTGGCCACCGGGGAACACGGCCGAGTTGAATTTCTTTTCCAGGACTTCGTTAGCCTTGGCCAGAATCAGGCCGCCACGCGGGCCGCGCAGGGTTTTGTGGGTCGTTGTAGTTACCACGTCTGCGTATGGCACTGGATTGGGGTACTCACCGGCGGCAATCAAGCCCGCGACGTGGGCCATATCGACCATGAGGTAAGCGCCGACCATGTCAGCAATTTCGCGAAACTTCGCCCAATCGACAATACCGGAGTATGCCGAAAAGCCCGCGACAATCATTTTAGGCTTGTGCTCTAGCGCCAGCGCTTCAACCTGTTCGTAGTCGATCAGACCCGTTTCAGAGTTCAGGCCGTACTGGACAGCGTTATAGATTTTGCCGGAAAAATTGGGTTTGGCACCGTGAGTCAGGTGACCACCAGCGTCCAGGCTCATACCCAAAACGGTTTCGCCGGGCAGCAGCAGCGCTTGATAGACCGCAGAATTGGCCTGTGAGCCTGAGTGCGGCTGCACATTGGCATAGTCGGCACCAAATAGTTGCTTGGCGCGCTCGATGGCTAGCTCTTCAGCTTTATCGACGAACTCGCAACCACCGTAGTAACGCTTTCTGGGGTAACCCTCAGCATATTTATTGGTCAGCACTGTGCCCTGCGCCATGAGAACCCGCGGGCTGGTGTAGTTTTCAGAGGCTATCAGTTCAATGTGCTCTTCCTGACGCACTTCCTCCTCCTGGATGGCATTCCAGAGTTCATCGTCATATCCGGCAATGGCCATGTCTTTTGAAAACATTCGCAATCTCCCACAGAGTCATCAGGTCAGCGCCGACGCTTGCTGAGAACGCGCGGCTGGAAAAGGCGCGCATTGTACAATAATCGGGCGCGGGAGGCATCTTTGGCTTGCCGGGATTTGAGGACGTCTGTGCTGCGGCAGATTTGCTCGAAAAGTCGTACGTCTGTCGCTAGACGTACGACCCGTCACCTCTCAACAAGCTCATTGGTGAAAAATGAGCCGCTGAGCTGGCGAACCGCGCGCAATTTGGCCTGACCTTTCAGTAGGACTCGCTCAGCCTTTACGGTGCAGTGGATTTCGCCGCCGCGCTCGGACAGCTGGTGAGCCAGCAATTCACTTTTTCCCAGCCTGCCCCCCCAAAAAGGCGCCAGCGCGCAGTGCGCTGAACCGGTCACATCGTCTTCATCTACACCGTAATTGGGAGCGAAGAAACGGGAGACAAAATCGCAGATCTCACCTTTAGCGGTAATAATCACCCCGCCCTCGGGCAGTTGCCGCAATAATGCCATATCTGGCTCAAGGGCCAGCAATTCACCAACCGACTCCAGCTCTACCAGCCAATTGCCTGCCTTAATTTGAGCGCGATAACTGGCGTAGTCACTGTCCAACCCGAGCGCCTCTTTGACAATATTGGGGAGCTCGGCGGGCAGCGTCGCCTGCGCAGGAAAATCTAACGTTAAATATTCACCCTCTATTTCGACGGTGAGATCGCCACTGCGGCTGGAAAAGATCAGGGGGCCGGCTTCACCACAGATTTCAGCCAGTACCCAGCCTGCGGTCAGGGTTGCATGACCACATAGCTCAACTTCGACGGTTGGTGTAAACCAGCGAATATTCCAGCACCGGTCGCCTTCAGGGAGCAGAAATGCGGTCTCGGCAAAGCCCATTTCCTTGGCAATGGCCTGCATCTGACTTTCTAGTAATGCCGTTTTCAACAGACACACACCGGCGGTGTTGCCGCGATACTGCTCACTGACAAACGCGTCTATCTGGTATATTTTCATCATAATCGCGGGTTCTCATTGCATTGCCGGCTGTTCGTCAACAAAATCGACTCTCTAGCTTGATCTGATTCCTGGTTACACACGTACAGGCCGGCAACAAATTTTGAAAGGTTCGCTTATGCAGGTGGCTGAAGCCAAGCACAGTATTGCAGTAACACCGAACAGTTCAATACTAAAGGATTACCGCCGCGTGCGACAAAGGAGTGAGGAACTCTGCACCGCGCTCACGCCGGAAGACTGTGCAGTACAGTCTATGCCGGATGCCAGCCCAAGCAAATGGCATCTTGCACATACTACATGGTTTTTTGAACAGTTCATTCTTGCAGAATACCAGAAACCCTACCAGCCTTATCACCCGCAATTCGACTACCTATTTAATAGTTATTACATCAGCAAGGGCGAGCGTCATGCGCGCCCGCAACGCGGACTACTGTCGCGACCAAGCTTGTCAGAAATCATTCATTATCGGTATGAAATTGACTGCCGGATTGCATCCTGGCTAGGTGATTTTGAACGCATTCCCGCACGAATTTCACAATTGATGACACTAGGACTCAATCACGAACAACAGCATCAGGAACTGTTGCTCATGGATATCAAGCATATGTTTTCTTGTAATCCGCTGTTACCTGCCTATTCCGATGAAACTTTTCCTCACAATCCCGCGCCGGCGCAATCTGGGTGGACGCTACACGAGGGTGGGCTGGTTGCCATTGGCCAAGTCGCCGCAGAGGCCGCCCATGAAAACTTTTGCTATGACAATGAAACACCCCGGCACAAATGCTGGCTAGACGCTTTTGAACTGGGCAAGAATCTAGTGAGCAACCGCGACTGGCTGGACTTCATTAACGATGGCGGCTATCGAAATCCCCTGCTCTGGCTCTCGGAAGCTTGGGAGTGGCGCCAGCAAAACGATATCTGCCAGCCCCTATACTGGCAGGCCCGCGACAAAGGCTGGCAGGAATTCACCCTCTATGGGCTACAGCCCTTGGCACTCGATAGGCCGGTTTGTCACATCAGCTATTTCGAAGCGGCCGCGTTCGCGAACTGGGCAGGCGCCAGATTGCCAACTGAAGCCGAGTGGGAAATCGCCGCCCAAATCAACGAAACTAACAGCGGGCTGCATCCTGCGCGCTGCGATGCCGCTTATTTTGGTGAATTATGGCAGTGGACATCCTCTGCGTATCAGGCCTATCCGGGCTTTAAACCGCTTGCGGGTAGCCTCGGCGAGTACAACGGCAAGTTTATGTCGTCGCAAATGGTATTGCGTGGCAGCGCTTGCATTACCCCGGCCGGACACAGCCGCAGTAGCTACCGCAACTTTTTCTACCCACATATGCGCTGGCAATTTGCCGGCCTGAGGATTGCTAGAGATGCATGATCTTATCGATATGGAACCCGATACTGGCTCCTTGCTCGAGGAAACCATAACCGGACTCAAATCAACACCGCCGCGACTGCCCTGCAAGTATTTTTACGATGCTGAAGGCGCAAAGCTATTTGAGCAAATCTGCGAATTACCCGAGTACTATCCAACGCGTACCGAGATCAAAATCTTAGTAAAATATCTGCCCGATATGGCCCGCCTTATTGGCGCAGACGCGAGGATTATAGAATACGGCAGCGGTGCCGGCACCAAAATACGTCTATTACTGGAAGCACTGCACAATCCTGTCGCGTATACACCGATCGACATCTCCCGCGAACAGCTCACCAGCGCGGCCACCGCGCTCCAGCGTGATTTTCCCGCGCTGGAGATACAGCCGATTTGCGCCGACTATAGCAGCGCCCTGACGCTACCCCAGCCCAAAGGCCGCTGCGCGCGCACGGTTGTTTACTTTCCCGGCTCAACCATCGGAAATTTCCCGCCGAACGACGCGATTGCTATGCTGAAGCGTTTTGCCCGACTCGCCGCACAGGGAGATTACGCTGGCGGCCTGTTGATCGGTGTCGACGTCAAAAAAAATCGGGACCGCATTGAAGCTGCCTACAACGACAGTCAGGGCATTACCGCTGACTTCAACCTGAACATACTAAAACGGCTCAACCGCGAGGCCGGCGCCAACTTCAGTATAGAACAGTGGCAGCACCAAGCATCCTGGAACGAGCGTAGCGGTGCCATCGAAATGCATCTCGTGAGCAAAAGCGAGCAGCAGGTGCACATCAATGGGGATAAATTTGATTTTGCTTTAGGCGATTCCGTGCATACCGAAAACAGCTTTAAATACAGCACGGAGGAATTCACCGCGCTGGCGAGCCAAGCAGGTTTCAGCAGCCGCGGTTTATGGCAGGACGAGGAGAAGCTGTTTTCAGTACACTACCTAGAACTGAGTACTGACTAAAACCGAACACGACCCAAAACCGAGTACGTCCTGACTGGCGTCACAAGATTGATAAGCCGCGCACTTTTCGCTAACGTGCTCGCAATTGACAATCGTCCTGCGGGACCAGACTTCTTACGGAACTCCAAACATGGCGCAATATGTTTACACCATGAATCAGGTTGGCAAGGTCGTGCCACCCAAAAGAGAAATTCTTAGCAATATTTCACTCTCATTTTTCCCGGGCGCAAAGATCGGTGTGCTAGGCCTCAACGGTTCGGGTAAATCTACGCTGCTGCGCATAATGGCGGGGCTAGACACCGACTTTAACGGTGAAGCGCGCCCGCAGCCGGGCATCAAAGTCGGCTACCTGCCCCAGGAACCGGAACTGGATCCGAACAAAGACGTTCGCGGCAATGTCGAAGACGGCCTGGCCGAGGCTAAAAATGCACTGATCGAGCTAGACAAGGTATACGCCGCCTACGCCGAGCCAGATGCAGATTTTGACGCACTGGCTAAAAAGCAGCAAGAACTGGAAAACATTATTCAGGCCAGCGACGCCCACAACCTCGATCGCCTGCTGGAAGTTGCCGCCGACGCGCTGCGCTTGCCACCCTGGGATGCCGATATTAATGAGCTATCCGGCGGCGAGATGCGCCGCGTTGCCCTGTGCCGACTGCTGCTTTCCAGCCCAGATATGTTGTTGCTGGACGAACCGACCAACCACCTCGACGCCGAATCCGTGGCTTGGCTTGAGCGCTTTCTCTGCGACTTTAAAGGCACCGTGGTTGCTATCACCCACGATCGTTACTTTCTGGACAACGCCGCCGGCTGGATTCTGGAGCTGGATCGCGGTCGCGGCATTCCCTATGAAGGCAATTACTCTGACTGGCTTGCTGCCAAGGACGAGCGCCTGAAAATGGAATCCAAATCCGAAGCTTCCCGCAAGCGCACCATCGACTCGGAACTGGAGTGGGTGCGTAGCAACCCGAAGGGCCGGCGCGCCAAGAGCAAGGCGCGCTTACAACGTTTCGAAGAACTGCAATCCCAAGAATTTCAGACCCGCAACGAAACCAACGAAATTTATATTCCACCCGGACCTCGCCTGGGCGACAAAGTCATTGATGTTAATGGTGTAAGCAAAACTTTTAATGGCAAGATGCTGCTGGACAATCTGAGCTTCTCCGTGCCTCAGGGCGCCATCGTCGGCGTGATCGGAGGCAACGGTGCAGGCAAAACCACCCTGTTCAAAATGCTCAACGGCAAGGAACAGCCAGACAGCGGTGCCGTCGAAATCGGCGAAACCGTCAAACTAATTTCAGTTGACCAGATGCGTGACTCGCTGGACGACAGCAAAACCGTCTGGGAAGCGGTGAGCGATGGCCATGAGATTCTCAACATCAATGGCTACGAGGTGCCCTCGCGCGCCTATATTGGTCGCTTTAACTTTAAAGGTACCGACCAACAAAAACGCGTAGGCGAACTCTCCGGTGGTGAGCGCGGCCGCTTGCAACTGGCCTGCACCCTGCGCCAAGGCGGCAATGTTTTACTGCTCGATGAACCTTCAAACGATCTGGATGTAGAAACCCTGCGCGCCTTGGAAGAAGCCCTGCTGGCCTTCCCCGGCAGCGCCATGGTGATATCCCACGACCGTTGGTTCCTCGACCGTATTGCCACTCATATTCTGGCCTATGAAGGTAATTCGGAAATTATCTTTTTTGAAGGCAACTACACTGAATACCACGAGGATTTGATTGCCCGCAAAGGCGAAAAAGCTAGGCCGGAGCGGGTAAAGTATAAGAAGTTGAAATAAACCCAAAAACTCGCTGCCTGCGCTAGCCCGCAGCGAGTAGATTAAGCCTTAGCGGGCGGCACGAAACTCACCAACGTATCGCCCACTTTCAAACCCGGTGATTCTTCCGTCACCCAGTCCAGCCGCCCTTCTTTGCTCACTAACGCGACAATGATCGACTCTTCGGGTAACTGCATAATAATCGACTCACCGCTGAACTCCTCGGTAACGCGGGTTTTTTGGAAGCGCCATTCACGGATCAAGTTGCTCCACAGCGAGCCAAAGGTGACCTTGCGCGAAAAAACACTGATGCCACGGCGTGCGTGCGCAACCTTTCGGCGATCCGATTCATCGGCATTGTCGGTATCGGCTAGCTGGTACACTTTGTTGCGGCCGACTTCGACCGCGAAATGATTACACACCATCGAGTTATAGGCGACATTGCTCGTTGCCGCGAGCACAATTTTTACGCCGTCCAACTCCAAAGCCTCTTCTGCTTTTTCAGATAAAATTTCACCGTACCAAGTCGCCAGCCCCTGCTGGCGAGCCGGTCGCAAGCGCGCCCAATCGGTATCGGCCATCAAGACATCGACCTTCAAGTCTTTGAGCACCTGACACAATTCAATAGTCCATGGTGATGAACCTACCACCAACACCCTCCCGGACCCTTCCGCCCGCAGCTCCAGCCGAACGGCCAGTGGCCCCAGCGAAAAGCCGTGCAGGATAACCGTGGCAAAAATTACCATAAACACTGCCGGCACCAACAATTCGGCACCGGCATATCCTGCGTCTATCATGGCCGGCGCAAACGCACCCGCTGACGCGGCCGCAACCACTCCGCGCGGTGCTATCCAGCCAATCATCACCCGTTCACGCCAGTTACAGTCGACGCCGATCGTCGACAACCACACCGTTGCTGGACGCACCACAAACAAAAACACCAACAGCATTGCTGCCATGCGCCAATTAAGCTGTTTAAGAATTTCGATATCGAGTGAAGCGGTGAGCACAACAAACAAAAAGGACACCAAAATGATGGTGATGTATTCCTTGAAGCGCCGCATTTCATCAATGCTGCGCAGTCGCATATTGCCCATCACAATGCCCATAACCGTAACCGCCAACAACCCCGACTCATGCAGCACCAAATGCGATAAGGCGTAGATACCGAGGATCACTGCAATAATCATCGGCGCCTTTAAATACTCCGGCACCCAACCACGGCGGAAAAACGATCCCAGGGTAAAGCCACCACCACCGCCAATGCCCAGCGCCACGAGGAAGGCGATTATCAAATTAGAAAGCGCAGGCGACAAACCTCCACCCTCGCCGGAGTAGAGGAAATACTGATACACAATCACCGCCAGCAACACACCCAGCGGATCGTTAATAATGCCTTCCCATTTCAGGTACGACGCCGTGCGCCGATTAAGATTAGCATGCTTGAGTAGCGGCATAATAACGGTGGGGCCGGTCACCACAAGAATGGCGCCCAGTAGCAAAGCCACGGGCCAGCTCAAGCCACCAACCAGATGTGCCGCCAAGGTACCCAACACCCAGGCCACCACCACACCAACCGAGGTTAGCCGCCGAACAACCCGCCCCGCTTCGCGCAGTTCGTGCAACTGCAGGTTGAGTCCGCCTTCAAACAAAATAACGGCAACGAAAAGTTGGACAACCGAGTTCAAGCCCGAGCCAAAATCGTCGACAGGGTGTACAACCCCGCCGATAGGGCCGAGCAACAAACCCGCACTGGCCAGCAACACAATAGCGGGGATACGTAGTCGCCAAGCCAGCCACTGACAGAGAATACCAGCGACGAGAATGACAACGAGTGCGAGCGAAGGTTCCATTAATTACATCCTTATTCCCAAACAAGCGTCTCGGTCGCCAACAACAAACTATACTGGCTGCGTCTCCACCGGTTGCCAGTTTTTTATTAATTTCATTAAAAGTCTCGCTTTGATCGGCCCCAGCATGACACTGCTGGTCATCATGCCTGCCATTACCGCGCCACCAATCCCTGCCGTAACGACATCAGCACCCGTCAAGTACAGATTTTTAATCGGTGTCTGTGGATGAAGAGAGGGGTGATCGAAGCGTTCCGGGAAATGATCCAGGCCGTAAATCTCGCCCTGCTGATTGCGCTGGTAAAACTGGGTCGAAAGCGGCGTCGACAACTCATGAAAATCCAGTGCAGCCTCAAGCTGCGGCATGCGCGCAAACAAAATGGCCAGCAGCTTGTCAGCCAGTATCTTCTTTTTGGCCTCATAATCATCGCCGCGCTGTTGCCAAGTCGTTCCCTGCCATTTGCCAAACCATTCGGGCTGAGTAACGGTCACAATCTCAACGGTGGATTTTCCAGGGTAGCGATTCTCCCAATCCGGGTCCTTGGCAGAAGGGAAGGAGACGTAGACCAGCGGGAACGGCGCATCATCGGGTGAATCTAGGTAGGCCTTCAAGTTACCTTCGTGGTCCTCACTGGGGTATATCCACAAGTTGGTGGTTGTCATCCCCAACTCTTTGGGCGTGCCTTTAAATCCAGCGTACAAACATAAGTGCGCGCTCGACAGCTGTATTTGTTTGTCTTTGCCCTGGCTTGGTAACAGACTTCTCGCCGACTCCGGCAACAGCCGATTAACCGTCGGCAAAAAGCCTGCGTTACTGACGATCTTGTCCGCCCGAATTTCCGTGCCATCAGCCATCTTCACCCCGACGGCCCGCTTATTTTCGATAAGAATTTGTTCCACTTCGGCGTAGGTAAACACTTCGCCACCAGCCTGCTGAATGGTGGGGATGATGGTTCGCGCCATGGCTGATGCCCCTCCCACCGGATAAGCGCCACCCGCCAGATAATGTTTGGCGACCAAGGCGTGCATTAGAAAGGAGGACTCTGCAGGCGGCAGCCCATAGTCTCCCCACTGCCCAGTTAGCACGGCTATCAGCTCCTGATTCTCTGTCAGCTTTTCCAACACTTCCCGTGTGGTTTGGAAAAAATGTGGGGCCATTAGCAAAGCCCGAGATTTTCCGTAGGCACGTCCAAGGCTACGTGGCATCGCTTGCCCAGCAAAAAAACGGGTGCTCTGATAACTGACCTGGCGAATGAGCTCCACGTATTGACGAATCGCCGCTTCTTCCTCGGGAAAATGATTGACCAACTCAGCAATGAAATTTCTTCTTCCGGCAATCAGATCATACTCACGATCACCCAAAATAATACGATCATAGGCAGCATCCATTTCGGCCCACTGCAAGTGACCATCACTCACCACATCGAAAATACGCCTAAGCGTCGACGACGGTTTGTGAACGTCGCCAATGTAGTGCACGCCCACATCCCATTCGTAACCCTCGCGTTCGTAGGCGTGAGTGTAGCCGCCAGCGGTATAGTGCTGCTCCAGCACGCAGACTCGACGCCCCAATAACGACAAAAGCGCAGCGTTAACCAACCCACCGATGCCGGATCCGACAACAATGACATCGTAGGATTCAGCCAGTCGATTAGGGCGATACCGCCGACCAGTGCGCACTTTTTCCATGATTTATTCCTTTATTATTAATCGCTTAAAAAAATTATCCTCGCCACAACACAGCAAGCAGTGTCCAATGCGGGATTTACGTATTGCTCGCCGCTTAGTTATCTCGTTATTGTGGCCTAGCAGTGCCGAAACGCCTAGGGCTGTATTCCACGCAACTGCAACTTGGAGAATACTATGTCTACAACAGCGTCGCTCCCAGACAAGACCGCCACCCGTATCGGGGAGCTACTGCTGGCAGCCGATTTTGTTCTCAATCGCGAGCTGGAGGGTGCACTCAAGCTCTCCAAACAGCTAAACCAACCCGTATGCCAAGTATTACAGAGCCAGCAAAGACTCTCATCCTGCGAGAAGCGCAGCCTGCTTTCACTGCAGAAAAAGCTTCGAAGTACCGTTCAGCAAGCAAAGCTGCCACAACTGAGCGAGCTTGGTTGCCGATTGGGCGACTTACTGGTCGCGTGCGGTGAAATCACTGAAGCTCAGCTGGAAAGGGCTCTCTTAGAACAAGCTGAACAATCGCGACCACTGGGCAGTATTTTATTAAAAAAAGGCTTAATTAGTCTGCAGCAGTTAAAAGACTGCCTCCAGTTACAACAAAAACTGATGTCTGCTGCGGCGGCCGCGTTGCTCACCCTCGCAAGCTATGCTGACGACCCGGTTGTCAATGATCAATCCTGGGGAAGGCTGCAGCCTAATTTCACGACGCAAGCGCCTCACGCGCTTCGAGACTCTTGGCGAAAGCCCGGCTTCACCTGAAATCACCTTAGCCCCTACTCCGCAGCTGACGAAATTATGCGCAGTAAGAACGGAAAAATGGTATTGCGGCTTACTAATGTTGGGATGGAATTTAGGACCTTTTTTTAAAGTCTCGCACCCACTCACTCGCCATCTTTTTCCAGCCCCGAACGCAACACATCCAACGAGAACTCAACGGCGGCGTCCTGCAAACTCAAAAATCGATCAAATTGGCTATCACTCATCGAGCGCAATTCATCTTGCTTTCGCAGTAAATTAACAAAGCGCCGCTCACGTTCGTATTGCTTGGGCAACTGGAGAATCCCCAACTCGCCCAGACGACTTTCCAACGCTGGGTTGTAGGTTCTTACAAATTTAAGAATAAAGGGAATTGGGTCGTGACGTGCGACTAAGGCGGCAATACGCAAAATCATATCAAAGGGCAATGTCGCCCGCCCGCCCTCTACTTCCTTCAGTAATTCCTCGTCTTTGAGGCCCAGTATGGCTGCAAGCTCCTGTAGATTGAGCCCCGCAACTTCTCTTGCGTCTTTGAGGATTTCGCCCGCATCCGCCATAGCCCGCAGACGCTCTGGGTCAATCGACTTCATATAGAGGTCTTTCAACCAATTGTCGGTGTACATGAGCGGAATGGCCGAACCCGTTTTCACCACATCGGCAATACTTCCGGTAATAAGGCCGGTGTAATCCAGCAACTGATCAATTAAGGAGCCCTTATTGCCGGCCGGCTCACCACTGCCCAGCTCAGACTTACCTGTATCCCGTTTTTTGCCCCTGGAAGACTTTTTGACGGCCATCGAACCCTCCTCTCTCACCGCAACCGGATGCTGGAAGCATACTAGTAAGCAGCGCCCGCGCAACCCCGAAGTCCAGCGCCACCTGAACCGTACACTAAAAAAACAACGCTACTGTCGGTGCCGGAATAACACTCCAGTCCAGAATGATTTCCCGATCCGCAATTTTAAAACTGCCGCCTTCGCGGCGAAGCTTATCGCGACGCTGGCCGGAGTACAAAAAATTGTCCTGTCCGTGCCGGCTATAGTTGAGCATGAAATTGCTGTATACGGACAGCTCATCACCGTCGAAGCCGATGAGTTCGACGTTGCTTACGTGCCGGCGGGTTCGCGCCGGCGGATTGTCACCCCAAGCCGTCGGCTTGAATGCCCGATCAACTCGCACCGCTAGCACGAAATAGTTTTCCTCGCGCAGTGGTAACGAGTTCACAGCCTCGGTTTGCATTTCCCGCTCGGGTGCCAGATAGGCTTCGCTGCCGCGCACCACATGGTCGCGTTGCGCAACATAGCGCGACGGCATCGCGTAGCGTATATCTTCACACAGCAGCGCTAACCACTGCTGGTAGCAGCGCTCGTCCAACAAGCGTGCTTCGCGGTAGTAAAACTGCTCCACCTCAAAATGCAGTTCTCGACTTAACTCCATTTACGCCGCCCCGGCTTTATTGCGACCCATTTTTTTCCTCATACCGTTGTCGATATCTTCGCGCCAACGCTTATAAAACTCGCGTGCGTAATGCTCGTTATAAGAAGAGCCAACCAGACCGGGCAATTCGGGGTGAGCGGTTTCCTCACCAAGCCCCAAACCGTAGTACAGCGGCCGGTCATCCATATAACTGATGTCACTGCCCTTTAACTGCTGCATCCAGGATTCGCTGTCTTCCTGCTCTAGCAAACCGCCAGGGCCAAACATATGGGTGAAATTCGTTCTTAGTAGTTGCTTCACTGAATCGGGGGCATCCGCAGGCACCACCCACCACGACCAGTATTCAACCTCTTTTGCACCACGCGGATGACTGACCCGCAAGGTTGAATTTGACCAAAGGAATGACAGGTTTGGATACACCCCGTAAGTCAGTCCTTTTATACGTGCACCAACCGGGCCGATCTGCTCTGCAGCCTTGGCCTGAACCTCCAGCAAATATGACATGAACTCAGGGTTGCCGCTTAAGGCCGCCATGCCTTCAAGGCCCCACGCGATGTCCTGCGGTGCAGCGTCGCCAGGCATCAATCTCACCGCGGCACCGTGACCCGGCCGCGGCACACAGTTGTAGCCATAGTTGTCGATTTCCGGGACCGCTGGCGAATCAGCCAGCAGGGTTGCATGCAAATAGGGGCCGTGAGCAACATCGCCCAACTGGTTCTCGACAGGTAATTTCCAGTTAGCGCGCAACCGCCATTTATGGGGTTCGCCCAGCACTTCGACTCCCTGCGGAAAGCGATTGAAGTAACTGTCGAGGTAAAAGCGCATATCACCCAGGTAGTCCTCTAGCGATTCTATACCTTTATTAAAGCTCCCAAAGATAAGCCCGCGGTATGACTCAAGCCGAGGTACAGCCTTTAGACTGAGGCTTGAGCGATCGCGCGCATTGCAGGTATGACGCTCTTGCGGAATGGTCACCAACTCGCCGCTGACCGCATAAGACCAGCTGTGGTAGGGGCACACGAAGCGTTTGGCGTTGCCGCTATCGGCGCGACACACCGGCAAACCCCGGTGAGAGCAGCTGTTAACCGAGGCGTGAATATTGCCATCCTCGCCATGCGCTACGATGATCGGGGTATCGGCCATATAGGTGGTTATAAAGTCGCCCGGCATTTTTAGCTGACTGTCGTGACATAGATATAGCCAGCTCGTGCCGAAAATATATTCCCGCTCCAGCGCAAATACCGCCTGATCTGCAAAAACACGTCGATACACTTCGCTGCCATCTGCACTGACACAGCGATCAAGATCCGCAAGATTCATGAAGCACCAAATATTATCAATTACTCGTTTTTTGAGTGTATCCCTGCCATCATTGCCTGGCAAGGCCAACTATAGGGAAGCCAAACCCACATGATGATCCAGCAGAGAGACACCGCCGGCTCATGAAGCCCACAGATATCCGCCTGACTAAAGGCGAGCGCACTGCACAGCGCATTCTCGACGCGGCCGAAGCTTTGATTAGCGCACGCGGTTATCGCGCGACCACCGTCAGGGAGATTGCACAGGCCGCCGGCATTCAAGAGCCCGGCCTGTACAATCACTTTAAAAGTAAGGAACGCCTTTTTAGCGCCATGCTGGATAGAGCTTTGCAACCCCTGGCTGCCGCCATAGAGCAACAAGTCGAGCGCGCGTCGGCCACCGAAAACCTGCCGGGCCTTATTGGCGAACTCTTGGCCCAACACCCCCATATCCCGGTGTTGTTTCAACAAGCCTTAATGGCACCAACCGAGAACCCCGGCCACGCCCTCGTGATTAACTGGCTACAAAAACTGATGCGCAATGCCGCTGTACTTTTGCCTGGCGCCACAGAATCAGAGAGCGTGCACGTACTTCACCTGATCGCCATGTTTAACGTGGCTAGCGGATATTTCACCGCAAATGCCCTAATACAATCACTTTCAGGAAAAAATGCACTGGATGCATCACTTTTACAACAGCAGCGAAAGCTTGCCGACGATCTGGCCGCATTTCTCCTGAAGCGCAACCAGCTTCAAGAGCACTCCATATCAAAGCCAGCGTAGAAACGAAACATCCAACGCCCCGTTCAACGGCTAAAATGTGAAATTACGCTTTGGATGCGGCGTGAAATCGAAGAGACTCACCGACCTAAAAAACCCACCCGTACTGCTCGATGCAATACACAAGGTCTATCACTGCTGTCCCGTTAACTTTCATATGAGCTTCAACTGATTAATATCAGGTAGTCTATAATTAGATGGATCCCCCCTTAAGAGAGACATCGGGTCGCGTTTATTAAACAGATTAAGCTGCAATAGCCGCAATATCTGCTGCATACTTTTTGTAAGCTCTGACTGAAACGCGAGAAATGCAATGAGCAGGTAGACGCACATCGCTATCCACATTTGAGTCATCACGGCATTCTTGCTCGCGCCAAACAAAAAATTTTATTTTCAGGTTTTGTTTTATCCACTTAAAGAATAATTCTACTTGCCACCTGGCTTTGTAGACATCAGCTATCGTCTTGGCGGCTAGCTTGAAATTGCTCGTTAAAAACACATAGTGTTTTCCCGTCTCCGCATCTTTATAGCCTACCCGCCGTAATTGAACTGGGTGCTTTTTAGAGACATGGGAGCCGGTGAATTCTATCGTTTGATCACACGTTAAGCCTTAGTTTTTCAACACGGATCGACGATCAATAATACGGTATTTTACATTATTCTTAAGCCGGGTAACGAAGAAAATATCTTTGTCTATCAATTGCTTATACCAATAATAATCATTGTATGCTTTATCAATGACAACCATACTCCCTTTAGGGAAGTTGAGCATGCGACCCACGGTCACATCGTGTTTCTTACCCTCCGCTATAGTCACAAATTCCGACAAATAGCCGGCATGATTCAAGCCGACGTGCAATTTGACCGCGCCCTCGGTAGTGCGAAAATAAGCCCCGGGAAACGCAGACAAGCACAAGTCGATAGTCGAGGCATCGAGCGAATACTACGGGTGGTTAAACTTGAAATTATGATCATGCGCCACACCTTGGCAACGAGTTAACAGCTTTCCAAACAACGCTTCGCACAAGGCCTAGGGTTTGTCTTCATTGATGCTTGACAGGTTAGATCGCGACAGCTTGGCACTGCCCAAGTGTTAGAGGCGATGCATTTGCGCCGGCATATTATCAACGATGTCTCGCAAGCTGTTTCTCCCAGACAATTGAGCCGTCGTAAGTACCACAAACTGCGATCACCGGGAGGCTGTAGGAAAGGCGCCGCCTGAATGGTGTTGTTTGGCGAGGGTCTCAAATTCATGTCTCGAAACAAGTTTTTAGTATCTGTGAAAGAATGGTATTACAATGTGCCATGGCCTGATTCACCCTATTAATACAGTGTTTTCCAGACAATCTCATTGAATCAATTGCGATGGAATTAGGCTTTTTTATTTCTCTTTAACGGGACAGCAGGACAAGGTCTAAAAAAAAACACCCTGAAACTTTAGGTGCTTTTATTTTTATCGGTATTGATTTATGTGAGATTTAGTTTTTTTAGCCCTTCACCAAACTGCGACTACCGGGAGACTGTACGAAAGGCGCCGCCTGAATGGTGTTGTTTGGCGAGGGTCTCAAATTCATGCCTCGGAACAAGTTTTAGTATTTGTGAAAGAATGGTATTACAATGTTCCATGGCCTGATTCACCCTATTAATACAGTGTTTTCTAGACAATCTCATTGTATCAATTGTGATGGAATTAGGCTTTTTTATTTCTCGTTAACGGGACAGTAGGACAAGGTCTATAAAAAAACACCCTGAAACTTTAGGTGCTTTTATTTTTATCGGTATTGATTTACATGAGATTTAGTTTTTAGCCCTTCACCAAACGGCGACTAACGGGAGGCTGTACGAAAGGCGCACCCTGAATGGTGTTGTTTGGCGAGGGTCTCAAATTCATGTCTCGGAACAAGTTTTAGTGTTTGTGAAAGAATGGCATTAAAATGTGCCACGGCCTGATTTACCCTATTAATACAGTGCTTTCTAGACAATCTCATTGTATCAATTGTGGTGGAATCAGGCTTTTTTATTTCTCTTCAACGGGACAGCAGGACAAGGTCTATAAAAAAACACCCTGAAACTTTGGGTGCTTTTATTTTTATCGGTATTGATTTATGTGAGATTTAGTTTTTTAGCCCTTCACCTGTGCTAGTTCGCAACTGGGCATTTGCGTGTTATAGCGCTATACTCTGAGAGGCAAGCGGCTAGATCACGCTGAGCCACTTGAACGGCTGTAAAAATGAGAATTTTAATGCCTGGCTATCTGAACCGCGCAATCATTACCATCTGCTTGATTTTAAGTGGATTTTCAAACACTTACGGCATCGGCCTAGGTGAGGCGGACCTGCGCTCGCGGCTAGGCTCCCCGCTCGACCTCAGTATTCCCCTGCACCACTTGGGCGACCTCTCAGGCCAGGATATCCGCATTGCACTCTCGGCCCTGAACGATGGCGTGTCCGGCCATCCGCTGGACTCTATGGTTAGCAGTAAATTCCAGATTGATTTCGACAGCGAAACCAACTCTGTGCGACTGCGCTCCGATGACGCCGTAATGGAACCCTATCTCGCTTTCACCTTGAGCATTCGTTGGCCCCGAGGCTTTCTGCAGCGCGAGTACACGGTACTGCTAGACCTGCCGGCGATTCACAATCCAGTACAACATGAAATTGTCGTCAGCGTGCCAAGGACAAAGACGCCCAACGCTATCGCCCCAAAAAAACGAAAAATGGCCGAAAAGCCTTTAAAAACAGTACAAAACGATACGCAAGCAAGTCCTGACAATGCACGAACCGTGAAGCAGCCAGATCGGTCAGCGGCGGTAACGACTGACGTGCGCGATCAATTCATTGACGAACAATACCGCGCAGTGCGCGGCGATTCGCTGTGGCGCCTGGCCTCTCGCCTCAGCCGTGTCCGCGATGGTGATCGCGGCCAATGGATGGCCAGCGTTTATCAAACCAACCCCAACGCATTTATCGGCGGCCGACCGGATGTTTTAAAAGAAGCCTATCTGCTGGCCATTCCCAAACAGTGCACCGACACTCGTCTGGCCATCACTGGAGGTGGCAAACGCTTTGAGCTGATCCAGGGCGACGGCCTCCGCACTGCAATGAGCAGTCAATCTCCACGACATCAAGAACAAATCAATCAGGTCAACACTCGATCTACAAATCTAAGCGCTGCCACGAGCCGCGATACATTGCCGGCCGACCCCGAGCCCCATAAGGCGATGGCGGCGGACACGGCCCCGGTATATCGCTACGGTGGCAAGGATTTCGTTAGCGACCCCTATGCAGGCAACTATTCTAAGCTACCCGTTGAAGTAGCATCATCAAGCTCGACCTCGCCACCTGAATTGCACTTTTTGGCGGCGCAAGCACAGACAAACAAAAAATCGCTAACGGTGAGTCGCGGTGAAAGCCCCGTGGCAAGCAGCCCCAAATCAAACGCCGATAACATCACTCTGCCAGCGCAAGCGAACCTAGCTGCAACCGCGGACAGCAATCGCAATCGTGTTGAAATACTCGAACGGCAACTTAATCGGGCCTTGGCTTTGGTCGACCAGCAGAACCAGCAATCCAGCCTCTTTTCACCGCAAAGTAATCTGGTCAGTAAACCCACCCCGGCTGCCGCCGAACTGGGCAACCTCGGCTATATCTTTCGGGCACTGGGATGGCTGTCGCTCGGCATGTCCATAGTGATAGGCTACATCATGTACCGTGATCGCAGCAGCCTAAAAATATTCGCGCTACCCAGACAGCGCCCGCGAAGTGATTTCGTATCCATGCTGGAACGCAATCAAAAAAAATCAAACTAGCCGTTTAGCCCGCCAGTTTCTCTACCACCCTCACTGATCGACCAGCCCCATTCGACAGGGCTGGCCATGCCCACCTAGGACAGTCCGCGCACAGGAACCAGCGCGCCATGAACGGCTGAAGCTGCATCAGAGGCGAGAAAGCAAATAACACTTGCCAGTTTCTCAGGAGAGACCCAAGCGTCGAAGTCGGCATCCGGCATCCCCGCTCTATTCGGCGGCGTATCGATTACCGTAGGCAACACTGCATTGACGTTAACACCTTGGTGTTTCAATTCTTCAGACAGGCTTTCTGTCAGCCGCATCACCGTTGATTTCGAGGCGCAGTAGGCGCTCAGATCCCCGCCTCCACTCAGGGCACCATAGGCCCCTACATTGACAATGCTGCCTGCGCCTTTAGCGACCAAGGCCGGTACGGCTGCTTTTAGCGTATTGCGTAAAGTAGCTACATTCAGTTTAAACAAGTGATCCCACTGTTCATCCGATGTGTCAAATGTGCTCAGGCCCATCGCAAAGCCACCGGCCAAATTCAACACCGCATCGAAATCACCGATCGCGTCAAAACAGGCTTTTGTCTCGGCCTCGTTAGTCAAATCAACCTGCTTGGACAGCGCATCCGCGCGATCACCAAATTGGACGTCCAGCTTGACCGCCGTGCCACCACATTCCTCTATTTTGCTCACCACAGCCCGACCAAGGCTACCGTTTGCACCTGTTACAACTAGTCGTTTTCCAGTCAAATCCATTGTCTTCTCCTTTGTTTATTATTTAATAAGCATTGTACGTCAACCCGATATCGACAGACACACGCGGCGCAATTTCGCGCTCAGTGAATATACGGCTAAACCAGACAGGCGCGTGTGCCGAGGATTCCCTTGATAGCTTACGAGTAAAACTTGCGAAACACGCTTAAGGGCTAAACTCTGCCCAAGTTACGAGACTGGTAGATGCGGGAATAAAACCGCCGGTCTTGGCATAATTCAAGGCCCTCTCCAAATTCACAACGCCGTTGCTTACCGGCGCTACGCC
>JBLHMO010000033.1:0-25622 GCA_047622145.1 Paracoccaceae bacterium | reverse complement strand
TTAGCCTTAAGCAGTGGCACGTTTCATGGCTGCGCGCACACAATCGAGCACGCCGTAGTCGTATTCACCATCGAACAACTCAAAGACCGGCTTCAAGGCGCTGCCTTCTTGTTGTTCAAAAGCGGAATATAGTGCGCTTAGCGATTTGTCATCAATCTCGACAACATCAGCCAGATCAATTTCCTCACGCTCTATACCCAGTGCCAGATGCCGATAAACCGTGGCCAGCGTGATATCACGTTTGTGCGCAATGTCCAGAGGCACAGCGCCGCGACTCAGTAGCGTTAAGGTTTCGGCAACAGTATCGGTAAGGGGTGCTGGTTCAAAATTGTCGATGATGACGCTCAAAAAACTGTCGCCGTAGGCTTCGAGTTTGCGTTCGCCAACGCCGGAAATATTGGCCAGATGCTCAAGCGTCTGCGGCGCTCGCTCAACCATTGCCGCGAGTGTCGCATCGTGAAAGATAACGTAAGCAGGAACTTCCTGTTCTTCGGCCAGTTTTTTGCGATGCTCGCGCAATGCATCCCACAGCCGGCCACTGCCACCACTGAAACTCGCGGACACTTTTTTATTTTTGCTTTTACTGACTTTCAGCATTTTTCGCAGCGTTAACGCCTGTTCGCCCTTGAGTACCGGCCGCGCTGATTCCGTCAGGCGTATGCTGCCGTGCCCTTCATAATCGACACTCAGCCAAGCACCGGCTATCAATTGTCGAAACAGGGTGCGCCACTCGCCTTGAGAAAGCTCTTTGCCAATGCCGTACACCGAGAGCTGCTCATGACCAAACTGTTGGATTCGCTCGAAAACTCGTCCCGAGTCCGCACCCAGCAAAACATCTACCAAATAATTGACGCCAAAGCGCTGGCCGGTGCGATACGCACAGGAAAGCGCTTTTTGCGCGGCTACGCTAGCGTCCCAGGTTTCCGGTGGTGTCAGGCAGTTATCGCAATTGCCGCAGGGTTCGGGCATACCATCGTCAAAGTAGCGCAGCAAGGCCTGGCGCCGGCAGGTGTGCATTTCGCACAAGCCGAGCATCGAATCCAGCTTGTGGCGTTCCACCCGCTTGCGGCTTTCCTCTGCCTGGGATTGCTCCTGCATTTGACGCAGGGTTATAACGTCTTGCAGGCCGTATGACATCCACGCGTTGGCAGGCGCTCCGTCACGCCCAGCGCGGCCTGTTTCCTGATAATAGGCTTCTATGCTTTTAGGCAAACTCAGATGCGCTACGAAACGCACATCGGGCTTATCGATACCCATGCCGAAGGCAATGGTGGCGACAATAATGACACCGTCTTCTCGCAGAAAGCGCTCTTGGTGGTGCTCGCGCAGATCACTGCTTAAGCCCGCATGGTAGGGCAAGGCACACATGCCCTGAGCGGTGAGCCACTCGGCCACGTCCTCAACCTTGCGCCGCGACAAGCAGTAGACAATACCGGCCTCACCCTCGTGCTCATTCAGAATAAAGCGCTTGAGTTGCTCGCGGGCATTGCCCTGATTCTCGCTAATGCGGTAACGAATATTGGGGCGGTCAAAACCGTCGTTGAACAGCAGCGCATTATGCAGGCCGAGGCGACTGATAATCTCCCGCTGCGTTGCCTGATCTGCCGTGGCCGTTAGCGCGATGCACGGAACCGAGGGATAGCGCTCATGGACAATGGAGAGCTGAATGTACTCCGGCCGAAAATCGTGCCCCCACTGCGATACACAGTGAGCTTCATCGATGGCAAATAGGGAGATTTTGCTGACATCCATCAGCTCTAGCATGCGCGGCATCATCAGGCGTTCGGGTGCGACATAGAGCATATCCAGGTCGCCCTGCCGGAACAGCGACTCGACCCGAAAGGCCTCGTCAGCACTCAAGCTGGAATTCAGGTACTCGGCCCTAACGCCATTTTGCTGCAGCGCCTGCACTTGATCGCGCATAAGCGCTATCAAAGGTGACACCACGATGGCAGTGCCGGGGCGAACCAGCGCGGGTATCTGAAAGCACAGGGATTTGCCGCCACCAGTAGGCATCAGTACCAAGGCATCGCCACCATCGATAATGTGACTGACTATCACACCCTGCTGGTTGCGAAAGGACTCGTAGCCAAAGACAGACTGCAGTACCTGCTGTGCGGCGCTGTTAGAGGATTCGGTGCTCAAAATTTCATTATTCAAAGGCAAAGCATTACCACATCAGGTCGTCGGGGATTTTGTAGTCAGCATAGGGATCGTCTTCTTCAGTGACCTCCACGATAGACTTGTCGTGAAGCACCAGCACCCGCGCTTCGTCCCGCTGCTTTATTTTGTCTGCCACTGCAGCAGGCACCAGTTCGTAGCCTTCATTGAGTTTTACGATAGCAATCTGGCCACGGGTCAGCTGCGCCTGTAAGTCATTGGTGACGTAGATTTTTTTGATCTTCTTGGCGTCGACAAACTGATAGGTCAACTCACCACGCTGCCGATCAATGCGGTTGGCCGTAATCAACTGAATAATCTGGGCCTGAATCGCCTTCTTGTCAGCCTCTGCCTGCCTCTGCCTATTTAATTCGCGATCGCGCGCCGCCTTCTGCTGAAGTGCACGGGTCACGGCCTCCTTCGATTCATCAACGCGCACCTGCCCCTTGGGCTGCTTGGCGGCTTTGCGCTTTTCCTTGTTGATTGCTTTGGCCTTTTTGGGGTCAACAATACCGGCCTGGAGCAGTTGTTCCTGAAGAGTTGGCATGGGAGCTCACTGAGTAGTCGTTCGTGGGGTTCTAGCAAGGCCACTAGTGTAAAACATTGAACGGCACTTATGTGTATGGAAATGGGCAAGCAACTGGCACAGCTGGAGGTAAATACTGCGACCGGAAAGGGTTTACAGGTGAAAATCACCGAAGTGCAGCGCTTCGTTACACTGATCACAACGCATAAGCGGCTCCAGCAGTGTATTGCAGCTGCGGTGCACCAGAACCAGCGCCGGGCCACCGTCATCCGCTAGCCATTTATCGCCCCAGCGCATCAGACAGACAATTAGGGGAAACAAGGCCAAACCCTGCTCCGTGAGGCGATATTCAGATCGCGAATGTTGACGCTCGCTAAATATACCCAAGGCCACCAAGCGTCCGAGGCGGTCACTCAAAATATTACTGGCAATCCCGAGTGCCAGCTGAAAACCGCTAAAGGTTCGCACCCGATAAAACGCCGCTGCAATCGTCAATGCCGTCCAGCGGTCGCCCAATATCTCTAGCGATCGATCCATAATCGGGTGCTCGACGTCGAGCGCCGCAGGGGGAATTCGGGAGCGACGGGAGCCGCTTTCCTTACTCAACTCTTTATCAGGTTTGCCCGGCCCGTAATGCCAATCGCAGCTTCGAGCCTCAAACTCATGGTTGCAGTGCGTGCACACCGGCGCCGGCATAAACTCTTTCCCACACTGTTTGTGTACTAAATGATGGGTTACGCAATCGGGGCTATAGTGCCATTGCTTGTCCCAGCGAATAAGCGCCAAGGCCACTGCGTAAAGATCTTTGCCCATTGGCGTCAAGTGATACTCGTAGCGCCCTCCCTGATACGCTCTGCGCTCAAGTACGCCCTGCTGCTCCAGGCGTTTCAGGCGACTACTGACAAGACTTTTCGACAGCCCCGTTTTGATCTGAAGTTCTGCAAACCGATAGACACCGAGAAATACCCAATACATCAGTAACAACGCGGTTCGGTCGCCGACAATATTGAGGGCCCGGCTCACAGAGCGAGCGTATAGCAAGGGATTTTCCATGGGGCTATCGGTCAACACCGGCTGGCTGCCAGACTCAGGTAAGCTTGGTGTTTTCATACCCTAAGTTTAACAGCTACCCCCAAGCTGCGGCCATACAGCAGCGCTGGAACAATACTAGCGCAGCAAAACAAATCTTTTATAAATTTAACAAGTGTCGACCGAGATAGACGGTGAATTGGCAGAATATGTCATTGGCGAACCGGCATCCTAGGCGCAAAGTCCAGAGTGTGTAATACAACGAACTACAGGATTGTGTATGAGCAAACTAGGCTATCAACTCTTCGATGCCGACCATCATTACTACGAGGCAGAAGATGCATTTACGCGTCATATCGACCCCAAAATGGCACGGCGTTGCATGCAATGGGCAGACATTGGTGGCAAACGTAAACTGTTGGTAGCAGGTAAAGTTTGCCCCTTTATTCCTAACCCCACCTTTGATCCCGTTGCCAAACCGGGCTGCATGGATCAGTTTTTCCGGGCGAACAACCCCGAAGGTAAAGGCTTAAAAGAATTATTTGGCGAGTTAGAACCGATTCGACCGGAATACCGCAACCGCGATGCCCGTATTGCGCTAATGGACCAGCAAGGTATTGAAGCCATGTTCATGTTCCCAACGTTGGGAGTCGGTATGGAGCAGGCGCTAAAAGACGACCCCGAGGCAATTGTTGCTGCATTCCGTGCCTTTAACCTCTGGCTGGATGAAGACTGGGGATGCAACTACAAAAATCGAATCTTCGCGGCCCCCTACATAAGCCTCGCCGATCCGCAAAATGCAGTAAAAGAACTGCAGTGGGCGCTAGATCGAGACGCCCGCGTCGTTGTGATGCGTTCCGGCCCCGTTATGCACCCCAATGGCAATCGCAGCTTAGGGCATCCTGATCACGACGCTTATTGGGCGCTGGCGTCCGAGGCCGGCATCACCGTGGCTTTTCACTCTGGCGATTCGGGCTACCACCATTTCAATGAGTTTTGGGGCGAAGGCGGCAATATGAAAGCCTTTGGCACCTCTCTGCTCGGCAGTGCCTTAAGCGCAAATCCGATTTCGGATACCGTCGCCTCGTTGATTATCGATGGCGTCTTCGACCGCCACAGCAATCTGCGCGTCGCGACAATTGAGTCGGGCTCAAGCTGGGTGAAGTCACTCGTCAAGTCTCTTAAGAAAACCTACGGTCAGTTTCCGCAGGCTTTCAAACGCGATCCGACAGAAACGCTACGCGAACACGTTTGGGTGTCGCCCTACTACGAAGATGACCTGCAAGAATTAAAAGCGGCTATTGGAACGGATCGTATTATTTTCGGATCAGATTATCCGCATGCTGAAGGACTGGCAGAACCGCTTAGTTTTCTTGAAGAAATTGCCGATTTCAGCGCGCCGGAGCAACGCCTCATTATGCGCGAGAATGGCATGTCTTTAATTCGGCGGCGGGTTTAAAGTAACCAACCCGGTAGGAGCGCGACCCTGTTAAGGCCATCGCGCTCGAATCCGCCCACCCAAGAACTCGGCGAGCTGACTACTGGCCCATACACAAATATTTGAGCACCATGTACTCGTCTATGCCGTAGTGGGATCCTTCGCGGCCAAAGCCCGACTGTTTAACGCCGCCAAAGGGCGCCACTTCGTTGGAGATTATGCCGGTATTGATACCCACCATGCCGTATTCCAGCGCTTCGGCCACCTTCCAGACGCGGCCTATATCGCGGCTGTAAAAGTAACTGGCCAGACCGAACTCGGTGTCGTTGGCGAGTTGAATGACTTCATCGTCGGAGTGAAAGCGAATCAGCGGCGCGACCGGCCCGAAGGTTTCTTCATGGGCAATCAACATTTTCTGGGTAACATCAACCAACACCGTGGGCTCAAAAAAGTTGGCCCCGAGGCTATGGCGTTTACCACCACTGATAACCCGCGCGCCTTTTGATACTGCGTCTTCGATATGTTGTTCGACCTTGGCGACCGCGTCGCCGTCAATCAGCGGCCCTTGGGTCACGCCTTCTTCAGTACCCAGCCCGACTTTGAGCTGGGCAACGGCGGCGGCAAGTTTCTTAGCGAAAGCATCATAGACCGTGTCGTGAACATACAGGCGATTGGTGCACACACAAGTCTGACCGGCATTGCGGTATTTTGAAGCAATGGCACCAATCACCGCGGCATCGAGATCGGCATCGTCAAACACAATAAAAGGTGCATTGCCGCCGAGCTCCATAGACAGCTTTTTCAAACTGGGCGAACACTGCGCCATCAGTACACGGCCTACTTCCGTTGAGCCAGTAAAGGACAATTTCCGCACGATCGTGCTGGATGTAAGTTCCGCACCGAGCACCCGAGATTTACCGGTGATCACGTTAAACACGCCGGCAGGAATGCCAGCTTCGTGAGCGAGTACTGCCAAAGCTAGGGCCGTGAGTGGCGTTGCATCCGCCGGACGCACAATCATGCTGCAGCCGGCGGCCAGCGCAGGTGCGGCCTTGCGGGTAATCATCGCTGCGGGAAAGTTCCACGGCGTAATAGCGGCACATACGCCGATGGGTTCTTTCAAAACCAGCAGTCGTTTATCGCCCGTTGGGCTGGGAATCACATCGCCGTAGGTCCGTTTTCCCTCTTCCGAAAACCATTCAATAAAAGAGGCTGCGTAGCCAACTTCGCCCTTGGCTTCGGCAAGCGGCTTGCCCTGCTCCGCCGTCATGATGGCGGCAATGTCATCGGCATTGTCATTGATCAAATCAAACCAGCGCCGCAGGTAGCCACCACGTTCTTTCGCCGTCAACTTGCGCCAAGATTGAAAAGCCTTGTCGGCGTCAGCAATGATCTCGCGGGTTTGTTCAGCACTGAGCTGGGGAATACTACCCACTTTTTCGCCAGTAGCCGGATTGAAAACGTCGGTGGTATTACCCGAATCCGAATCCAGCCAACACCCATTGGCATAGGCCTGGTTTCGCAGCAGGTCTTTTTTTGCGAGGGATAACATGATGATCTCCGTGGAATGCTGAATTCAGATTGAGAGTTAGTTTAACGATTATTGTGTGGTGATTGCTGTTAAATTTTGTATAGCGCGTTCGTGTTTTGTTCGCCTGCAGGGTAGCCAGCGACTAAATTGAGCCGCGTTGCTTCACCAGACCCGGACGAAACATACAAAGTCACAAGCTGACAATTTGTGCGAAAATAGCCAGAATGCGGTATACGATAATAATACGGGCCTCAGGCCACCAAGGATTCCAAGCATGTCACAGCCAACCCTAGGCAGCACAACTAGCAATCCGCCTGGTGCTACCCAGAACAAAGACCCTATTGTCTTTCGCAACATAGCAATCAGTCTGCGCAGCCGATTTATCATTAGATTAATGCGACTCTTTCTAAAACCTATGCTCGGCCGCATGGCCAAGACATCGCCAGAGAAAATTGCCAAGATTCAATTGCGCATAGCCTCCGCGTCATGCCCAAAAACCAACGGCCCTGCGCCAGCCTTTGAGATCGTCGACTCGGTGCCGGGCTATGTCTTCGGTACACTCGAAAAAGGTAAGCGCCCAGTCATACTCTGGTTACACGGAGGCGCTTTTTTTCTGCCTGCTGCACCCAACGCCCATTTACCCATGGTGTCGAAACTCTGTGGCGAGCTCGACTGCGATGCCTTTGTTCCGGACTATCGCCTAGCCCCTATGAACCCCTTTCCCGCCGGGCTAAATGATTGCGAGGCCGCCTACCTGATGCTGCTCAATCTCGGCTACTCGCCCTCACAAATCGTAATAGGCGGCGACTCGGCTGGCGGCAACTTGCTGTTAGCTTTACTGCACCGTCTCAAGGCGAAAAACTTGCCAATGCCGGCCTGCGCGATACCGGTGTCTCCCGTTACTGAATTAAGTCGGGTACACAACCCTCCAGCACGCTTCAAGTTGCAAAAAAGCGACCCACTGCTACCCATCGCTGCCTTTCAAGTAATGATGACTGACTACATAAATGGTGCCGATAGCGCAAACCCGGAAGTGTCGCCGCTCTATATGGACTGTGAAGGACTTCCACCCTTGTTCTTTCTCACCAGCTCAAACGAAATCTTGATGGATGACTCTATCATGCTCGCACGTCGAACCGCCGCTGCAGGTGTAGCCACTCAATGCCATGTATGGCCGACCCTGCCCCATGCCTTTCCGGTATTTGAACCATTATTTCCGGAAGCAAAACAGGCGCGAGAAGACATTCAGGATTTTATCCGCGCTCAACTGCCAAGCTACTAAGCTAAAGACCAAAATACCGCACTGCCCTGAGTAGGCGTAACGAACGCAATCTACCGAGGATCTCCTATGACAAAAGCCAAAAACACTAGCCACCTCATCGCGCCGGAATTTCTCCCGGCGCTTGATGTCATGCCGACACTGGAATGCACTGACGAGCTGGTGCAAGCCATTCGAGCCATGCCCAGCGGGGCTGCCTTTATAGACAGTCCGCCACTAACAGCGACGCAGGAAAGCGTGAATTGCGAGGAGCGCTTTATCACCGGTCATGACGGTGCCCCGGATGTTCGAGTCCTGCACTATTGCCCCAGCGCTGAAACCGACCAAGCGCGACCTGCCTACTTGCATATTCATGGCGGCGGCTACATTCTCGGCTCCCCGGAAATGACCGATATAGCTAATCGCTCATTGGTACTTACTTTGGATTGTGTCGTGGTATCGGTCGACTATCGTCTGGCTCCAGAAACTCGGTACCCCGGCGCTATAGAAGATTGCTATGCCGCTCTGCGCTGGCTAAACACCGAAGCCAAAACGCTTAACATCGATCCAAAACGCATCGCCATTGGCGGCGAAAGTGCCGGCGGCGGTCACGCAGCAGCACTTGCCTTACTTGCCAGACGCAGAAATGAATTTCCAGTTTGCCTGCAGCTTTTGGACTGCCCAATGCTCGACGACCGTACCGGCAGCAATGGCGACGATCACCCCTATTGCGGAGAATTTATTTGGACCGCACACAACAACCGATATGGCTGGCAAGCCCTCCTAGGGCTTGAACCAGGATCAAGCGCAGTGCCAGCAGAAGCAGTACCGGCGCGAGTAAAAGACCTCAGTGGGCTGCCGCCCACGTTTATAACAATCGGGGCGTTAGACCTGTTTCTCGAAGAGAGCATGGAATACGCACGCCGATTGATCCGCGAAGGAGTGACGACCGAACTGCATATTATTCCCGGCGCATTTCACGGCTATCAAGCAGCCGGATCGCAGGCACCACAAGTTAAAACAGTCATGAAATTGATCTATGCTGCGCTCGCGCGGGCCTGGGACTTGAATTTACCCGCTATATCCACGGATAAATGACATTGAGCGCTTGGCGGGGCAACGTCAGCATGCAACCCCTAAGCCGCACCAAACGCTCGACTACCTCGCACTGGTCAAGCACATGCTATTCGAGGTAGAGTCTTGCGCTCGAAGTGAGGGCGTCATGCCAACCACGCAGGGAACCAAACAACTCGTACAGCCCTCGCTAACGAGCACGCTGATTGAGCAATTGTGAAATAAGCCCACAGGGGCGGAGAATTACGATGAAAGCAGGAACAAAACTAAAAAGTGCTGTTTGCGATGCCGAAGTCATGGTCATTAAGGCTCAGGATTTAGTTGTGAAATGTGGTGGCCAGCCAATGCTTGATGCCGCGCCTGCCGAAAAAAGTTCACTAGATCCTGATTTCGCCGAAGGAACCAAAGTAGGCAAACGCTATGTCAATGCCGATGGCACGCTGGAACTACTGTGCGTTAAAGCTGGTGCCGGTTCACTGACCATTGGCGGAGAAATACTGAACACCAAGGAAGCCAAACCCCTGCCCTCCTCGGACTAAGCCCATTCGGACTAAAAACTACCCATGAATATCGCTTTAATCCTACAAATGGCAGCCGAAACTGCTCCCGAGCGTATCGGCCTAGTCTGCGACGGCAAACGCTGGTCTTACGGCGAATTATTTGCTGCCGCCAAAGGTGCCGCTGAATTATTTCTCGAACACGATTGCAAACATGTTGCCCTGCTGGACGAAAGTAGCGAAGCGGCACCCATCGCCTTGTTTGGCGCAGCGCTGGCTGGCATACCCTACGTACCTTTGAACTACCGACTGGCCGACACCGATCTGGGCGCATTGCTTGACCGCATCGCCCCTGCCTTCGTAATCGGTGACGAAACGCGCACGAATCGACTGAGCAAAGGCCATAGCACTAGTCCACGCGACGTTTTCGTGAGCTCAGCCCAAGCAGCCGCTGAAGGTGCTTCCGGCGAAGAGCGCGAGGGCGAAGGTATCGCCGCGCAGATATTTACCAGCGGCACCACGGCTGCACCAAAAGCTGCGCTGCTGCGCCACGCAAATCTAATGGGATATATCCTCGGCACCGTAGAATTCATGTCCGCCGAAGAAGAGGCCGCGCAGTTAGTCTGCGTACCGCCCTACCATATCGCCGGCATTTCAACACTGCTCAGCAATATGTACGCCATGCGACGCATCGTCATGCTGCCCGCATTTGACCCCGACACTTGGTTACAACTCGCGTCCGCCGAAGGCGCAAGTAACGCCTTCGTTGTGCCAACCATGCTGGCGAGAATCATTGCCCGCATAAACGAAGGTGTAAAAACTGACCTATCCAATCTGCAATCGATTGCCTACGGTGGTGGTCGTATGCCGCCAGAACTTATCGCACAAGCACTGGAACTCTTTCCCAAGGCCAACTTTACCAATGCCTATGGTTTAACCGAAACCAGCTCCACTGTCGCCTTGCTAGGCCCAGACGACCACCGTTTAGCCTTTCACTCTGACGACCCTCAAGTGCGCGCGCGACTTGCTAGTGTTGGTAAACCACTGC
Organism: Paracoccaceae bacterium; assembly: GCA_047622145.1. Lineage (GTDB taxonomy): Bacteria > Pseudomonadota > Gammaproteobacteria > Pseudomonadales > Spongiibacteraceae > Litorivivens. The sequence goes on along the minus strand of JBLHMO010000033.1, from coordinate 15,061 downwards.
CCACCATCGAACTGGAAATTCGCGACGAAGATGGCAAGGTTGTGCCCGCAGGCGAGCCCGGTGAAATCTACGTGCGCGGCGAGCAGGTCTCCGGAGAATACCGCGAGCGTTCGGCGCTCGATTCCGATGGCTGGTTCCCCACCCGCGATGCCGGCTTTCTGGACGACGAAGGTTACCTCTTCCTTTCTGGCCGCGCCGACGATGTGATAGTGCGCGGCGGTGAAAACATCTCCCCTGGCGAAATTGAAGATGTGTTGGCCACCCACCCCGCCATTGCCGATTGTGCTGCGGTAGGCGTGCCCTGTATCGAATGGGGTGAAGCCGTTGGCGTAGCCATAACCATTCGTGCGAATCATAATCAACCCGACGAAGGCGAGTTGAAAAAACTGATAAAAGACCGACTGCGTTCGTCACGGGTGCCAGAGAAAATTATTTTTCTCGCCGAGCTCCCCTACAACGAAATGGGTAAATTACTGCGCCGAGACGTTCGTATTCTACTGGCTGACTAATTGGCACTGCTGCAAACCAACTACAAAGCAGTGCCATATCAATCAACTCACGAGATATTCCCTAAGCATTAACGTTCACTACTATCCGGCCCGTTAGCTTTCCCGCTAGCAAATCATCAGCCACACCCACCGCCTCAGCAAGATTAACGTCGGTTGCAACGGCTTCGAGAGCAGCGGCATCAAGGTATTTCGCTAAGCGATCCCATGCAGGCTTACGCACGGTCAAAGGCGCCATGACGCTGTCAATACCGTAGAGCGTCACACCGCGCAGAATGAACGGCGCTACGCTAGAAGGAAACTTCATACTCTCCGCCAAACCGCAGGCCGCAACTGCGCCGCGATACCGGGTTTGGGCACAGGCATTCGCCAGGGTGTTGCCGCCAGCGGCATCGACCACTCCGGCAAAACGTTCTTTTTGCAAAGCCTTGCCCGGCTCAGACAATTCAGTACGATCAATGATTTCAGTGGCACCCAAGCCTTTCAGGTAGTCGTGCTCGCCCTGCTTGCCGGTTGAGGCCGCCACGGTATAACCCGCCTTGTTCAGCAGGATGATGGCAATACTGCCAACGCCGCCGGTCGCGCCAGTGACCAAAATCGTACCGTCTTCGGGCTTGATACCGTGATTAACCAAAGCCTCAACACATAGCGCAGCGGTATAACCTGCAGTCCCTATAATCATCGCCTGGCGAGTATCAAAAGCTGAAGGCAGCTCAACCAACCAATCGCCTTTGAGGCGCGCGTACTGGCCCAGCCCACCCCAATGACCTTCACCTACACCCCAGCCATTGAGCACAACACGATCCCCTTTTTTCCAGCTAGCGTGGCTGCTGTCTTCAACGGTGCCCGCCAAATCAATACCGGGTACCATCGGGAATTTGCGAACAACCGGCGACTTACCGGTAATCGCCAGAGCATCTTTGTAATTGATGGTTGAATAGTCGACTTTTACCAGCACGTCAGCGTCTGGCAGAGCGCTTTGATCAAGATCTGATACTTGAACGGTTTGCGCATCGTCTTGCTTGTCTATAACTATCGCTTTCATGAAACTGTCCTTATGGTCGCGTGAAATTATGTGCCCTAGCATACGATAAGATATCGAAAACAACACAATTAACTACCAAGAAGCTGACTATCAAAGTCATCTGGGTACTTCAAGTGAAGCGCGTATCATAGAGAAATTCTTCAAGATTGCGTTTTCCACTAACTGAAATTAATTTTCAATCGAGAGCTCGACCTTTATGTCTATTATGAAAAAGCACTCCAAAGCAAAAATATCGACTGCCGAGAAAATTTAGCGATCTAAGAAAAGGCCATCTACGCAAGTAGCTGGCCTCTTTCACTAACAACTATCTAACCGGGCGAGAAACCTAGGACACCCTTAGTTTCCAAATACTCGTCAAAGCCGAATTTTCCCCATTCCCTGCCATTACCGCTTTTCTTATAGCCGCCGAAAGGACAGTTAAAATCAAAAGCATCGTTGATGGCAACTCGACCCGCGCGCAATTTTCGGGCGACGGCTCTAGCCTTTTCAAGATCAGCGCTTGCCACATAGGCCGCAAGGCCATATTCGGTATCGTTGCCAATTTCTATAGCGTGCTCAATAGAATCGTAGGCGATTATCGTCAATACCGGCCCGAAAATTTCTTCACGAGCTACTGTCATCGTGTTTGCGACATTGGCAAAGACCGTTGGTTTAACGTAGTAACCGGTTTCAAGTCCGGTTGGCCGGCCAACGCCACCGGCAACCAGGGTCGCACCTTCGTCTATGCCTTTTTGCACCAAGGTCTGAATTTTATCAAACTGAACCCTTGAGGAAACTGGGCCTATATTGAAATTACCATTAGGATCGCCCACCGTAACCTGGGCGGCCGTCGTCCGCGCAATAGCAATGGCTTCGTCCATACGCGCTCGTGGCACCAACATACGCGATGGCGCGCTACAGGTTTGGCCAGAGTTGCCCATCATGTTGCCCACACCAATCGCAACATTTTTCGCAAAGGCTTCGTCATCCATAATAATGTTGGGACTTTTACCACCGAGCTCCTGAGATACTCGTTTAACTGTGGGCGCGGCGTTCTTTGCAATTTCCACACCGGCGCGAGTTGAACCCGTAAACGACACCATATCAATATCAGGGTGCTTGGAAAGCGCTACACCAACACCCACGCCGTCACCCTGCACGAGATTAAAAACGCCGGGCGGAACGCCGGCGGCATCAAGAATTTCAGCGAATATCTGCCCAGTAAAAGGCGCAATTTCCGAAGGCTTCAACACCATAGTGCAACCTGCGGCCAGGGCAGGAAATACCTTCACAGCAATCTGATTCAAAGGCCAGTTCCAAGGCGTAATCAAACCACAGACCCCAATAGGCTCGCGCACAATCATAGTCGCGCCCTGCTGATCTTCGAAGGGAAAACTCTTGAGCGTTTCTATGGCTGCTGCCAGATGGCCCGCTCCCAAGCCTACTTGAACGCCATTGGCCAAGGAAGCAGGAGCACCCATTTCTTCAGTTACAGCAACACCCAAATCCGCCATGCGCTTTCCATATTCGATTTGAATCTTCTCCAGCAACTCAAGGCGCTCTTCGCGAGTACTTTGCGACCAAGTCGCAAAGGCCTTACGCGCAGCTTTCACCGCGACATCTACATCTGCCGCCGAGCCTATAGCAACTTTACCGCAGGGTTTTTCTGTCGCAGGGTTTTCAACGTCTAGCGTTTTCAGCTCAACCGGATCGACCCACTGACCATCAATATAGAATTTTAGATATTCACGCATTATGTATTACCCTTTCTACCATTTCGGCTGCATAGACTCTTATGCTTCGAATTCAATGCTGCAACAATTCGCTGGACAGTGTAAGCGTCCATCGCTATAGATTCTTAAATTTTACGCAATATAGCTAATGACCTGCGGCCATGGCTTCTGGCGACAGATACTTGGTCGATGACCAACCACCGTCAACCGCAATAGTTTGCCCGTTTATATACTCACCACCAGGCGAACACAGGAAAGCGATTGTGCTAGCAACGTCATTAGCCTCACCCAGTCGTGGGTAGGGTGTCATATCCACATTCATTCGTTTAAATCCGCTGTCGTTCAAGCGCTCGCGTACCATATCGGTATTGGTCACGCCAGGCGCAACACAATTCGCCCGTATGCCCTCCGCACCATATTCACAGGCAATATGCAGCGTGAGTGAGGTTAATCCACCTTTGGCGGCAGAATAAGCGCCACCCCTGCGCCCGCCCACTAAGGCGTATGTAGACGTAACATTGATAATCGCAGCGCCGGGCTGCATATGCGGAATCACATCGCGCGCAAGCCTAAAAGGGGCACGTAACATAATCCCTAGAAAAGAATCGAGTATTTCATCGTCAGTTTCATGAAGTGGCTTCGGACTGCCGATGCCTGCGTTGTTTATTAAAAAGTCAATTCGGCCGAAGCGATCCAGCGCGGCTTTCACAATTGTCTCGGGAGCGTCATCAGCAGCGACATCAAGCGCCACCGCAGCAACGCGATCGGCGTCGCCCAGTTGTTGCACCATAGCATTCAACTTCTCGGCATCGCGCCCCACACCCACTATAGCCATACCCATGTCGTACAATTTCTGGGCGGTTGCCAGACCGATACCGCTGCCGGCTCCTGTAATAATCGCAACTTCCATCGAAATACCACTCCTCAAATTTATTAGTCCCAATTGGGCCGTCCTGTCACGTAAGCTCCACAATCGAACACTCGTAGACCGCAAAAATGCGCCGCCTACACTGCCTCAGGACATCGGCGTGGACATTCATTCGCACAAGCGTGAGCTATTGCGCCCTTTATGCCATATTCGCAGGTACTGTTGCCAGCAGTGATCTGCTCCAGCAAACTAACACACACTTTATCGCATACTTCATAGTCCACAGCTTAATCTCGCTTTCAGAGGGTTAACATGAAAAAGCCACTGCTCATCGTTGCAACCGCCGTCGCTGCTCTCACACTCAGCGCCTGCTCAGACTCATCGAACAATCAAACATCCGCATCAACCAAGGCTGCACCCGCCAAAACCCTCAAGATTTCAGCACCCACTGCCGAATACGCCAACGATCCCTACCATTCAAGCCTGAGCTTCAGCGTCACACATATCGGCCTAGCCAACTACGTTATGCGCTTTACCGACTTTAGCGCAGCACTGACACTGAATTCTGAAAATATCAGCAAGTCATCAATTGCGCTCGACATTAACCCCGTGTCTATCACAACGGATTTCGACGGAGACTACACCGCCACCCATAAACAGTCACAGTTCAAAACTTGGGAAGCAGAGCTGGCCCACAATCCAAAGTTTCTGAACGCCAGCGAGCATCCCAACATTCGCTTCAACTCCACCGAAGTCAGTCCCAACTCTGACGGTACACTGACCGTTATCGGCGATCTCACCCTGCTTGGTCAGACTCACCCGGTAACGCTTAACGCTAGCCTGGTAGGCGATGTAGAAAAACACCCCTTCTTCGGCTTTGGAGCGCTGGGCTTTTCAGCTCGCGGCAGCTTTAATCGCTCCGAGTTTGGCATGACCCATCTCACCCAACCGCCCTTGGTTGGCGACAAAGTCACTATTGTGTTTGAAGGCGAATTCCATCGAGTAGTCGACAAGCCCACGCAATAGGCTCATATCGTGACACGCTATACACGTATCGCGATTGGCTTGCACTGGCTAATAGCCGTGGCCATTATCACCAACCTGATACTGGGTTGTTGGATGAGCGATGCCATCAACCATACGGCCAGCCGCGACAGCGCCTTCCGCGTATTCCAATGGCACAAATCCATTGGCCTAACGATATTGCTACTCAGTGTACTGCGTCTGACCTGGCGAATTTTAAACCCGCCGCCGCCACTGCCGAAGACAATACCACCCTGGGAACAGCGCGCTGCTGCATGGACCCACAGCGCTTTTTACACACTGATGATAGGTGTTCCGCTAAGCGGCTGGCTTTACGTCTCCAGCCAATGGCGCGGCGACGCAGCCCTAACCATTCCCACGCTATGGTTTGAATGGTTCGAAGTGCCACATTTGTTCGGCTTGAACGAAGCCAGCCATGCCCAGCGCCAGTCCATCGCCAGCATCAGCCTTGAAGCGCATGAAGTACTCGTCTGGTGCTTTCTCTTACTATTGCTACTGCATATCGGAGCCGCCCTTCGCCACCAGTTTGTTCTGAAAGACAAATCATTGGTACGCATACTGCCCCAGCGTATAAAATCTCAAGCGCCACAACCCAAGCCGCCCTCGCATTCGTTTACGCGAACACGTCTTGCCGCCGCCAGTCTATGCCTGCTTACCACTACGGCTTTTATTTATATCGGCACCCAAGCCGGGTCTACACTGCAAGCATCGACTAATACGGGGCGGATGGATGAACTACTTCGCGAACTTGTAAAGCCAGATAACTCACAAGCTCAGTGGCTCGTAAACAAGCAAAGTCATATCCGCTTCGCGGGCTCGCATGTGGGGCGCGAATTTACCGGCGAGTTCACCCAATGGCGCGCTTTCATCCAGTTTGATCCAGCAAGCCCCGGGCAGGCACAAATTGCAGCCGTCATCGAAACCGCGTCGGCGACCGACGGCAACCCCATACACGACAGCACCCTGCCAAAGGAAGAATGGTTTGATGCAAGTTCTCAGCCCTTCGCCCACTTTCGCGTAACAAGAGTAGAACCTACTCAGGACAACTACCTCCTCTTCGGGCAGCTGACCATCAAGAACCACAGCGTCGAATTGGCACCACTCACTATGACCATCAAGGGTGCGAATCTTGAAATACGTGGCACCACCCTAATCGATCGAGCCGATGTCCACATGGGTATGGAATCCGACCCCGCCGGTGACTACGTCTCACGTGACATTACAATCCGGGCCAACATATCCGCAACTCCCGCCGAGTAACCTCACGATTTCACTCGACCGCCGCTCGCATAGTCAAACCCAGACACTCCAGCTGTATGTATTGCGGCCAAGCCTCCATAGGCGCCAGCCAGACCTCCGAGTATCACATAATCTAAAAGCGCCGCCCAAACTGGTGAACTCAGCGATCATCGCGGTTAAGCTACACTCGACAAAACGGTACTGACCTGGACGCACTATGACACAAGCTCCGCTACTCAAAGCCAAGGAACAACGCGAACAACGCTTCAAGGAAATGGCAGATGGCGCCTACCGCGACGGGCATTGGGTGAAAACAACGCTGGCCGATGCCCTCAAACAGGCCGCAGCTGAGACTCCCGAACGCGTACTGCTCATTGACGGCGACACCCGTATCAATTGTGCCACGCTGTACGAACAGGCAGGCAGTCTCGCACGTGCCCTTCTGAGCCGCGCACCTGCTGGCAGCGTAGTCTCCTTTATGTTGCCAAACTGGCATGAAGCGGCAGTAATCTATCTAGCCTCCACACTGGCTGGCATGGTTGCAAACCCCATACTACCTTCCCTGCGCGAACGTGAACTCGCCTTTATTTTGAGCGATGCAGACAGTCGTTTTCTGTTCCTACCCGCAGAGTTCCGCAAATTTGATTACCTCGCCTTGGCCGACACTCTGGTGCCCCAATTAGCCAATCCACCCATAGTCGTCGTCCTGCGCGGAGATGCCGGCCAACACATCGCCTACCAATCGATAATAGACGCCGAAACACCCAAGCTTGCCCTGCCTTGCCTTAACCCAGATGACGTGCGCATGATCATGTACACCTCAGGCACCACCGGCCGTGCCAAGGGCGTTTTACACACCCACAACACTCTTAACGCCTTAATTAGACAAGTGGGTGAACACTGGCGTATTAGCGATGGCGATTGCTTTTTGGTGCCTTCCCCTATCAGCCACATCGGCGGTTCCATTTACGCCTTCGAAAGCCCTTTGCTACTCGGTAGCCGCGCCGTGCTGATGGAACATTGGCAACCCGAGCCAGCCGTAGAATTAATGAACGCCGAAGGCTGCACCCATATGGCCGGTGCCACGCCATTTCTTGAAGGCCTGCTCGAAGCCGCCAAGCAAAAAAACACAGGACTGGAATCGCTGAAAGTATTTATCTGTGGTGGCGCAGCCGTTCCACCCCAGCTGATCCGTGATGCTTCAGCCTATTTACCCAACGCCAGCGTCACTCGCGTATACGGGTCAACCGAGGTTCCTGTTACCACCGTTGGCGCTCCCAAAGCCGACGAGCTCGATTACGCTGCTGAAACTGACGGCCGTCCCGGAATAGCGAGTGTCAAATTCATTGAACATTCGGCAGCAATAATGGGTGAAGGTGAGATTTGCGCGCGCGGCCCACAAATGCTTTTGGGCTATCTTCACCCTGAAGACGACGCCAGCAGCTTCGACAGTGAAGGCTATTTTCATACCGGGGATTTAGGTCGCGAGATTAAAGGACCAAATGCCAATTACATTCAGGTGACCGGCCGCGCCAAAGACATCATTATTCGTAATGGCGAAAACATATCGCCCAAAGAACTTGAAGACTTACTGCTTGAGCACCCTAACATCAGCGATGTTGCCGTAGTAGGGCGCCCTCACCTAAAAACGGGAGAGCGGGTGTGCGCGGTAGTCGTTCCCAAACAAAACATCGGACCCGATGTACTGGAGCTTTTTAACTTTTTGGTGGAGCACGGCGTAGCCAAGTTCAAAGCCCCTGAGCAAGTAGAACACTGGAACGCTCTACCCCGAAACGTAGCAGGCAAGGTCCTCAAACACGAAATTCGCAATACTCTGATTGCGGCAACGGAGAAGCCATAAACACCCAGCGACAAATATGGCCGCGTGTATCGGCATGGTGAGCATTCAGCCACTCAATGAGCGCAGTGGGGATAGATTGCGCTCCCGGTGACCAGCCCCTGCCAAGGTCCACCGTAGCGACCATCAATGGCCAGCAGGGCCCGAATCGTCGGAGACCTGTCAGGCCCCCGAGTACGCCGCCAAGATCGCTATTGAATTGTGTTAGCATCTGGGCCGCAATCAGCCAATGCAGACAGATAACAATAAGACCCAGATTACATCGGAATACAGTTATGGATTTTGCCTGGAACAACGAGCAACAGGCCTTTCGCAAGACCGTTCGTGATTTTCTAAAAGCGAACTTGCCAGACAACTGGGAGCAACTGGCCCACGGCCCCGGCTCCGAAGCGCAGACAACATTTTCCCGTGAATTTTGCGGTGAGCTGGCAAAAGCCGGCTTGCTGATTCCGCATTGGCCCGCCACTTGGGGTGGCCGCGACGCCGACCCGTGGACCGCCTTTATTCTGGCCGAAGAAATGTGGATGGCGGGCGAACCCCGTGGCGGCCAGTACATGAACGTGAACTGGATCGGGCCAACGCTGATGAAGTACGGCTCCGCCGAACAACGGCAAGGCTACATTCCAGCAATGGCCAATGGCCAAACACTGTGGTGTCAGGGCTTTTCTGAACCCGAGTCCGGATCCGATCTCGCCTCATTGCGCACGCGTGCTGATTTAGAGGGCAAGACCTACCGCATCAACGGCCAAAAAATTTGGACCTCCTACGCCGGTAACGCCGATAGCTGTTTTCTCTTGGCGCGCACCTCTGCGGGCAAAGGCGGCATTTCCATCTTTTTGATTCCCATGGATACCGCGGGCATTACCGTGCGCCAGATTCCCAGCATTATCGGTGAGGGCGACATCCACGAAGTCTTCTTAGACGATGTCACGGTTCCGGTAAGCGCGCGCCTTGGTGAAGAAGGTCAGGCTTGGGAAATTATCCGCACGGTACTGTCGCTAGAGCGCGTGGGCATCCCCCGCTTTGCACTGGCTACGCGCATGCTGCATCGCGCCGTCGACATTTTGCAAACGCAAGGCCGATACCAGCACAGCGCCATTGAACAGTCGGCTCGTGCAAAAGCTGCCTGTGAAGCGGCGCGCCTGTATAGCTACAGCATTATCGACTTTCGCAGCAAAGGCGTGGAGCCAGGACCGGAGGCCAGTGCGGGGCGTTTTGCCACGGTCAATTGCGAGCGCTTGGTTTGCGAGTTTGTGGTCGAGCATGTGCCCGAGGCACTGGCGGGCGATCAGGCCATGTTGCTGGCTCATCATCAACGCGGCATTGTCGCGGGTATTGCGTCGGGGGCAGCGGAAATTCAGTTGAATCTTATCGCTACCGAATTGCTGAAGTTACCGAGGGAGCCGCGCTAATGGATTTTGCACTGAACGACGACCAGCTTACCGTCGCCAGCGAACTCGACAAACTGGCGGCACAATTTGAAAGCTCGCCGGTGGATTTTCACGGCTTTGCACTGGTCAGTGACGCATTGGATAAAGCGCTGGATGAAAACCAGTTTTTTGAGATTGCCACCATGTCCGAGATGGGACCACTGTCTGCCGCCTTAGCCACTGAACGATTAGCACAGCTGCCCTACACCGCTGAAATTGCGCTGTCGATGCTGCTGCGGCCGGCATTGGATATTGCATTGCCGCGGCCCTTCGCGCTTATTGAAAACGGCAGACCCGGACGATTCGCGGCGACGGCGAAAACGCTGATTATCATTGATGGCGACAAGCTCGGCATTACTCACCCTGTAGCAGGCGATGTCGAGGCACTGCCGGAATCTCTGTACGCCTACCCCATGGGCCGCCTGATCGGCAGTCCTGCGATCAAGCCACTTTCTGCTGAGCAGGCCGAACGGGTTCGCACCTGGTTGCGCGTTGCCTGCGCCGCCGAATTGGCAGGGCTTATCAAAGCGGCAATTGATTCCACGGTCGAATATATCAGCGTGCGCAAGCAGTTTGGCCGCCCGCTGGGCACCTTTCAGGCACTGCGCCACCGTATGGCGGAGTGCACCGTGCTGGCCGGTGGCGTGCGCAATCTCGCGTTAAAAGCGGCGTGGTCCGGTGATGCCGGAGACGCCGCCCTAGCCTGTTATCACGCCCAGGACAGCGCTACCCGTGTTATTTACGACGTACATCAAATGTCTGGGGCGATGGGAATGACCCTGGAAATGAATCTGCACTTGTGGACTTACCGCATGAAAGCCCTGCTCTCTGAGCTGGGTGGTCGCGGCGGGCAATCGGCTGCGGTTGCGGCCCATTGTTTTGCGGCGGCATAGATGATCAGGGCAATAATCCAGACAGTCCTTTTGGCAACCTCTACCCCGGCGACGGCAGCATTGTTAGCTCCAGCGCCATGGATTAGGGCACGGTCTATGCGTCAATTTTTGAGGATATTGGCGCACTCGTCGTATCAAAGTAGCGCCGCAGCAACAACGTTAGCGCGGCGGCATACGAATTGCGCCGTCGAGCCGGATCACGTCAACGTTGAGCATGGGGTTGGTGATAATGCTTTCCGCCAGTTTTGCATATTCAGACGGTTGCCCAAGACGGCTCGGAAATGGCACCTGCTTCCCGAGGGAGTCCTGCACATTTTGCGGCATACCCGCCATCATCGGCGTAAAGAAAATACCAGGGGCAATGCCCATCACGCGGATAGCTAGCGGCGCTAAATCGCGTGCTATCGGCAAGGTCATGCCGACTATCCCGCCTTTTGAGGCTGAGTAAGCCGCCTGGCCTACTTGACCTTCAAAGGCTGCAACACTGGCCGTATTAATGATCACACCCCACCGGCGCCGCCGCGGCAAGACGCGAGGCGAACTGGGTGATAACGCTAAAGGTACCAATCAAATTGATTTCAATGGTCTTGCGGAACTGCCCCATGGGATGGGCGGGATTTTCTCTACCGACGGTTTTGGCGCCGGTGGCAATGCCCCCACAGTTCACCAGCACCCGCGCCACACCGTGGGTGTTTTCAGCTTCTAACACCGCTGCCGCCACTGCATCGTCGTCAGTCACATCGACTTTGACAAAGTGACCGCCAATTTATTCCGTGTGGGCTTTGCCGCCTTCTTCGTTCATATCAAACAGTGTGACTTTAGCGCCAGCTTTGGCGAGCATTTCTGCGGTTGCTGCGCCCAAACCCGATGCACCGCCTGTGACGATGGCTGCTATGCCCTTAATTTCCATGATTGTCCTTGTTAGATTGTTGAATTGTTTTCAGCGCTCTTGCGACGGATGCCTTCACTCAGCCTTACAATGAACGCGCAATCACCATGCGTTGAATATCTGAGGTGCCTTCGTAAATCTGACAAACGCGCACGTCGCGGTAAATTTTGGCGAGCCCGAATTCTTCGAGATAGCCGTAGCCACCGAGTGTTTGAATGGCGCCAGTGCAGACGGCTTCTGCCGTTTCTGAGGCAATTAGCTTGGCCATTGAGGCCTCTTTCAAACAAGGTGCACCGGTATCTTTTACCGCTGCCGCGTGCAACACTAATTGACGCGCTGCTTCTAATCGCGAGGCGAGATCCGCGAGCCGAAAGCCCACCGCCTGATGATCGATAATAGCCCTGCCCATAGACTGCCGCTCTTTCGCATAGTTGACCGCAATATCTAGTGCCGCCTGCGCCATGCCAACAGATTGCGCGGCAATACCGATGCGCCCTTGCTCCAGATTCGACAGCGCGATGCTGTAACCGCGACCCTCTTCTCCTAAGCGCAGTGAGGCAGCTAAATCCAGATCTTCAAAGCGCAGGGCGCAAGTGTCCGAAGCGCCCTGCCCCAGTTTGTGTTCGACCTTATCAACGAAATAGCCTTTGCTGCCCGTTGGCACCAGAAAGCCGGAAATACCTTTTTTACCCGCCGCCGGATCAGTCACGGCGAATACAATGGCCAGCCCGGCGATTTTACCCGAGGTGATAAATTGCTTGCTGCCATTGAGTCGATAACCGCTATCGGTTTTTAAGGCACGTGTGCGCAAGGCCGAAGCGTCGGAACCGGCATCGGATTCGGTGAGGGCAAAGGCGCCGATCATGCGGCCAGCAATTAAATCGTGCAAATAGCGCTCTTTCTGTTCGTCTGTACCGTCCTTGAGTAATGCCGATACTATCAGGCTGTTTTGAATCGACAGCAGTGTCGACAGTGCACCGTCGGCGGCGGCCACCTCCATTAACGCCAGTGCGTATGACACATAATCGGCTTCCGAACCGCCGTATTGCTCCGGCGCAAGCATGCCCATCAAACCTAGTTTAGCAAGTTGCTCAAACAGGGCGGGTGGGTAGGCACCGTCGGCTTCATATTGCTGTGAGTTAGGTTTTATTTGCGCCTGCGCGAAATCGCGCACGGCATCGGTAATGGCTTGTTGCGTTTCAGTCAAAATCATAGCGCTGTCGTTCTCAATACTTGCTGTGAGGCTCCGACTTTAACAGTATTTTCAAATAGGTTATTCGTCTGTTGGTCCACACGCCGGATTCAGCGCCGCGCTTAGGAACTGTTCGCGCCACACGATTCACTTTCCTCACAAAAAGGCTGCTAAGATCAGGGGCTAGTTTGACCCACCGGAGCCTGAGAAATGACCTGCGGTTGAGGACGAAACAGAGCTTAAGGTATAAACCCTTGGCTCCACCTAAAAAAATAACAGCATTGACAGCGGATACCGCGATGACGACTGACACTGACCAGCTGCGCCAAGACGTGCGGGCATGGCTCTCACAAGCAAGGCCACAAAACTGGCGCCCCGCCATGACCGACGTCGATCAGGAATCCTTTGTCGCATTACAGCAGCAGTGGTTCGCAAAGTTGGTCGAAGCGGGATACGCCACACCCCACTGGCCCGAAGGCTGGCCCGGTGGCGGTCGCTCGCTGGCCCAGCAAAAAGTCATATTTGAAGAAGTGGCCCGCGCCGATGCGCCACGACTCATTCTCTATTTTGTTGCGCTCTATCACGCCGCCAGCACCCTGTTTGAATGCGGCTCCGATGCCCAGCGCGAAAAATATTTGCCAGGCATTCTCAAAGGCGAAATCTGGTGTCAGGGCTTTTCCGAGCCCAACGCCGGCTCCGACCTTGCCTCACTGAAAACCCGCGCTGAACGCAAAGGTGACAAATACATTATCAATGGCCAAAAAACCTGGTCGACCATGGCTCAATACGCCGACCGCTGCCTGCTGCTGACCCGCACCGATAATTCAGGCCCGCCTCAGGCAGGCATTACCTACCTATTACTGGATATGAAAAGCAAAGGTGTTTCCATTCGCCCTATTTCGCAAATTACTGGTGACGATGAATTTTGCGAGATTTTCTTTGATGACGTCGAAGTCTCCGTTGAAGATCGCGTGGGTGAACAAGGCGCCGGCTGGGCGGTTGCTCAAGCCACACTGGCCTCGGAACGCGGGCTTACCTTGGTCGAACTAACCCAGCGCATGCGCTACGGCTTAACCATGCTGGCACAGACCATGAGGGGCCAAGGGCGCGACAAAGACAGCGCCATTTTGCGCGACTTGGGCAGTTTAATTCCCAAGGTGGATGCTGCTTGTGCCTTGGCCGATCAGTACCTGCAAAAACGAATCGACGGCAGTGAGCAAGCCGGTGATGCATCCATTGTGAAACTTTACTACGCGCAAACTCTGCGAGAATTTGTTGCTCTGGGGCAGCGCATCAGCGGCCTCGATGGACAGTACAACGGCGGCTTTATGCGCGGTGCAACGCAGGAAACCGGCAACTGGACCTTAGATTTTATGAACTCCTACAATTGGTCTATTGCCGGCGGTAGCAATGAAATTCAACGCAACATTATTGCCGAGCGCATGCTCGGCATGCCGCGCGAACCAAAACATTGGCAACAAGAGCAGGGGCAATTATGAGCGCCGAAATGAATGAACTGCTCAATGAACTTCGTGATTCAGTGCAACAAGTCATCGACGGCACTGCTCTACTCGGCGCCGATAACACAATTTGGCAACAAAGCCTTGAACTTGGCTGGCTACTGACCGCCATTCCCGAAGACCTGGACGGCCTCGGCTTGGGCAATACCGGTGCCAACGCCATTCACCTTGAGCTCGGTAAAGGTTTGTGTGGCGCACCCTATTTACCTGCCATGCTCGCCGCTGAAGCGCTCTGCCAGTCGACGGCCAGCGACAAAAGCGCTTGGCTGGCGAAACTGACCGGCGGCGAACTAATGACGGCGCCACTGGCAGATTGCACCCTCACCCTGAGTGACACGCAAACTCTAAGCGGCACACTATCGGCAGTTCAATCAGCGGATAGCGCCAGTTACGTTTTGGCATGGACAAGCGATAGCGACAAAATATTTCTCATCGCTCTGAATCAGGATGGCATTGAAACTCTCGCACGAAAAACCTGGGATCAAACTCGCCGCTTTTACGACGTGCATTTCAAAGAACTACCGCTGGCACAGCAAACCTTACTCGCCGACGGCAAACAAGCCTCAGAATTGATTAACAGCCTGTTGGCACAACGGGATTTCGCTCTGGCCGCCGATGCCATCGGCGGCGCCAGCGCCCTGCTCGCCATGACGGTTGATCATCTAAAAACTCGTGTGCAATTTCGACGCCCGCTTGCCATGTTTCAGTCGCTCAAGCACCGCTGTGCAGATATGAAAGCGATCACAGCAGCCTCGGAAGCCATGCTGTTCGATTCTCTGCACAGTGCGGCGCCCGAACAAAAAGCAGCTGCCGCTAAGCTTCTCGCCTGCAACAGCTTCGCCAAGGTAGCCGAAGAATCCCTGCA
>JBLHMO010000032.1:0-26675 GCA_047622145.1 Paracoccaceae bacterium | reverse complement strand
TGCCAGACGAAAGGCTGGGCCAGATCGTCGTGCTCTGTGTCGTCTTGCAAGAGGGCGATTCGCAAACCGAAGAGGACATTCGCCAAGCCTTAAAAGCACATTTGGCGAGCTATAAAGTACCTAGGCGCGTACTGTTTTTTGAGGAAGAGGACATACCCATGACCGCCAGCGGCGAAAAGGTTAAGGACGCCGAGTTGCGAGAGCTTGCAGCGCGCCGTATTGCAAGCACGAATTAGATTTCGATTATAAATAATATAAACAGGAGTAAGAAAATGGACGAAGATGTGAAGCGCAGAGAAGACGGGACAGTCGAGCTGGATGCATCCGATCTCGATAATTTTATGGGTAAGCCTTTTCCCACCAACATGCTGCGTGAATCCATTCATGTGAACGATATTCGGCGCTGGGTGCAGGGCATGCATTATGCTAATCCCTTGCATTTTGACGACGAGTGGGCGGCCGAAAGCCGTTTTGGAAAAATCGTTGCTCCATACTCCTTTACGGTTGCCACAACCAATGGCCACGGCGCTGCGCCGACCAATGTTGGTATGATTAAAAACTCCCATTTGATTTTCGGTGGTGATGAGTGGTGGTTTTTTGGTCCGCGTATATTTGCCGGCGACCATATCAAAACCTTCCCGATGCCTTATGACTATAAAGTCACGGACACCAGCTTTGCCGGGCCTACCTGTTTTCAGCGCGGCGACACCAGCTATGTAAACCAAAACGGCGAACGCATAGCCCTACAGCGTTCTACCTCGATTCGCTACGTGGTTGAAAATGCACGTAAGAAGAAAGCGTTTGCGCGCGAGGATGATCCCGAGTGGACAGAAGAAGCGCTGATAGAGCTGGAAGAAACCAAGATCAAATTTATTAAAAGTATTCGCGCTCTTGGCCATGACAAACGCATGTACGACTCAGTTAAGGTTGGTGAAAAGTTGGTAACCAATGCCCTGGGTCCGCACAGCATTGCCTCCTTTGCGACTGAGTGGCGCGCCTACCCCATGACAATTTGGTTTGGTGCTGTTCGATCCGCTGGTGCAAGGCAGGACAACAAAGGCTATACGAAAGAAATGAGTGGCTTTGAAGGTGATCGGGAAATGGAAAAGTTCAATCCCGAACTGACTGACGGCGCGTACTACGGACCGTCTCGCGGCCACTTACAACCCAAGTGGGCCAAGCACGTGGGTATGGGCCGAGGCTATGGCTACGGCGCGTCTATGGGTGCCTGGGTCTTGGACTACGCGAGCGCCTTTATGGGCGAGTGGGGTCAGCTGGTGACGGCTAAAACCCAATACCGCAATCCGGCTTTTACCGGCGATGCAACCTATCTGAATGGTTCAGTGGCGGGCAAAAAGATCGACGATCAAGGTCGCGGTATTGTGACGCTCGAAATTGAATTGACCACGCAGGATGGTGCGGTAATGGCCAAAGGGCATGTCGAGATGGAATTGCCGCAAGAGTGATTTTGCTGTGACTCGAGAACTGAAATGACCACAAGCAGCAACCGGCTTGCAGCAAAAACGGTTGGCGAGCTAGTTCGTGACGGCGCGGCGCGCTGGCCCGATTCGGAGGTTCTGGTTTTTGACGAGTGGCGGATTAGTTATGCCGATGCCGAAAAGAAATCAGCCGTGCTGGCGCGCAAGCTGTTAGCAGCCGGTGTCGGCAAAGGTGCTCATGTTGGCTTGCTGTTTCCCAATTCGCCGGCCTACTTGATCAGTTTGCTAGCCATTGGCCGCATTGGTGCGGTCGCGGTTCCCGTGAGTACCTTTTCTAGCGTGGCTGAATTACAGCAGTTGTTTGCGCACGCCGATGTGTGTGCGCTGATTGCGGCCGAAGGATTTTTGGCCCACAACTATATTGCCAAACTGGAAGAAGCCTTTCCAGCGATTGTGCAAGGCAGTCCCTTCGCAATTGAGCGCGCACCGTTTTTGCGGCACATCTGGATCTGGAGTGAATCGCCTCCACCCTGGGCATTAAGCGCCTTGGGTGACGACGCCGCGCTACCGGAGGCCTTACTGGCATCCGCCGAGGCGCTAGTTTGCCCGGCCGATACCGCCGCCATTATTTATACCTCGGGCAGCACCGGTGAGCCGAAAGGCGTTATTCACAGCCAGGGCAATTTGCTGCGCCAATCCATCAATCAAGCCGAAGATGGGGATTACCGCTGTGGTGATCGCATCTTTACCGGCATGCCTTTTTTCTGGGTTGGCGGCCTCACTTACAAGCTGTTGCCGGCGATGCAGTCCGGCGCCTGCATTCTCGGTACGGCAAACGGGGCCGCCGATGCCCTGCTGGATTTTATCGAAAAGGAAAAAGTCAGTTTGTTTCTTGGCTGGCCCTATAGTGCGAAAGCGCTGGCTGCGGCGGCTGATTTTGAACACCGGGATTTGTCGGCCATGCGTGGCGGCAATTTGTATCCGGCACTGGCACCAGAACTGCGTCCGCCCGACCCCAGTTTGGTTATTACCGGGTTGGGCATGACTGAAACCGCGGGCCCGCATACCTGCGGTCAGCGGCGCTGGGTAGAACCCGAATTGCGCGGCTCGGTGGGTTGGGTTGCGCCCGGCATGGAACACCGCATAGTGAATCCGGAAACGCTTGAAACATCAGCGGACGGTGATTTGGGCGAGTTGTGGGTGCGCGGCGATACGCTTATGAAGGGCTTGTACAAGCGCAACCCGGCGGAAGTTTTTACTGTCGATGGTTGGTACCGCACTAGTGATCTCGTTATACGCCGTAAGGGCCATTTATTTTTTGAAGGCCGGCTGGACGATATGGTGAAAATCAAGGGCGTCAATATCGCGCCCCGTGAAATTGAAGCCGAGTTATTGCAAATGGACGGTGTCGTCCACGCCGCAGTGACGGGCTGCAAAGTGGGCACCGACGGTGACAAAGTGCTGGCTGCCGTCGTTTATTCAAGCGCGTTTACAGACAATAATGGCGCGCCGCTAGACGATGCCCAGACTGTACAAGTGCAGAGCTTTCTGCGCGAACGACTGTCCACCTATAAGGTGCCGAGTTTATTCAGGCTCTTGCCGGTGCACGCTATTCCGCTGCGATCCAGCGGCAAGATCGACCGGCTGGCCATGCTACAAACATTAGAACAAGCCGTACTGCAGGGGGAAATAACATGAAGGCGAAGTTACAGAAAATTCTTGTGGCGCTACTGCTTGTTCTACCGATGGGTGTGCAGGCGACGCCGCCTGAGGGGCCGTTTTTCTATGGCCACATCACTGATGACCAAGGGCCCTTGGCCGGAGCGATGGTAACGCTCTACCACGGCCAACCGGTGCACAGTTTAACGGTGTTCAGCGACGAGCAAGGTCGTTTTCTTAGCCCGGCTCTGTCCTGGAGCGAAGATTACAGTTTGCGGGTACGGAGGGTTGGCTGGAAAGATCTGCGACGTGACAAACTCACCGCCGCGCCAGCGGGCACAGAGCTTGTTCTCAAGCTTGAGCGCGAAACAGATTTTGCCAAAGTAGCTGCGGTGATGCCGGGCAATTACTGGATGGATCTGGTGCTTGCCGAGTTCGACGATGACAAACTTAAACATGAATTCAAGCAGCAGTGCACCTATTGCCACCAGCAGGGGACGCCGCTGACGCGGGTTGAGCGATCACGAGAAGACTGGCAGAAGGTTATTTTGGATATGGGCCGACGCGGTGCGATTATCACCAATGCCTTGCGTGAACGCTTGCCCGACTATTTTATAAAAGCCTACGACAAAGAACATGCTTTGCAGGAGCTGGCACGTTTTCAATCAGACACAGGGCCACTGCCAGTACCTTCAGCGCAAGCGCGACGAGCGGTCATTGAGGAGTGGGACCTCGGTGGCACTACCTCCAATCAACACGACGTCATGATTTATCCCAAAGACGACAGTATCTGGACAGTGGATGGCCCTATCGACAAGCTTCATAAACTGGAGTTGGCGAACAATCCCGACGGTGATCGCAGCAGCTATGATGTGCCGCGCGGAAATCACAAGCCCGGTGGCGTGTACTGGCGTATGCAAAAGCCGCCAGCGGTAGGCCGGCCGGAAACGAACTACCTGGCACCGCACTCTTTGCAAACGGCGCCGGATGGCCGCATCTGGCTAACCCTGCCAAAAGGCAATCAGCTCGCCGGCTTTGACCCAACAACGCTCGCCTGGGATATGGTTGATCTGGAACAGGGCATTAACCCCCACACCTTGCGCTTTGATGCTAAAGGTCGCCTGTGGTACACCATTACCGCCACCAACCATGTGGGCATGTACAACCCCGAAACCCGCGAACAAAAGTTTGTGCGACTGGAATCGCCGGATAGGCTCACGGCGATTACGATACGGCTAACGCCGTTCTTTATTCGCAACGCACACTGGTTTGATCTTGAAGACCGCTCTGCAAAAATGGACGGTGTTAGCATGCCCATGCCTTACGGCATCGACATCAATCCGGTGGACGGCAGCGTGTGGTACAGCCAGTTGAATTATCGGCACATAGGTCGCATCGACCCTGATAGTTTGAAGCTGGAATCTATAGAAACACCGTTTGATACGCCGCGCAGACTGCGGTTTGATTCCAAGGGCGGCCTCTGGGTTCCCAGCTATTCCGAGGCAACGCTGAACTACTACCAGAGCGACAGTAAAACGTGGAAAAGCTGGGCCTTGCCGATTGAGCCCTTGGACTCAGCAACCCCTTACGCGCTGTATGTAGATCAGCGCACGGATCAAGTGTGGATTTGCGGTACCGCCAGCGACACCATGTTGCGCTTTGATCCGCTGACCGAAGAATTTACCGTTTACCCCATGCCCAACCGCGTGACCTATACCCGCGAAATTGATTTTGATGCCGACGGTAATATGTGGACATCACATTCCAACGGTCCGGCGTGGCATATAGAAAGCGGCATTCCCAAAGTGTCGCGTATCGACCCCGACGGTGCGCCGGATATCGACGCATCGGGTTTATTTAGCACCACGACAGCGGCAGCAAACTAGCCGTGACAAAGCGCAGCGCTCGGTCGTCCCTGTTGTGTGCGCTGCTGTGTGCATTGACGAGCGCCTGCAGTGAGCCGCCCGCCATCGACTACAGCGGGCCGACGGCGGGCTGGCCGGTTTACGGTGGCGATGCCGCCGGCACGCGCTCTTCGCCGCTCACTCAAATTAGCCCGGATAATGTTGGCCAACTCGAAAAGGTTTGGGAATATCACACGGGTGATTTTCCCGGTGCGCGGCCGGAAGTCGAAAAAACGTCTTTTCAGGCGACCCCCATACTCGACGAAGGCAATTTGTACTTTTGCAGTGGTCTGAGTCGGGCCTTTGCCGTTGACGCCAAAAGCGGTGAAGAACAGTGGGTCTATGATTCGCAGCCGAATTTATCGGATGTGTGGAATAGAACGTGCCGTGGTCTGACGCTGTGGAAAGACGAGCACGCCGATGGCGTCTGCAGTCGCACGCTGTTTATGGGCACCATCGACGGCGCGATGGTTGCCATCGATGCCGACACGGGTAAACCCTGTCCCGACTTCGGGAAAGCCGAAGGCTTGTCGGGCCGCGTAGATTTGTTGCGCGGCATCGGTGAAACGCGCCCAGGCGAAATTTATATGACCTCGCCGCCTGTGGTGGTGGGTGATTTGGTGATACACGGTTCACTGGTAGGCGATCACCGGCGCATAGATTCACCGGGTGGTGTAATTCGTGCCTACGATGTGCGCACTGGCGAATTGCGCTGGGTTTTTGACCCTGTGCCCGAGTCTGCGCCGTCGCCCAGCGAGTTGGGCGCGCCGGACGACCAGTGGTATCACCGTGGCACGCCCAATGCTTGGTCGCTGTTCAGTGTTGATCATGAGCGTAATTTGGTTTTTATTCCCTTCGGTGGCGCGGGTCCGGATTTTGTAGGCGGTCATCGGCGGCGCTTCGGTTTTGATCTTGATCATTACGCCAATTCGGTGGTGGCGCTCGATGCGACTACCGGCAAAGTGGTGTGGAATTTTCAGGCCGTGCACCACGACCTGTGGGATTACGACATTGCCTCCCAGCCCATTTTAATTGAGCTGGAAAAAGACGGTGAAAAAATACCGGCGCTGGCGCAAACAACCAAAATGGGGCATTTGTTTTTGCTGCACAGGGAAACCGGCGAGCCGATTTATCCGGTAGAAGAGCGCGCTGTTCCGGGCTCTGACGTGCTCGACGAGTACACCTCGCCAACCCAACCCTTTCCGACCTTTCCGCCGCCGCTTCACCCCGGGGGTATTACAGCGGACGAAGCCTGGGGCTTTACTTTTTATGACCGCCGCGCATGTCGCAAGCTGATTGAAGGACTGGATAATAAGGGCATCTTCACGCCGCCGAGCCTGCGTGGGGCCTTGCATTATCCCGGTGTTGCCGGGGGCTCCAATTGGGGTTCGCTGGCCTTTGACGCAGACCGCCAAATTGCGGTGCTGCCGCAGAACCGCGTAGTGTCGGTTAATCGTTTAATAAAGCGCGAGCAATACGCCGGCATGGCGCAACAGGAAATTCGCGGGCTTGGTTTATCGCTCAATGAAGGCACACCTTACCTGCTCAGCACCGAGGTGTTGTTGTCGCCTTTTGGGGTGCCTTGCCTACAGCCGCCTTGGGGCGTTTTGATGGCGGTCGATTTGCGCAGTGGTGAGAAACTATGGGAAGTGCCCTTCGGCACCACGCGGGATATGGTTCCCGGACTCAGCGCCCTGCCAACGGGTTTGGATTTTGGTTTGCCCCACGGCGGCGGGCCGGTGGTAACGGCAACCGGCTTGGTGTTTATCGGGGCGTCACTGGATAACTATTTGCGCGCCTACGATATCAATACCGGTGAAGAATTATGGCGCGCCCGATTGCCTGCAGGCGGGCAGGCAACGCCCATGACCTATCGGCTCGACCAGCAGGGCCGGCAGTTTGTGGTAATTGCCGCTGGCGGACACGCCACAATGCGCACCAAATTGGGTGACAGCCTTATTGCCTATGCGCTGCCGGAAGAATAAGACAACGCTACACGGCGCGCTAGCGGGCTGATCGCAAGGCGTACGACGCAGAATAAATGGGTCAATAAACGCTTCGGTTGAGGGGGATAATGAAAGCGGTACGCTTATTAATGGCCTCAAGCCTAATAATGGCTGTGAATGCACAGGGGGTGACAGCGAAGCCGCAACTGTCACTTGAAGAAGTGTTCGTCACCGCGCAAAAGCGAACTGAATCAATGCAGGATACGCCTATTTCTATGGCGGCCTTTGCTGAAGATCAGTTGGAGAAAGAAGGCATTAACAACTTGGCCGACATCGCTAGCAAGGTGCCGGGTCTGTCGATGACGCCTTTCCCCATCAATAATGCGACCCTGAATATTTATATTCGTGGGGTGGGTCTGGGCGATGCTCAGATCACTATGGATTCGCCGGTGGGAGTTTACCTTGATGGCGCCTATATCGCGCGCTCGGCTGGTCTGTCACTGGATATTGCCGACCTTCAGCGTATCGAGGTGCTGCGTGGTCCACAGGGAACACTGTACGGACGCAACTCCACTGGCGGCGCCATTAATCTAATTTCCAAACGTCCGGATGTTAACGGGCTCGGTTTTCACCAGAAGTTATCGGCGGGTAACCGCGGCCAGTTTTCGACTAAAACATCGCTAAACCTGCCGCTAGGCGACAACGCGGCTGTGAAGCTGGCTTTTTTGCATGCAGAAAAAGACGGTTTTATCGAGAACGAGGGGGCCGGTCGGGATTTTGGTGACCGCTCCGTTAATGGCTTTCGCGTTGATGTTGGCTGGGAAATCAGCTCCCGTCTGCAACTGGACTACGGCTACGACGACGCTAATATTGAATATGTTAACTACCCTTATCAGGCCATCACTCCGCAATCGCCTTCCAGCGATACCTCGCCCGGCGGCGTCATTAGTGCGCAGCTCAGCGCGAATGCGTCGCGCCATTACGACTACAGCGACCGACGAGCGAGTCGGATGGCCAGCGGTGTGCCCATGCAGGCTTCGAATGTGGACGTAGAAGGTCACACCTTGAATTTGGTTTATAGCTTGAGTGATGAAAGTGAAATTCGTTACATCGGGGCCTACCGAGAATTACTTGATGGTTCCTACGCCGAGCTGCTGGCCAGTGGCACTCCTGATTACCGTGTAGATTACGGTGCTTATCGCAGCAAAGACGAACGTGTCTATATTCCGCCGACTTTTCCTATTGTTTCTCAGAAGCAGCAGTCCCACGAATTGCAGTGGCTTGGCGAGCTGCGGGATAGCCGCTTGGAATACATTGTCGGGCTGTATTATTTTGAAGAGGAGGCCGAGGAGGACAATATGCCTCGCCACCCGCTGTTTGTTGGTGTGCTGTCTGAAGTCGACGCCGGCGCTGCCACCACCACAACGTATCTCACCAATTTTGCGGGGAAATACAATCGCATTAGGAATACCGCTGCGGCCCTGTTCGGTCGTCTCACCTGGATTCCGCCATTGTTGTCGGAAAAGCTGCGCCTGACATTGGGCGCGCGTGTGTCCAAAGATTCGCGCGAGGCGTACCAATTTCGCGATAACGCCACAACGCTGGAAACGGAAACCCGCGATAACTTCACCGGTGAGCTCAGTGGGGCGACTGCGCCTCAGGCGATTAGCAGTCAAAGCTGGGCGGAATCTGGAGCGGGGGGCTTTCGCGACACCTCACTGGAGGGCATTGCTGGGTATCAGCTCAGCGAAACAGTTAACCTCTATGCAAAATTTTCCCAAGCCTACAAAAGTGGCGGTTTCAATACCCGCGACCCTGACCCGGCTGAATTTGCCGCAGGCTTCGACGCGGAAAAAGTGGCTTCTTGGGAGCTGGGTATTAAAAGCGATCTTTTTGACCGGCGGCTGCGCTGGAACGCCGATGTGTTTGTTAGTCAGTACAGTGATATGCAGTTAAGTTTCGCCCTTCCTTCCGCGCCTTCGGACACCCGCGTAGTCAATACCGGCAAAGCCAAAATGCAGGGTGCCGAAATGGACCTAATTTTTTTGCTAAATCGAGCACTAATGCTGACATTGAATTACGCCTATCTGGAAGCAGAAGTGCAGGAGGCGATCAACCCAGAAACCGCGGTTGACGAGGCCGGTATTTATACCTTTAACGCCATCCCTCGGCACGCTTACAATGCAGCGTTGGACTGGACCGTAGCAGAAACTGACTATGGCCGCTGGTCTGCCAACGTTAGTATTAACTATATGGCGCAGCGCAATGGAACCAGCCTACGCGAGGATATCCCTCAGCTGTACCTGGATGCCCACAGGCTGCTGAATGCTCGATTCGGGCTTTACGATGTGCCTCTCTATGGTGGGTATTTTAGTGCCAGCGCCTGGGGGAAAAACCTTCAAGACACTGAATACGCCATATCCAGCCTCAAGCAGCTTGTACACACTGATCGGGGGGTAGTTTGGGGTGAGCCACGCAGCTACGGTCTTAATATCGAATATCGCTATTAATTTGGAGCCCGAACTCTGTAAGTGTTAATCGAGCGCGACGGGGCCAGTTCTTACACTCGTTTCTCTCTATTCTGCCAGTACGGCTCGCGCAGCCGTCGCTTATACAATTTGCCATTGGGGTCGCGCGGCAGCTCGGCCACAAAATCGTAAGAACGCGGCAGCTTCATGCGCGCCAGCCGCGCTTCCAGAAACTGCTGTATATCCCCTAGCAGGGCGCTATCTGAGGCGGTGTTCTCACGTAACTGAATCACCGCTTTTACTTCCTCGCCCCAATCTTCGTTGGGAATGCCAAACACCGCGCAATCGAGCACGGCGGGGTGCATGATCAATACGTTTTCGACTTCCGCAGGGTAGATGTTTGCGCCACCGGAGATAATCATGTCGATTTTACGGTCTGACAAAAACAAAAAACCGTCTTCGTTCAAATAGCCGACATCGCCCAGGGTAAAGTAGTCGCCGACGCGATTGGTGCGGGTTTTTTCCGGATCACCTTTATATTCAAAATCCATTCCGGCCATAATTTTGAGATAGATGCTGCCGCTGGTATTGGCGGGCAGATCGCGGCCCTCGTCATCGAGCACGCGCAGGCCACTGGACGGTGGCGCCTTGCCCACGGTGCCGGGGTATTTCAGCCAGTCTTGGGGTGTGCAAATGGCACTGCCGCCTTCAGTGCCCGCGTAGTATTCGAAAATGATGGGTCCCCACCAATCGAGCATGGCTTGTTTTACCGCAGGCGGGCAGGGGGCGGCGGCGTGAATAATGCTGCGCAGTGACGACAAATCGTTTTGCGCGCGCTGCGCCTCCGGGAGTTTGAGCAGGCGGGTAAACTGGGTTGGCACCATATGGCTGGTGGTAACTGCAAACTGCTCAATGTCAGCGAGCATTTGCCCCGCGTCCCATTGGTGGACCAGCACCACGCAGTGGCCCAGGTGCAGAGAATTTCCGGCCCAGCTTGTAACCGCCGTGTGATACAGCGGTGACCCGCAGTAGTGAACGTGGTTATCTTCAGCGCCGATATTGAAAGTGTTGCCCAGCATGGACGGCATAATACTGTAGAGCACATCGGGTGACAGGTCGTGCAGGGCGCGTTTGACCGCTTTCGGCCTACCGGTGGTGCCCGAGGTGTAGTTCATCACCTGACCGGCGCGGCGCTCGCTGGGCAGCGTTGTGGGCTGGCCGTCTGTTAATTCGCAAAAACTGCCGAAACTGGGAATAGCGCCGATGGCGTAGCAATGGCAGCTCAGCTCGCTTACGGCATTTTGGGCGGTGGCGTGTAGTTTTTCATGGGCGATAAAGACGCGGGCGCCGCTGTCTTTGAGTATGTACTGTATTTCGGGTGCGGCCAGATGCCAGTTTAGCGGCACCAAATACAAACCCATCTGAATGGCGGCCAGGTAGAGCTCAATGTTTTCGACCGTATTGGGTGCGGCGATTGCGACCGCATCGCCGGGGGTTAGCCCCAGTTCACGAAGGCCGTGCGCCAGTCGATTACTTTGTGCCAGCAATTCACCGCGGCTTACGCGGCGTAAACTGTCGCCGTCGCGGGCTATCAGTGCTGGCGCATCTGGATTAGCCTCGGCGAAGTGCCAGAACCCCAATTCACTCTTCATTGTCTCTGCTCGGTAGTCGCGGCATTTACCTGCTATCGAAGTCTCGGCAGGTGGGCGGAGTTTGGCCGCCAAAGGCTTAGTCGTTCAGTTGTTGGCGCGAAAATATCAATAGTAGTGTACTAATATATGAAGTCAAGCCGAGGGCGCCAAATATAAGTGGCGATCTCTGGCGGCAGCCATTTTTTGCTGTGAGGGGCCGGTATAGCAAGCTATCGAGAGTGAGCTCGACCCATTCGACACGCTGTTAGGGTGGCCACTGGTGCTGTTACACACCCTGGTATTCGAGGCGGGGGCTGGAACTATTGCACAGGTGTTTTTAAATAGTATACTATCTTTGCTGTGTCATTCATTTCGAAGAATCGGTGTTTACCGATAAGCCGACAGTTCGACAAAGACGACTCGCCGAGCGCGAGACTCATCGTTACCTCCTTCTTAGGGAGATGGCATCGTACGAGTGGGATAATAACAATACCCGTCGTGCTGTTGCTAACGGAGTTATAACAATGCAAAAGAAGTACTTCTTGGGTGTCGCGTTTGGGGCTGTCTTTACAGGAGCGGCGATCTCGCCCCTGCAAGCGCAAACGTCAGATCCGGCCAGTCAAGCGGCGTCAGCGACCAAGGCGCAATCCGCACTTGAAGAAGTCATTGTTTATGCACGCCGTCGTCAGGAGCTGCTGCAACAAACACCGGTTGCCGTTACGGCATTCAGCGGCGACCAGCTGCAACAGGCGGGAATCAAAAGCATTCTCGATTTGAATAAAGTGGTTCCTAGCCTGTCTATCTCCGAAGACGGCAGCAAGGAACCCAAGTTTTTTATTCGCGGTATTGGTGCGCGTTCAGGCGGTACTTTCCTCGACCCCGGCGTAGGTATTTATCTCAACGAAATTTTGATCCCTCGCCCGATTGGCCAACTGCTTGAAACGATTGATATTGAAAGCGTGCAGGTCTTACGTGGCCCGCAGGGCACCTTGTTTGGCAAAAATAATACCGGCGGCGCCATTCTGTTTCGCACAGCGCAGCCGGAATTATCTGAAAGCAGCACCAAACTGTCAGGTCGCGTTGGCAACTTTGAACGTCGCGATCTCAAAATTCTCAGCAATATCCCTATCATTAAAGATGAATTGGCAGTGCGGTTTTCACTCAGCCGAACGTACAGCGAGGGCTTTCTTGAAAACGTAACAGACGGTGAGCATTTTAGTGACGAAGACCGCCTCGGTGCATCGTTGAGAGTGTTGTGGGATGCGAACGAAGATTTCAGCGCCGATTTATTTTCGTTCTGGAGTCGTACCAAAGAATATAGCCAGGGCCCAACATGCGTTCTGCAAAACCGCGACGCATCGCTGCCCAATTTAGTCTTTCCGCAGCAACCCAATTTTGCTGACGCCTGTCAGGAGAGTGAAGCACTGCGAGACGATAGAAAAATATCGTTCAATTCAGACCTGAGTGTCTTCGAAATCGAAAGCTCGATGTTTGCGCTCACCCTGCGTTGGATGGTTGCCGACGACATCGAATTTAGAAGCATCACCGGCTATAGCCGCTGGGACAATGTGTATGTCAACGACGACTCTGACGGTTCACGAGCCATTATTGTCAGTGGTGGTAGCAAGGCAGTGCAAGAAACACTCGAAGGCAGCGGATTTGAAGTTGAAGACGATGATCGCTGGCAGATAACCCAAGAATTTAAGTTTACCGGCAGCGCGCTGAATGAACGGCTGCAATATACCGTGGGTGTGTTTGCGTCTAGCGAGCATCTGCCATCGGTACTTGGCAATCAGCTGGTTGGCCCCGGCGGGATTGGCGGTATTCCCTTTTCTTTTGTGACCGGCTTATTCGTCCCCGTTCCGGGCCTGAGTGGCGCACTTGGCAGCACGGCTGATCAGGCATCGGTGGTGCCTTTTGCTGAATGGTTGGGCGAGTCCAGCAGCCTGCGCAATGACAGCCGCGCTGTGTTTGGCGAATTCACCCTTGAACTCGCAGAATGGCTTGAGCTTACCTTGGGTGGACGCTACACCACGGAAACCCGTGATCGCGAAACCCTGGTAACCGAGGTCGATACCGACGAGCTTGGACGCCGCCTGGGCGCCACGTACGCCGAAGAGTTTGGCGTTTTCACGCCCATCAGTCGCGCGCAATTTGATGCGCAATTTGACGACAAGCGCACCCTGCCTTTGAAAGGGGAAAGCACGGTGATTGGCGACAGCCGAGAATATACTGAGTTCACGCCGTCGGCGACGCTGAGTTTGTTGGCGCCGGGAGAATGGTTAGAGGCCACGCGCTTGAATAGTTTTCTGGCGTTCCTTTCCTACAGCCAAGGTTTTAAGGCTGGCGGTATCGATGCTCGCGGCCAAGAATTGATTAGTGTTGAACCGGAGTTTGTTACCAACTATGAACTTGGTTTTAAGTTGGATGCCGTGGATAGCCGCTTTCGCTTTAACGCGTCTATTTTCCATACCGAATGGGAAGACATGCAAATCTTGACGAACGAATTGGGTGACAGCATAACGGGCACCGAGATATTGCAGTTTTTCACCAATGCGGGCGCCTCTACCATCGACGGCGTTGAGATTGAATCGGCCTTCACTTTTGCCAACTGGTTCGTCAATGTCAACGCCAGCTATCTCGATGCGAAGTTTAAGGATTTCATGGGCAACGCCGTTACGCCCTTTGTTGGCGAAGAGCGTGTGGACAGATCGGGCGAGCCCTTTTTTGTGACACCAGAGCTTACCTACTCGGTCTCG
This sequence comes from Paracoccaceae bacterium, assembly GCA_047622145.1. Lineage (GTDB taxonomy): Bacteria > Pseudomonadota > Gammaproteobacteria > Pseudomonadales > Spongiibacteraceae > Litorivivens. Next base: position 12,869 of record JBLHMO010000032.1, on the reverse strand, counting down.
GCGTACTACAAGCTGATGACGCCTGTGGGCATGTTTATTCCTAGGCTTTCGGCAAACTACCGCGATGAGGTGTTTACCGGCCTGGATTTTCTTGCGGACAAATTTGACACGGCGACGATTGAAGATGTGACCTTGTTTGACGCACGGTTGATTTATCAGCCTTCAGAAAAAATCCAGGTAACGGCCTATATCGAAAACCTTACCGACGAAGTGTATTACACCAGTGGCTTTTCAAACTCGGGTGCCCTCGGGGCAGGTTTGATGATCAATGGCAAACCGCGAACCTTCGGTTTGGACGTGAGCGTGGAATTCTACTAGCAGGCTAAGCCCGAAGGCGCGCAGCGTTTCCGGCCTGTGTACTGTTCTGCCACAATGGCGTTGAGCAGCCTGGCTACGGCAGACAATTCAATTTGGCGATGGCGTTTATGGTGGCCGTATCCGGCGTGGTCAACGAGTAAATCAATCTTCCCAAAATGATCGAGAGCTGTGCTGCATGCTTGTTTGGCCTCACTGAGGATGCTGACATCACAGGCTAGTACCAGCGCTTCGCCACCATAGGCTCTGATTTCGCGGGCTACTTTTCCCGGCTCACCGGCATTTCTTGCGACGAGTGCCAGCTAGGACCCTAGGGCTGCTCGCGCTGAACATATGCTTTGGCTAATCCGGCAGTTCCAAAATCCGCTTGGCAATAATATTCAATTGCACTTCGCTGCTGCCGCCGGCGATGGACAGTATTTTGGAATACAGCCAGCCGCGGGTCGTCAGCAGTTCGTCGCCGGTAAAATCACCGGCGTCGTCGCTGCTTTCCCAGCCTAGGGCGCGGGTGCCGAGTATCGCCAGCAATAATTCTTCTTTATTTTTTTGAGCTTCGGTGCCTGCGAATTTCATGATCATGCTGATGTTGTTGCCGACGCCGGCCAGTCGTTCTTCATAGCTGCGGGCGTGAGTCAGCGCCAGCGCTTTGAAGCGCATGTCGTTTTTAACCAGTTGATCGCGCAGGGTGTAGTCGCTGAGCTTGCCGCTGTCATCGTGGCCTATATAGTGCGCGGCGGCTTCATGCATTGTGAAGCTGGGGCCCGGTGTGTCAATGTCGACATCCGACATTAATTTACGTTCGTGTTTTAGCAGGGCTTTGGCCACTGACCAGCCCTCGTGCAAATTGCCGACCAGATTGCTTTTGGGCACTTTCACATTGTCAAAAAAGGTTTGACAGAATTCAGACTCGCCACTGATCAGGCTGATGGGTGTGACGGTGACGCCGGGATCATCCATGTCTATCAGCAAGAAGCTGATGCCCTGTTGCTTGATGCCGCCTTGTCGAGTGCGCACAAGGCAAAAAATCCAATCGGCTTTGTCCGCTTTGGTTGTCCAGATTTTACTGCCGTTTACCAGGAAGTGATCGCCGCAATCGTCGGCGCGGGTTTGCAGGCTGGCTAGATCTGAGCCAGCACCGGGCTCGGAGTAACCCTGACACCAACGCACGTCGCCGGCGGCAATGCGCGCCAGGTGTTCATGTTTTTGTGCTTCATTGCCGAATTCCAGCAGGGCAGGCCCGAGCATCCAAATACCGAGGTCATACAGCGGTTTGCGACAGCGCAACCGTTTCAATTCTTTTTCTATTATCTTGCAGTGGGCTTCGTCAAGATCGGCACCGCCGTACTCTATGGGCCAATCGGGTACTATCCAGCCGTGGTCACGCATACGCTCAAACCACAAGCGGGCGTCTTCGCTGGGAAATATACGATTGCGTCCGCCCCAGACCTGCTCTTCGGCAGTGATGGGCTGGCGCTGTGATTCAGGACAGTTCGCCAGCAGCCAGGCCTGCACTTCTTGGCGAAAGTCGTCTAGCTTGTCGGCCGCTGCTGTCACAATGTCGATGCTCTGGTTTGTCAACGCTTAGGGCTTTTTATTTTCAAGGTTTTTTATTTTTAAGGCTTTTTATTTCAGGTGATTGCACCACTGGCTTTATAGGCTTCTATCTCTTCCCACTCCAGACCAATTTCCATCAGAAACTCTTCCGTATGTTGGCCTAGCTCGGGGGCTGCCGTTAACGTTGGCGCGGTGTCGTCGAATCGAACGGGACTGGTAACCAGTTTGAAACTGCGCTCGCCGTCTTGCGTCTTCACGTCCATGACGTACTGGTTTTCAATGGCCTGGGGGTCTTGAAGTAATTCCATTTGGCTTTGCACTGGCGCCCACACGCCTTGAATGCCCGCGAGAATTACTTTCCATTCCTCAAGGGTTTTGCTGGCGAAGGCTGCGTCTAATGCCGCTACGCAGGCGCCTGCATTTTTTTGGCGAGCGCCGGCATCGACAAATCGTTCATCGTTAATGATCTCGCTGAGACCAATGGTGTTGCACAGTTCTTCCCAGTAGCGGTCGGACTGCAGCATCACCAGTGTCAAATAGCGATCATCGGCGGTTTTATAAAACCCGACTAGAGGGTTGGGTGTTTCACTGCGTTTACCACCGCCGGTTTTTAATTCGATGCCCATGGTGTCGGCTGCTACTATGCCAAAGGACAGCAGCCACATAGCGGTGTGCAGTAGCGACACATCGACCACTGAGCCCTCACCCGTGCGTTCGCGCTTAAACAAAGCCGCGGCAATGCCACCGGCAATGGTTTGTGCGCCTACCAGATCACCAAAGCCGGGGCCTTGCGAAATAGGGTAGGCGCGATCGGTAGGAGACAGGCTATCGGCAATCCCGCCACGCGACCAGAAGGCTGCGGCGTCATAGGCGCCGCGGTCGGCATCGGGGCCGTTGGCGCCTTGGCCGTGACCGCGCACATAAATAATTTTTGGATTGGCCGCGCGAATTTCTTCAAGATTTATGCCCAGTTTTTTGCGTACCGAGGGCAGATAGTTGGTGAGGAAAACGTCGGCATCTTTGACCATGCGTAATAAGAGCGCGTGACCATCGGGCTTGCTGATGTCGATACCAATGCTGCGCTTACTGCGGTTTGGTTGCTCGATCATGAAATTGATCATGTTGCCCCCGTCAGGGCCGAGCAGGCCGGAGGTCATCAGGGCGCGTTGTGGGTCGCCGGTTTCCGGATGCTCTACCTTGATCACGTCTGCACCCCAGTCGGCCAGAATGGCTCCCGCTGCAGGTACAAAGGTCCAGCTGGCAACTTCAAGTACGCGGATACCTTTTAGGGCAGACATGATGGGGGTCCCTCATTATTTTTTGTAAATAGTATACTAATAAGAATGTACGGGATCGTCAATGCCCGCAGTGCCAAGGCATTCCCGGCAACGCGCTACTGGACAGTGGGTCGATACCAGATGGGCGAACTGTAGGCGCGCTCTTGAATGACGGATGCACCCTCCGGCGGCTCGTTCAGGCCCAGCGCGAGGGCGTCCAGCAGCAGGTGTTTTGGCGTTGGTACTTCCAGTACACGGATATAGTAAAAAGCGGCCTGATGCGTGTTGAAGTCCGGGTCGCGCCAGCGCGCTGCCAGTTGCGAGGCGCCCAAGGTCTTATCGTAGGCACCGGTACGACGGTTTACGGTGTCGGCAATGGCGGGGACTTTATGGTCGGCGTTTATGGTGCGTTTTCCCGACCAGGCGATGTCGTAGATTCTTTCCATGGTGTCGCCATTCTGGTTTATCCAGCCTTTAATTATTTGGACTCTATCCAATCTCGCGCTGTCGGGGTCTTGCAGGGCTATCACCGCAAACTCCGGGGCAGGCGTGTGAAGCTGTGCAGGGAGTTCACCGCCCATGGCTACACCGCGCGCTCGAGCTTGTTGGGGCCAGTCGTTTTGTTCGAGATTTAGGTCGGCAAAGTCCCAGCTTGCAAATACCTGTAGTGCAATGCGGGTGCCGGTCGTGGCGTACACTTCGCGGCGACGAAGCGCCGCCATGATGTCGTCGCGGTTGTTGCTTGCTGCCCACACCGCAGCGCGGCCAGAGGCAGACATACTCCAGCCGCTGGCATCCGGGTCACTATTGGCTGGCCGGCTTTTGGTTTCCGGGGTCGATTGGTTTGAGTGCTTGCCGTGAAAATCGTTCTCTTGGGTGGAAGACAGCGCGGTGTGACTGTCGGTAGAGCCGATGAAGCCCAATTGGTAAGGGTTTATGCCCTGCTGGTTTTCAATGCTCAGGCCGCGCAGCAAGGCGCTGCGTAAATAGTCTCCGGCCATCGGCTTGTAAGGCTCGTAACCGCGCTGCATATACCAGCCATAGGTTTCGAACTTGGCAAACTCGTCGTTGGGCGAAAGCGCTTCATGGGTTTCAGAATCACCTTTTATCTGGGTGATTTCAGCCACCGGCTCCATCGCTTTTCGCAGTGCTAAATATTCCGCTGTAAAGGCTTCACCACGCAGTGAGCGCTCATCAAACATATAGCCCTTTGAAATATTGGAGTTGTGCGGAATGGACAAAAATTGGATGCCGCTTTGCTTCTGAGTATCGGCCAGCCAGCGCCATAAGTCTTCGGGGAAGGGGCTGTCGACCGCACTGAAGGGGCGAAAGGTGGCAGCTTGTTGCGCGTTGGCATTCGACATCACCACGCGATGCAGGTTGGCGGCGCCGGGGGTTGAACTCCACTCCCAGCCGACAAAGGTTGTGAACTTGCCGGGTTGGTTGTAGTGGTCGGCCAGCGCGGTGGCGTCCTGCCAAACACTGCGCTCAATCAGGCTGGTGTCTATCGGCGCGCCATCGGGTTGTGCCAGTGCTTCTTCGGTGGCATCGGCTGATTTTGGCAGCATCATGCCAAACAGCGCAGATGCGCTGCCCTGATTAACGAGATGGCGAATAAAGTGTTTGGTAAACCACAGGGCAAGGCGATCGATAGGCCCGGCGTCGGCGGCGCTATCGAGATCACCATAAAAGGCCTTGCGTGCGACACCGTAAAATTCTGCGTGATCCGCCACCACAATAAAATCCAGCGGCCGGTCGATTTGTACGCGGGCGCGGGTAAAGGGATGTATGACCGGCTCTCCGCTAGCGAAACGATAGGCGGTGTCGGGCGTGGCGCTGTGGTTGCCATTCAAAAAGGCATCAAACGAATAGGCGCTGTGGACATGGGTGTCGCCCCACAACAGTACTGGCCCGGGGTGTGCGTCTGAGCTGGATTCCGGTTCCGCGTAGGACATGGGTACAAGCAGTAACAACAGGCTGAGCAGAAGATGGGGCATGACGCGACTCTTATTGTGGTGGGCGGCGGCGCTTTGCAATTGAATGACATTCCGCCAGTCTTTATATTAGTATACTGATTATAAAACAAGCGGTCATTGCTTGTCGTGTCATCAATTACGCGGGGCCAGTATGGGCAAGGCGAATTACTATCGGGGCAAAGTAGCCATTGTGACCGGTGCCTCTTCCGGCATTGGTTTGGAAATCGCGCGCATACTTGCGCACAAGGGCGCCGTGGTGGTCGCCGTGGCACGGCGGGAGGAACGCTTGGCGGCCTTGTTGGAAGACTTGAAGCTGACGTCGCCCGAGTCGATTTACCTGTGCGGCGACATCAGTGACAAGGCCTTTGCCGGCACGCTGGTGCAGCAGGTGGTCGAGCGCTGTGGTCGCATCGATATACTGATTAACAATGCCGGTATCCCCATGCACCGCATGATCTACAAAATCAGTGTCGATGAAGCGGAAGGGGTGATGCGCACTAACTTTTTGTCATGCCTGTGGACCTCCTTAGCCGCCATTGAGCACATGCTGCGCGATGGCGGTGGCGTTATCGTCAATGTGTCCTCTTTCGGTTCCAAGGTGCCGCCCACTCACGAGTCGGTGTATGTGGCATCTAAATGTGCGATGAACGGATTTACCCGGGGCTTGTGGGGCGACCTTCAAGGTTCAGGCATTCACGCCATGCTGGTGCATCCCGGCCCCATCGCGACGGAGATATGGAGCAAGTTGGATGAGCCGGGTGCTTACAATGGACCCGTCTACCCGGCAGATCTTGTGGCCAGACAATTGCTGGCAGCGATGGAGCGCCGGGAATTTGAAGTGGTACTGCCGCGCTGGAACTTCAAGCTGTGGGTAGCGCGTTGCTTATACGCCATTGCGCCCTCGATAGTGCGCGCTGGTGTGGCGCGAATGGATCCGGTTAATCAGGATGAGCTTCGGGTAATTAAGCGGTGTTTGAAAGAGGCCGAGTAAGCACTGAGAAATTACCGACCTTCATTATGCTCGGTCTAATCCAGCTTCTTGTGAAAACGCAGACTGGTTGCGTACAGCATGAGCAGGGTGAAAATGCTTAAGGCACTTATTTCGATGATAAAGTCGCTGAGACTGGCCCCGCGTAATAAAATCCCGCGCAGCAAGCGCACGAAATGGGTGAGGGGTAGGCCTTCAGCCAACCATTGTGCGAACTTGGGCATGCCGTCAAAAGGAAACATAAAGCCGGACAATAATATGGACGGTAAAAAAGTAAATACCATTAATTGCATCGCCTGGAACTGTTACGTGCCAGCGGCGAAGCGGCAGTTCGGCTATTTTTCATTGCCGGTATTGTGGGATGGCAGACTGGCGGCGCGAATGGATTGCAATGCCGACCGGGAAACCGAGGTTCGGCACATTCACCACCTGGCCTTGGAACCCTAGCTCACCAAACAAGAGGCGTTTTTGGCGGCTTTGCACAAAGAGCTGGAATCGTTTTTACGGTTTAACCAGTGCCGTCGTGTTCATATCCATAAGACCACCTAGGGCGCTGCCGAAGTGGGCGCGCTACTTCTCAACAAGTGCGCGTTGCAGGCGCTCGATCAATGCGCGGCGATCCAGTTTGCCGCTGGACCGGTACGGCAGTTCGGCGACGGCCAAGCTGGTAAAAACCGTGGGTACTTTGTAAGCAGACAGGGTTGTTCTCAGTCGCGCCGGCAGGCTGTCGAGATCCAGGTCGGCCACAGTGGCAACCACAGCGCCGAGATACAACTTGCCCTCATGCTCTAGACCCGTAACGATGGACTGTACAATTTCGGGCAGCGCGTTAAGGGCGTCTTCCACCTCTTTAGGCGATACATTGGCGCCTTTAATTTTCACGACGTCATCACACCGGCCCAGAAAAAACAGATGGCCATCGCGGCGACTGACCAGATCTTTGCTGGGAAACCAGCCGTCGGCGGTGAACACGTCGGCGCGCTCGCGTTTGTGCAGGCCCATCATCAAGGTATCGCCGCGCAACCACAACTCACCGGCTTCGCCGTCGGCAAGGTCGAGGCCGCTGTCCACATCGATTATGCGGTATTCCATGCCCTCAGAGGCCCAACCGAAGGAGCCGTATACGGCCTCGGGCAGTGGCGACAAATGGCCTGCGGTGTGCGGCCCGGCTGTTTCGGTCATGCCCAAGGCATTGCACACTGCCGCCAGTGAGGGCGGCCGTTGTTCGGGCGGGAATGCGCCAAAGAGATAGCCGCCGCGAAGGTACTTGAATGTGCGGGCCGGGAATGAGGGATCGTTTTCCAGCGTCTGTCCGGCGTGGGGCCAGCCCAGAAACAAGGTGATATTTTCAGCTTCAATAAAGTCGAGTATGTCCGCCGGTGTACTGCTAGCGCAGCCCATTACCGTGGCGCCACTCTGCATGGCCGGTAGCAGTTTGTAAGATAGGCCGCCAACCCAGAAAAAAGGCATGGACGAAAAAATTCGATCGTCGGCGGCGAGCTGTTTTTCGCGAGCTTGTTTTATGGACTGGCGTAACAGGCTGCCCTGACTGTGAACAACGCCTTTGGGTTCGCCGGTGCTGCCTGAAGTGTAGATGATCGCGGCGGCATCGCTGGGGCAGACGGCTTGCTCGGCGGCCGTCAGTACATTTGGGGGGGCGGCGGGAAGCTCTGGGGCCAGCGCAATGCTGGCCCAGGGCGGTGCTGAGGATGCGTGAATCCAGCAGCGGCGCAGAAAGGGCGCTTCCGCAAGAAATTGATCTTGGCCAGCCTTCAGCGAGGGGAAGGCGTCTTGCAGTCGATCGATATAGCTGTGCTTAAGGTAGCTGGCTTGAAAGATCAGGCTGTGCAAATCGGCGTGTACGATTAGCTGGCGCAACTCGGTGGCAGTAGAAAAAGTGCTCAGTGGGACTCCCACCGCGCCGATGCGATTAATGGCCAGCCAGCTGATCACAAACTCACAGCTGTTTGCCAGTAACAGGCCGACATGACTGCCCTTGCTGACGCCGCTCGCCAGCAGCTGTCGGGCCAGCAGTGCGGAACGCGCATCAGCGTCGGCGTAACTTAATCGTTGAGAATCAAATACGACCAAATCATGGTTGGGCCAATGGGCACGGGCGCCGGCGATCAGCGCCGGCATGGTGGTGGCTTCAACAATGGAGCTGGATGTTATTAGTGACATGCCTCGTGCGCCTTTCTGGTTATAAGGCAGCCCGAAGGCCGCGCTAGAATAAGCGGATTGTTCGATTCTCAGTAATAGTATACTATAATTATAAGTGCAGGAATTGAATCCATATCGCATTCGCGGCGAATCCTGCAACGGCATTAAATCCCGCTACACATAACAAGCGCTGAATTATTAAGGCGCATCAAAAGGGATAAAACAATGGATAGTCCACGAGTAGGCTGGGTGGTCATCGGGCTGGGTTTTGCATTTTTCTCGATTTCCAGCTTTGCACAAAGCCAAGACAGCGATGATTCGGTTTATGGTCGGGTTAAGGGCAAGGCGAACACCGCCGGCTTTGATGAGCAGCATCGAAATCTGGAAGAAGTGTTTGTCACCGCGCGCCGGCGCGAAGAATTACTGCAGGAATCGCCGGTCTCCGTAAGTGCATTTACCTCGGCGCAAATGGAGGAGGCGGGCATCTACAGTATCGTCGACCTCGAGCATTCCGTTCCAAATTTACAGTTCTCCCAAAGCACCACAAAAGATCAGGTTATCTTTATTCGCGGCATGGGCCAGCGCACGGATGTCAGTGTGTTCGACCCCAGCGTTGGCGTCTACTTGAATAGCATATTGGTTCCGCGCCACGATGCCGCGCTGATGGAAACGGTGGATATACAAAGCGTTCAGGTGCTGCGCGGTCCGCAGGGCACCTTGTTTGGGAAAAACAACACGGGTGGTGCGATTTTGTTTAGCTCAAAGCTGCCCGATCTTGAAAGTTTCAGCGGCAGCCTCACCGTGCGCGGCGGTGGTCACGAGCAGCGCAGTGGTCGCTTCAGTGCCAATGTTCCCTTGATCGAGGGTAAATTGGGAATGCGCTTTGCTCTCAATAGTTCGCAGCTGGGCGGCTATGTTGAGAACAATGTCGATGGCGCCAGTTTTATGGACGAGGACCGGCGCTCCGCGTCGATGCGGCTGCTGTGGCAGGCCAGCGATGAGGTCAGTGCCGATTTGTTTGGGTTTTTCAGTCGAACAAGGGAGTTGGGCTTGGGGCCCAACTGTATTTTGCAGAACCCCAATGCGTCGATGCCCAAGCTGGTCTTTCCGGGACAGCCTTCGTATACCGATGCCTGCAATCAAAGCGAAGCCCTTGCTCGCGACCGAAAAATTGCGCTGAATACTGACGAGAGCCGCTTTGAAATTGACAGTTCTATGCTCGCGTTTACGGTTGATTGGGCGCTGAATGACACCCTGAGTTTTCGTAGCATTACCGGCTTGAGTCACTGGGATAATATTGTGCGCTCTGATGACGCCGATGCCAGTGCGGCAGCGTTAGTGAGCAACGGTGCATTGGCCGTTCAGCGTACCTTTGCGGGTAGCGGGCTTAAGCCGCCGGAAGAAGAGCGCTGGCAGGTCACGCAGGAGTTCCAGTTTACCGGCAGCGCCTTGAACGAGCGTCTGAGCTATACCGCGGGCATTTTTTCGTCTGTTGAGCAGATCGACGATGCTCCCTTTGGAAATTTGGTCGGCAAGCGCGGTATTGGTGGGGTCAAGCCCTCGTTAGTCACCGGCCTCGTTGAAAGCAATGGTTTCCCCGCCTTCCCGCCACAGTTAAATGCCGCTGGCGACGATACTCTGGTGATTCCTTTTGTCGAATGGCTGGGAACCGCCAGCACCTTGCGCAATGAAAGTGTTGCCGTGTTCGGCGAGCTGTCCTGGGAGGCCACTGACTGGATGGAGCTGACGTTGGGTGGGCGTTACACGAGCGAATCGCGAGCGCGAGCACTGCTAAATACCGAGGTTGATTATGACGAAGTCGGACGTCGTATTGGGGCTAGCTATAGGGAGGAGTTTGGGGTGTTCACGCCAATTTCGCGCGTACAATTTGATGCCTTGGAAAATGACACGCGTACCCTGCCTCTGATTAACCCCACTGTTTCGAGCCTTGAGCAGAGGTTCAATGAATTTACGCCCTCGGCGACAGCAAAGTTTCGGCCGCCTGAGCGGTGGTTTGATGGGCTGGGCATAAACACTTTCATGACTTACATGTCTTTGAGTAAGGGTTTTAAGGCGGGCGGCTTTGACGCCAAGGGCACCGAGTTGGTTACGGTAGAGCCGGAGCGCGTTACCAATATTGAACTCGGTTTTAAGCTGGATGCGGCTGACTCTCGCTTTCGATTGAACGGGGCTTTTTTTCACACCGATTGGCAGGATATGCAACTACAAGTAGCGGAATTGGGTGACAGTATTACCGGCAGCGAAATACTGTTGTATTTCACCAACGCCGGGCAGGCTACCACCAGCGGCGCAGAATTGGAGGCCACCCTGACACTGGCTGGCTTTTTGTTGCAGGCGAACGCCAGCTACCTCAACGCGCGATACAATGAGTTTATGGCCTCGGCAGTAACGCCGTTTGTGGGCGAGCGGCAGGTTGATCGCAGTGACGAAGATCTGTTTATCTCACCCGAAGTGACCTACGGCCTATCGGCGCAGTATCACTTGATCACGCCCTTTGGCTTGGTGATTCCGCGGCTGTCGTACTCTTATCGAGATGAGGTATTTACCGGGCTGGATTTTCTCGCCACGGAATACGAGACGTCTTATGCCGACGAAATAAAATTGCTTAACTTCAGGCTCACGTGGTTGCCCTCGGAAGAATTTCGTTTGAGCTTATACGTGAACAATATTCGCGACGAGTTTTATTTTGCCAGTGGCTTGACTAACAGCGATGCGCTCGGCGCGGCGATGATGGTTCAGGGGCCAGGGCGGCAGTTGGGTATGGAACTGAATTGGGATTTTTAAGGCTCGCAGGTTTGCGAGCGACACCGCGTTTAACGGGAGTACGATGTCAGCAGCAGTAAAACATGGCGGAATTAACGGGCAGGCACCCTTCAGAGTGCTGCCGAAAATCTCAGATGATGATCGCCCGTTCTGGACGGGGGGTGAGCACGGACAGTTGCTGCTACCGCGATGCGGAGACTGCAATCGCTGGCACACACCGCCATCGCCCCTGTGCCCGTACTGCCTATCGAGAACACTGAATTTCGAAGCACTGAGTGGGCTCGGAACGGTATACAGCTATACCGTCAATGTTCAGGCTTGGAACCCCACCTTTGAGCACCCCTATGTCATTGCGGTAATCGAGCTGGAGGAGCAGGACGACCTGCGGCTGGTGTCGAATATCTATGGCTGCGCTCCGGACGACGTGCACATCGATATGCCCGTAGAAGTTTTTTTTGAATCTTTCGAAGATGTGTGGCTGCCCTTTTTTCGCCCGATTAGCGCAGGAGTAGCGGCCCATGAATGAGCGCGCAGAACATAAAGCCATCATTTCCGGCGCCGCACAGTCGCAAGTTGGGCGCCGCCTTATGCGGGGTGAACTGGACCTGACCCTAGAAGCCTGCCTGCGTGCCATTGAGGACGCCGGCTTGTCGCGCGACGACATTGACGGACTGGCCTCTTATCCCGGCAAGATGGGGAGCCCGGCTGGCTTCTCCGGTCCCGGTACGCCAACCGTGCAAGACAGTTTGCGCTTGCAACTAAACTGGCATCGCGCAGGCCCGGAAGGCGCTGCCCAATATTCTCCGATCATCGATGCAGTGGCTGCGGTAGCGGCGGGCTATGCACGTCATGTTCTGGTCTACCGTACTGTCACTGAGGCCAGCGCACAGAAAGGCGGGCGCAGCGGTATCGGTCTGGATGGCGGCGGCAGTGGGGTGCCGCGCATGGACGGAGAATTGGGTCAGATGCTGCCTTTCGGTGCCTTTTCGGCATCCAACTGGGTGGCGTGGCATTGCCAGCGTTATATGCACGAGCACAAAATGAGTCGTGAACAACTTGCGCAAATTTCCCTCAATGCCCGCCGCAACGCCGCGCTTAACGACAGCGCTATTTATCGGGATGAATTGAGCCTAGACGATTATCTTGGGGCGCGCATGATTTCAACGCCGCTGTGTTTACTTGATTGCGATGTGCCGGCCGATGGCGCTACGGCCTTTATTATTTCAGCCGCCGATTATGCGCCGGACATGAAACAACCCGTGCTGCGTTTTGAAGCCATCGGCTCGGCGCTGCACGGTCGGCCCTCTTGGTTTCAGCGCAGTGATTTGACCACAATGGCAGCGTCGGATGCAGCGCAGCAGCTTTGGTCGAGGACATCACTGCGTCCAGCCGATGTTGATGTTGCGCAGTTGTACGATGGTTTTAGTTGGTTGACCGTTATGTGGTTGGAGGCGCTGGGCTTCTGCGAAAAAGGGGGTGCCGGAGCCTTTATTGAAAGCGGTGAAAATATTGCGCGCGATGGCAAGCTGCCCCTGAATACTGGCGGCGGCCAGTTGTCGGGTGGCCGTCTGCACGGTTTTGGACTCTTGTATGAGGCGGTGGTGCAGTTGCGTGGTACTGCCGGTAAGCGACAGGTGGCGGGTGATCCGCGCACCGCTATCGCGGCGGCAGGCGGAGGCCCTTTGGCAGGCGTGGTGCTACTCGCGCGACAATAATGCCGGGGTCTGGCGGGCTACAATATTTTCTTGGGAACTACGATTTTTTCTGAATAGTGGCCGGCCACTTGTCGCGCACTTCCGGGCGATAGAAAGCAGA
>JBLHMO010000031.1:0-26879 GCA_047622145.1 Paracoccaceae bacterium | reverse complement strand
GAAAATCCGGTGCCCGGGGCGAGGTTCAATGACGCGCTTGCACCGGAAATTGCCAACGGTTTGGACAGCTGGCTATCGGCCCAAATAACGGCTACCGAACTTAGCGTGATGAAAATTAATAGCAGACTAAACAGTCGCTTTGCCCAATCAGGCATACCACAGGGCTTCCAATTTTGATTGTAGTTTAGCGGTCAGCACAGGCGCTGCGAAATGCAGGCAATCAAGCGAGTGAACCGGCCAAATTCCCGCCAGACTGTTACAGAAAAACATCTCCTGCGCACGATATATATCATCCAGTCGTATACGCCGAACAAGGCATGGAATATTCAACTGCTCCGCAATCGAAAAAATTTCCTGCCGCACCACACCCTCGACGCCGGCCAGTTCAAGCAATGGCGTATGCAAAACACCATCGATCACCAAAAACACATTTGAACTCACGCCTTCGATTACTAAGCCACTGTTAGATAGCATCACGCCTTCGGGAAACTCCGTTGTACTGCGTTCCGCACGGGCCAACACATGCGCCAAACGATTGTTATGTTTGAGGCCGGCGGTCGCTGCAGTTTCCGGCAATCGGGTCTGGCAAATAAAGGCTCTAATGCCTACTTCCCAATTATCTCGTCGAGGCCTATCTATGGCAGCAAGCTGTATAAGGCGGTTGGCTTCGCGACTCGCCGGAGCATAGCCGCGAGCCCCAGCACTTTTGCGGCCAAGAGCAAGGCGTAAAACCGAGTAATCGCTGGCCACTGCACCGGTAAGCAGAGTGTTAATCTCCTGTTGCAAAGCGTCCAAAGGAAAATTTAAATCCAATCTGACACAGCCAGCCGCCATGCGCTGCAGGTGCTCTTCAAGCCAGACCGCTTGTGCCCTTCGCACCAAAATGGTTTCGAATAAACCATCGCCTAGCGCAGCAGAGCGATCGTCCACTGGCAGCTGCGTGGCCGGTAAGCCATTACAAATACTCATCCAGCGCAGTGCTGCCGTACTCAAGTCAGTTTTCCGAATAGCAGGCTGCCATTGGTACCACCAAATCCAAAGGAATTAGACAGGGCCCGATCAATACGGCACTGCTGCGCGTCGTGGGCTACAAAATTCAAATCGCACTCATCCGATGGATTATCCAGATTGATGGTAGGCGGCGCGACCTGGTCCCGAATCGCGAGGATGGAGATAATCGCCTCCACAGCACCTGATGCCCCCAATAGATGGCCGAGCATCGACTTGGTCGAACTGACTGCCAAGCCATTGGCGGCTTCTAGGAAAACAGATTTAACCGCCCTCACTTCGGCAATATCACCAGCGGGTGTTGAGGTGCCATGCGCGTTAATGTACTGAATGTCGATTGCGGTAAGACCAGCATCGTCAAGTGATGCCTGCATAGCTCGGGCTGCCCCGTTGCCGTCTTCCGGTGGCGCGGTCATGTGAAAGGCATCGGAACTCATACCAAAACCCAGCAATTCAGCATGAATGGTAGCGCCCCGCGCTTTTGCAAATTCGAGTTCCTCGAGCACTAACATGCCGGCGCCGTCACTCAGGACGAAGCCATCTCTGTCCTTATCCCAAGGGCGCGATGCCGCCTGCGGGTCGTCGTTCCGCGTCGACATGGCGCGAGCCGCCGCGAAGCCACCTAAACCGACCGGGGATGAGGCCAGTTCAGCTCCACCAGCAACCATCACATCAGCATCACCGTAGCTAATCATGCGGCCTGCTATGCCGATATTGTGGGTGCCCGTCGTACACGCTGTGGTGATAGCAATCGTCGGGCCGCGTATGCCGTACCGGATTGACAGCAAACCCGACAACATATTGATAATTGCGCCTGGCACCGTAAAGGGAGAGAGCTTGCGCGGCCCGGCGCTGTCGAGCATTTGACGGCTTTTTTCAATTAAGTGAATACCACCGATACCGGAGCCTATTGCCGCGCCAATCCGATCAGCATTGCTCTCGTCGATGCTTAAGCCGCTATCTTCAATCGCCTGAATGGCCGCGGCCATACCGTAGTGAATAAAGGGATCAAAGCGCTTTGCTTCCTTTGCATCCATGCAGCACAAAACATCGAAATCTTTAATCGATCCACTGATTCGCGTGGAAAATGCGCTTGCATCAAAACTTTCAATAGCTGAAATGCCGCTGACGCCAGCCGTCACCTTTCTCCATGTGTCTTCCAGATTATTGCCCAGGGGGGTCACCATCCCCATACCCGTAACAACTACCCGCCTTTTTGACATAAAGCCCTCTCTACCGTTCGCAAAATAGTTGTCTACTGACGTGAAACTCCTGAATTCAGGATCACGACAAAAAAATCATTTCAAAAAAAAAGCCGCTCTATTAAACAATAGAAACGGCTTTTTGTAGACCAATTACGTCAGATAAAGACGCCTGATTACGAAAGGTTTTCCTTAATGTAATCGATGGCCAGTCTAACGGTAGTGATTTTTTCGGCTTCTTCGTCAGGAATTTCTGTTTCGAATTCCTCTTCAAGTGCCATCACAAGTTCAACAGTATCCAGTGAATCCGCGCCTAGATCTTCTACGAAAGAAGCAGACTCCTGAACATCTTCCTCTTTTACGCCCAGTTGTTCTGCGACAATTTTCTTGACGCGTTCTTCAATGCTACTCATGTCGTTATAGACTCCTAGTTAAAAAAATCGGTATTTGCCAGTATTCGTCTTCGCGCAATACCACGCTACTTCTCACAAAAAACCGCGTCAAATACCCGCTAGCATTAGGGCGGCCATTGTACCCCGTGAATTTGAATTTGTGCATAGGATTTTAATGAATAAAGCCAATTTCTGGCGAAAACACCCTACGCAACAAATGTTTACGCCATATACATGCCGCCATTCACATGAATTGTGTCGCCAGTGATATAAGCCGCTGCATCGCTGACCAGAAAGGCAACAACACCCGCGATTTCCTCCGGCTGACCCAGCCGAGCCAGAGGAATTTGACCCACCAGAGCGGTACGCTGCTCCTCGGGCAATTTATTGGTCATATCCGTCTCGATGAAGCCCGGAGCCACACTGTTGACGGTAATGTTGCGTGAACCGACCTCACGTGCCAGCGCGCGCGAGAAGCCTTCCATACCCGACTTAGACGCAGCGTAATTAGTCTGCCCGCCGTTGCCCATGGAGCCTACAACCGAGCTGATATTAACGACACGCCCCCAGCGAGCCTTGGTCATACCCCGCAAACAGCCCTTGGTCAACCGGTAAAGCGCATTGAGGTTGGTGTCGATAACGCCAAACCACTCCTCATCCTTCATACGCATCACCAGATTGTCTTTGGTAATACCGGCGTTATTTACTAGCACTGTAGGGGCACCAAACCGCGCCACAGTAGCCTTGATAACCGAATCTACTGAAACCGCATCGCTGACATCCAGTGCCATCCCACAACCGCCGTTGCCGGCTTCCTTTAGATAAGCGCTAATAGATTCTGCACCACCGGCAGTCGTTGCCGTACCAACAACTGTCAGGCCCTGAGCAGCCAATGCCTCCGCAATGGCTTTGCCTATGCCGCGACTTGCCCCAGTTACCAGTGCAACCTTATCTGTCATGGTCTTCTCCCTCTTAACTTCGTACACATTCCGTTTTTAGAGCGCTGCCGCCAGTGCCGCATCCAAACTGGCCGAATCCTCGATATTCAGACTCTTCAGCGGCTTATGAATACGCTTGTTCAATCCACTCAGCACCCTGCCTGGCCCACATTCCACGACCGTAGTGACCCCGGCCGCGACCATCGCGTTGACACAACCGACCCATTTCACCGGACTATAGAGCTGACGCACCAACAAAGCGCGAATAGCGGCGGGATCAGACTCGGCCTGACCGTGTACATTGTGCAGCACCGGAATCTCTGGCGAGCGCCACGCAATGGCATCGATAGCCGCGCTAAGCTTCTCTGCGGCAGGCTGCATCAACGAGGTATGGAAAGGTGCGCTGACCGGCAAGGGCATCGCTCGCTTTGCACCAGCCTCTTTCAGCAAGGTAATAGCCTGCTGAACTGCCGCCACATGCCCGGCGATAACCACCTGCCCCGGCGCATTAAAATTTACCGCCTCAACAATGCCAGCCGAGATACCTTTACTGCATAGTTCGACAATGACCTCGTCTTCCAGCCCAAGAACCGCCGCCATCGCACCTTCGCCTACAGGCACGGCTGTTTGCATAAACTGACCACGGGCCCGAACCAGCTTAACGGCATCGGGAAAGGGCAAACTCTGGGCGCAGACCAGCGCCGAAAATTCACCCAAACTGTGTCCGGCCATATAGGCCGGCATGGCGCCGCCGCGCGCCTGCCACACTCGCCACATGGCAACACTGGCCGTTAGCAGCAGGGGCTGGGTATTTTCAGTGAGGTTCAGTGTTGCTTGCTCGCCATTTTGCGCCAGATCCCACAGGTCGTAGCCAAGTGCATCGGACGCCTCTTCAAAGGTCTGCCCTACTGCCGCTTCCAGCGGAGCAATGTCGGCTAACATGCCAACTTTCTGAGAACCCTGACCGGGGAACACAAAGGCCAATCCATTCGTCATTGTTATACCTTTCCTGTACTACTGTTTCTTATTGAGAGAGTTGTTGTGCGATACGGTTGGGCAGGTTCTGCTCTACCGATTGTGCGGCGTGCCGAATCGCACTGTGAAAACTTTTTTTGCTTGAGCTACCGTGACTCTTTACCACCACACCACGCAAGCCCAACAGCGCTGCACCGTTATAGTGATCAGGGTTTATGTCTCGTTTAAACTCTTTAAGCAGAGGTTGAACAAACACACCACTGAGCATGCCGTACCAGCTATCCCTAAACTTCCCCTTCAGCTGCCTGCTGATGTAAGCCGCCGTACCCTCGCACACCTTCAACGCAATATTACCAACAAATCCATCGCATACAATAACGTCGGCCTTATTGGAAAAAAGATCGAAACCTTCCACAAATCCAGTAAAGTTTATCGACCCATTTGCCGACAGCAATTCCGCCGCCTGCTTTACCAGTTCACTGCCCTTGCCAGCTTCGTCGCCGATATTCAGCAACGCCACCCTTGGCGCTTTCAGTGGCTTCAGACAACTAACTAATGCGGAACCCATCAAAGCAAATTGCAGCAATTCTTCAGGGCGGCAATCGACATTGGCACCGAGATCCAGCATATAGGTGTCACCACTATCACCCGGCAAAGGTGCACACATAGCCGGACGTCGTATATCTGGGAGGGTATCAAGTAGGTAGCGGCCCATGGCAACCATAGCGCCGGTGTTGCCGGCACTGACGACAGCATCGACTTCGCCGCCACGAACCAATTCGATGGATTTCCAGAGGGAAGACTGCTGCTTTTTTCGAAGCGCTACAGAGGGCTTCTCGTCCATTCCCACGATATCAGGGGCATCGACAAGAGTGAACTGGCTGGGATCTATATTGCGTTTTTGACACTCGTAAAGAATAGCGTCGGTTTGCCCGATCAGTGTCAACTTTAGCTGAGGGTTTTCGGCGATCGCACTTGCGGCTGCCGGAAGTGAAGAGCGGAGACCGTGGTCTCCGCTCATGGCATCTATCGCGATTCTAGGCATTGCTGCCAGAATTTACTCGTCGTCTTTACCGGCGATCACTTTACGGCCGCGGTAAAAACCATCGGCCGTAATGTGATGACGACGGTGAGTTTCACCACTGGTTGGATCCACACCCAGAGTAGGTCCGCTCAGTGCGTCATGTGAACGACGCATATCCCGGCGTGACCGGCTCTTTTTACTTTTCTGTACAGCCATGACTAAATGCTCCTTAGCGCTAATCGCTAGGTTTTAAATCTTTCAGCGCGGCAAACGGATTTTCCCGCTTGACCTCGCCCCTATTCGTCTCCCCGTATTCCACCGGCCCTGCTGGTCGGCATTCTCCGACCGGGTGGTAGTTGGCATACGGCGTTCCAATTATCAATTCGTCCTCTACCAGAGGCAGCAAATCCAAAACTTCCTCGCCGAGGATCATTGAATCCAAACCTCTGGGTAGTGCCTTCGCCTGCTCTTCCGTCCAGACAATGCCCAATTCAAAACTCGAATTGATGCTCAGAGTCATCGACTTGAGACAGCGCTGGCATAGCACCGAAACCTGAGTCGCTAATGAGGCACTGATCCGGTGAAGCCAAGCTTCATCTCGAAAAAAGTGCATCTCGATATCCACCTCCCCTGCGTCGTCGTATAGCCCCACGATAAAACGGGGAAACTCGCTGACGGGTGCGAAGCCTGAAATTTGCACATCAGTGCTTGTTAACTTCCGGGCGTCCACCTGCCGGGGCAGTAGCTGTCTTTGCATAGGCGCGCATCATAGGGCCGAGATTAGCCTTTGTCAAAGCAAAACCAGCTAAACTGTCGGCAAATCAGTAGGTTTCGCCCAATTGATGAGCACCTAGGAGCAAATGTGAGTGTAGCATCGGAAAACCAGACCATCCCGCCACTGATTCTTGCCTCTAGCTCGCGGTACCGGGCCGACCTGTTAAAGCGGCTCGGTTTGAGCTTCTCCCAAGCCAGCCCCCGTACAGATGAAACACAAAAGGTTGGCGAGCAACCAGAACAGCTCGCTAGACGGCTGGCCACTGAGAAAGCCTTGACCATTGCCGGCGAACACCCAGGCTGCCTCGTGATCGGCTCAGATCAAGTAGCCAGCCTGAACGGAGAACCATTGGGCAAACCCGGTAGCGTCGAGCGCGCCAGAACACAACTCCGGCGCTGCAGTGGCCAGTCCGTCGTGTTTTATACCGGCCTGAGCGTTGCCGGACCCGCCACCGATCAATTATTTAGCCTGACCGATACCTTTACCGTACATTTTAGAGAGCTGAGCAATGCCCAAATCAGCCGCTATATAGAAAAGGAGCTGCCACTAGACTGCGCCGGCAGCTTTAAAATGGAGGGCCTAGGTATAAGCCTGTTCGAAAAACTGGAAGGAAATGATCCCAATACGCTAATCGGCTTGCCGCTAATTGAGCTGGTTACCCTTCTCAATCAACGCGGTATCGCCATTCCGTAGCGCCCGGACAACAAGGGCAGCAAGGCGCGGAACTCGTCCAATATTTTCAGAGGGCCCCAGTTGGCAAGCCGCTCCACAGAATGCGCACCATAGCTAACACCAACGCTGGGCATCCCGATACGGCTAGCCATTTCAAGATCGTATTCGGTGTCGCCGACCAGCACCGAATCTTCAGGAAGAACATTAAATTCTTCACATAACTGATTGAGCATCAAAGGATCTGGCTTAGATGCTGTTTCGTCTGCACAACGCGATCCCTGAAAATACCCACCCATATTCAAGTTGCCAAGTACACGATCCAAACCTCGCCGACTTTTACCAGTGGCGACCGCCAGCAGCAGCCCGCTGCTGCGCAAGGTATCAAGAGTGTCGCGCACACCCGGAAAGAAATCGCAGGGAGTCTGGTCAGCAGCCACAAATCGCGTAGCGTAGTGCCGCCGGATATCCGCCCTAAGCGCAGGCTCTTGCTCGGAATATAAAACCATCAGCGCCTCGCCCAAGCCCAGACCGATAATATTTCGGATGGCCTCGCCGTCGCGAGGCTCGACACCAGCGTCTGCTGCAGCCTGCTGCATACACATAATAATCTTGCCGATAGAATCGATCAAGGTCCCGTCCCAATCAAAAATAACTAACAAATCAATACCTTAATTGTTCTTGTTAATATAAGACTGGAGGTCTTCGCTCAAACCAGCCTGAACAGAAATCCTCTCGCCTTCGAGCTCAAAACTTAAGGAGTGGGCATGCAGAAAAAGGCGCTTAACGCCTTGCTGACGATATTGCTCATTCACTTCTTCGCGGCCGTACTTGCTGTCACCGATAATCGGGTGTCCCGCCGCCTGGCAATGCACCCTAATTTGATGGGTTCGACCTGTGATCGGCTTAGCTTCAACAAGCGTGGCGCCAGGCAAGCGCTGCACCACTTCATAGCGCGTGAGCGAATACTTTCCTTCCGGGTTGACACGCACCATGCGCTCCCCCGACTGCAGAATATTCTTAGCCAAGGGCAGCTTCACCTGTTCCTTGCGCTCCGACCAGCGCCCTTCGACAAGGGCTAGATAGCGCTTGTCGACGCCATTGCCGCGAAGCAGACCATGCAAGGTCTTAAGCGTTGGCCGCTTCTTGGCGAGCATCACACAGCCCGAAGTGTCCCGGTCGAGCCGGTGAACCAGCTCCAGAAAGCGCTCTTCAGGCCGCATCCGCCGCAAAGCCTCGATAAGACCCACGCTGACGCCGCTGCCGCCGTGCACAGCTAAACCCGAGGGTTTATCGATGATGAGCAGCCGCTCATCCTCAAACAGGACTGCCGCCTTTAGCTGGCTAGCCAAGGTGTCAGATACAAATACATCCTCTGGCGCCCCCCGCTCGGCCACCCGAATAGGAGGAACGCGAACGCTATCCCCGTCCATTAATTTGTATTCCGGCTTGATTCGCCCTTTATTGACCCGGACTTCGCCTTTGCGTAACAGCCGATAAATCCGGGATTTCGGCACACCTTTCAACAGCTTGAGCAAATAATTGTCGATACGCTGCCCGGCAGCCTCGTCTCCAACTGTAATTAATTGCACCGACTGATGCCTTCCTGACTCGCCTGACAAAATACAATTCCCGCCTAACTGATTGAACCAACAATGGTTTACTGCTATATTCTCGCCGGTAGACGTCGAGTCCACAGCGGCAGTCAGTCACTGACAGCAGATCTGAGAGAAAAGACTGACTCTACCGCAAGCCCAACGACATGCTTCCCGAGGGACATATATGGGGCCTGCACATATTTTTGAGAGAACAAACTTGTACAAGCGCTAGTGTAAGAGTGTTTGTACCTATTTTAACAGTGCGAGTTGAATTTACCGTACCGTTAACGAGAGAAATGAGATTTGAGCATGTACGATGCCCCGAACTCTGGCATCGTTGATGAAAAGACCGATCGACAGCGCAGCAAACCTGTTAGAAGCCATCGAACGTAAAGAAAACTTCGCGCTTCGGCTTCAATAATCAGTCGTTTCAAATAGACCCAAGGAGCAACCGGTAAGACCCGTCAGACGCGCAATCGACCCAGCAATTTAGCTGGAATGACAAACGGTTTCGCGACTGAGCTGACAGTGCCAAAGCACAGGTTTTCCAGCCTCCGAGTCCAATCTCTGCCCTCGTCCCGACGGCGCGGTAAGTCCTCTATACAGGGATTTACCACATGAAAAGAATGTTAATTAATGCCACGCAACCAGAAGAAATGCGTGTTGCACTCGTTGATGGCCAGCGTCTCTATGATCTGGATATAGAAAACCGTACCCGCATACAGAAAAAAGCTAACGTCTATAAAGGCACTATCACCCGCGTTGAACCCAGCCTCGAAGCTGCATTTGTAGACTTCGGCGCCGAACGCCACGGCTTTCTCCCGCTAAAAGAAATTTCCAAAGAATACTTCTACCGCTCTCCGCCCGATTCTCAGGGCCGCGTCAAAATCAAGGATGTTTTAAAGGAAGGCACGCAAGTCATCGTGCAGGTAGAGAAGGAAGAACGGGGTAACAAAGGTGCCGCACTAACCACCTTTATCAGCCTAGCTGGTCGCTACATGGTGCTAATGCCCAACAATCCCCGAGCTGGTGGAATCTCTCGCCGCATCGAAGGCGAAGAACGCGCCCAGTTGCGCGACGCCTTAAGCTCTATAGAAATTCCAGACGGCATGGGCGTGATTGTTCGCACAGCCGGTATCGGCCGCTCGTCCGAAGAGCTGCAATGGGACCTAGACTACCTGCTGCACCTATGGACCTCCATCACCAAGGCTTCCGAAGAAAACAAACCTCCCCTGCTTATTCTGCAAGAAAGCAACGTCATCATTCGCGCCATTCGTGACTATCTGCGCGATGATATCGATCAAGTCTTGATCGATAATGAGGCTTCTTACGACGAAGCAAGAACCTTCGTCGAACAGGTAATGCCGCAATTTAAGAGCAAAATACGCCTGTATAAGGATTCCGTACCGCTGTTCAATCGCTACCAGATTGAGAGCCAGATTGAATCGGCCTTCCAACGCGAAGTGCAGCTCCCCTCGGGCGGCTCGGTAGTTATCGACCCCACCGAGGCTTTGGTCTCCATCGACATCAACTCTGCCCGCGCGACCAAGGGCGGCGATATTGAAGAAACCGCCCTGCAAACCAACCTCGAAGCTGCCGACGAAATTGCTCGCCAACTGCGTTTGCGCGATATCGGCGGCCTCATCGTTATCGACT
Organism: Paracoccaceae bacterium; assembly: GCA_047622145.1. Classification (GTDB taxonomy): domain Bacteria; phylum Pseudomonadota; class Gammaproteobacteria; order Pseudomonadales; family Spongiibacteraceae; genus Litorivivens. Next base: position 16,642 of record JBLHMO010000031.1, on the reverse strand, counting down.
TTATCGACATGATGGCACCTCGCAACCAGCGCGATGTTGAGACCCGCATGCGCGACGCGCTTGAACCCGACCGCGCCCGCGTTCAAATCGGCCGTATATCGCGATTTGGTCTACTGGAAATGTCCCGTCAGCGCTTGCGTCCCTCACTGGGCGAAACGAGTGCAAAAGTCTGCCCTCGCTGTGATGGCCACGGTACAATTCGCGACACCAAATCGCTTTCGTTATCCATTCTTCGGTTACTGGAAGAAGAAGCAAGCAAGGATAAGAGCGCCGAAGTACGAGCCATTGTTCCGGTCATTGTCGCTTCTTACCTGCTTAATGAAAAACGCGTCGCCATACACGAGATTGAAAATCGTGCTGGCATTCGCGTCGTCGTTATTCCGTCAATAAACCTAGAAACTCCACATTTTGAAGTTCAACGTCTGCGTGATACCGATGTTGGTGAAGAAGAACAGGTCAGCTACAAAATTACCAGCGAGCTGGAAGTTGCTCAAGAGCTAACGGAAGCCAAAGCCGAGGAGCTGCCGCCTATACAGCAGGCCGCCGTTTCGACGTTGGCGCCTCGCGCCCCGGCGCCGCAACGCAGCGCCCCGGAAAGTCTTGCCACACCAGAGACAGCAACACCTGTAAACACTGGCCCGGGATTGCTCAGCAAAATCATGAGCAGCCTCAGCACGTTCTTCCAAGCCGAAGAAATAGAAGAAAAACCCGCGCCAAAACCTGCACTGGAAGCGCCCAAACCGCAATCGCGCAATCGCAACGGCCAAAACCGAAATCGCAACCGAAATCGAAACCGCCGCGATAACGAAGATCGCGATAATAGCAGTGATAACCGTAATAATCGCGACGGTAGCGACAGCAGTGAAGCGCGTCAGCCCAAAGAGCAAAGCGAGCGCAAACCGCGGCCGCCGCGAGATCAAAACCGTGAACCAAACCGGGACCAAAGCAAGGATCAGGATGAAGGCAACGACAACAAAGAGAGCCGCAATCAGCGACGGCCCGCGAGTGACGAAAACTCGAATGATGGCAATCGACCCCAACGCCGGCCAGGAAACCGCAAACCGCGTCAAAACGCCGAACGTAAACGCGAAGAAGCCATTAACCTTGGTGACGATACTGCGGTAACGCCAACGCCCGAAGCTCCAACCACTGCCGAAGCCACACCGGCGCCGGTAGAACCGGTCGCGACCGAGACGGGCACTGCAACTCCCGAAGTAGCGGCGTCCGCGCCAGCAGCGACCGACACCGTCGAGACAAACATCGATCAGTCTAATGCCTTAGAAAACAACGCTGAAGAAAGAAGCAATGACAGCGCGCCTGCGGCCATCAGCCCAGCCGACAATGTTGACGCGAGCCCGGAGGTCGAATCGGAATCTGTAGCCGCTGAACCAGCTCCTGCTGCCGAGCTTGCCAGTAATGAAGTCGCTAACAGCGAAGCAGAAACTCAACCAGCACCTGTCGAGAAAAAAGTCACGGCAACAGCGGCCAAGGAACAGCCGAAGCCTAGTGAGCAAACTAAGCCCCGCGACCAAAAGCCGAAGCAGCAAGCCAACGAGGCTTCGCCTGCAGCCGCAATTCCCGCAAGAGAACGCGGACGCGTAGCGAACGATCCACGTGACAAACCGAATCCGGTTACTGACGTGACAATTGCGACCAGCTCACCTCTGCCCGCTGAACTGGACCGCGACCGAGTGGAGCAGCCCGATCCCGATCGCGCTGCTCCACCGCGTGCAGTCAACGATCCACGTAAGCACTAAAACCCAAAAGCCGCCCTGAACCTCAGGGCGGCTTTTTCCCGCCCCTTCGATTAAAAGCTTTTCGCTTACACGCCCTCGACTTACAACTCCCGCAAAAACCGCAACATGACTTCATTGACCTGCTTGGCTTGCTCCCGCTGAACCCAGTGTCCCGCCTTCGGCACAATGACGCACTTGCGTAAATCGGGCACCCGTTCGCGCATGAAATCCATTGCACCGCCGCCACTCATCAGCATTATCGGATCCTGCTCACCGGCAATAGAACAGACCGGTATCGTGATACTCGCATCAAAAAAATGCCAATTGATATCCACAACCCGGCACCCATTCAGCGCACCTCTATAGCCCTACCGACAAAAAACCAACAGTGGTACCTGCCCTGGTGATTTATCGGCCATGAGATAAGAAAGCCGGACGCCATCCGAGCTTCGAAAGTTCCGGCGTTGCGTTGCCAGTATCAACGCATTCTGCAGAAGCTTAGATAAAAGGCTACTTTTAATGCTTAGAGGGTGAGAATAGTCGGTTTACCCGCTTGTTTGTCAAAAAGAGGCCTGTATAATCAGCGTCTTCTGCGGAGGGGTGGCAGAGTGGTTGAATGCACCGGTCTTGAAAACCGGCGTGGGTTAGCGCCCACCCAGGGTTCAAATCCCTGCCCCTCCGCCATTTATCCTTCCGAACACTATTCCCTGAACTTCTCGTCAGTACTGCACCTAAATTTCTTGATTTTGACGCTACGAGCAGTATTATCTAAGCACGCTCGACCATTACGCGGAGACTGCGATGCAAGACCGAACTATTGCTCAATCACCAGCTGGTATTGAAGTTGTCGGCACTACCAACAAAGTATTGAAAAACACCTATCTGTTGCTGGCCATGACACTTATGTTCAGTGCTGTGACAGCCTATCTTGCACGCGGGGCTGCGCCCTTGAACCCTTGGCTATTTTTGGGTGGCTTCATCGGATTGTCGTTTCTAGCACAAATACTCGCCAATAGCGCGTGGGGACTGCTTGCCGTATTCGGATTTACTGGGTTTGTGGGCTTTGCTATCGGGCCACTACTGAACGCCTTAATGCAGAGCGCTATTGGTTCTGAAATTGTCATGCAGGCGCTGGGTGGCACCGCCTTTATCTTCCTCGGCCTATCCGCTTATGCCATCACGACCAAGAAGGACTTCTCTTTTTTGTCGGGTTTTATCACCGCGGGTGCAATCGTCCTGTTACTCGGCGTGGTTGCCGTGTTGGTTTTTGAAATGCCAACGCTGCACTTGGTTCTGTCGGGCGCCTTTATGCTGTTTTCGAGCGCGATCATCCTGTTCCAAACTGGACAGATTATTAATGGCGGCGAACGTAACTACATTATCGCGACCATTATACTGTATGCGTCTATCTACAACATCTTTCTCAGTTTGCTACACATACTGATGGCCTTTTCTGGCGACGACTAAAACTCCGTCAAAGCTTGATAATGCATACGCTACCAAGCAAGTCCCGCTGAGTCGGGACTTTTTGATACCCAAATGAAATTTTCCCTGCTCGTTCTCGGTTCACCGCAATCCAGCCCTGCCGTCGATAGCGCCTTGAAATTTGCGGAAGCCACGATTGCATCCGGCCACGAGCTGTTTCGCGTATTCTTCTTTCACGACGCAGTGAACACCGGTAATGCCTATACTGTCTCACCACAAGACCAGCTTAACCTAGCCCAAGCTTGGCGAACTTTTGGTGAACAACATCAAATCGACATGGTTTTGTGTATTTCCAGTGCATTGCGTCGAGGCGTTGTTGATCAGCGCGAATCACAGCGCTATGAGCTCGCGGCGGCTAATTCGCTAACCGGCTTCGCACTATCGGGGCTTGGACAGTGGGTTGAAGCCATGATGGTCTCAGATCGCATCGTGACCTTTGGCGCATAAGAATATGCAATCATTGTTATTAGTCAGTCGCCACTCGCCCTACGGCAGCAGCTATGCCCACGAGGCCCTCGATATAGCCCTTTCCGCGGCAGCATTCGACATTGCCGTCACCCTGCTATTCATGGACGACGGCGTGTACCAATTGGTCAAGGGCCAGAAAGTCGAAAGGAAAGCGCACACCAAGAATATTGAAGCCGTATTCGGCGCCTTACCCCTTTACGATATCACCGAAATTCGGGTAGAGAGCGAGTCGCTGTCTACCCGTGGAATTAACGTTAGCGAACTCGGCCACGATGCAACAATGATCGAGAGCGCTCAAATAGCCGAGTTTTCGCAGCGCTTTGACCGAGTTTTAACAATCTGATGAACAGAACAAGCGTTCACCTGATACAAAAATCGCCCTTTGGCTGTGATGCGCTGGATGCCTGTATTCGCGTCTGCGCGGACTCCGACAGTATTGTCCTTATGAACGACGCCGTTTACGCCGCCGCCCTACCCCGCATCTGGCCGACAAAAAATGTCTACGCACTCACCGACGATATGGCTAGCAGGGGAATTACCGTAGCGCTAGCCGCGGGTATTTTAAGTATTGACTACAAGGAACTGGTCGAACTCTGCTCTCAGCACCCGCATTCTCAGAGCTGGTTTTAGCATGACGGCGAATACCACACGCCATCCACCACAGACGGATTCCGAGGGTTACCTCAAAAATCTCAATGACTGGGACGAGGCACTCGGCGACCACATAGCGGCCAGTGAAGGCATTCAGCTCACTGCCTTGCACTGGGAACTTATTTCACTCATTCGCGCGTTTTATGCTGAGTTTCAACTCTCCCCGGCCATGCGCCCTCTGATAAAATATGCACGTCTACACTTGGGAGCTGATAAAGCGAGTAGCCTGTATTTTCTAAGGCTATTTCCAGGCAGCCCAGCCAAAGTGCTCAGTAAAATCGCTGGCCTGCCGCGCCCTGAAAATTGCCTGTAACTTCAACTGTGAATCTTTATGGCTGAACACCTGTTTGCACAATTTGTCCGCATTCTCGGCAAAGGAAAAACCGGCTCACGCGCGCTGACCTTTGATGAAGCGCGACAAGCAATGGGAATGATTCTTCGCGACGAGGTCGAGGACGTGCAGCTCGGCGCCTTTCTCATGTTATTGCGGGTCAAAGAAGAAAGCCCTGAGGAACTGGCCGGCTTTGTCAGTGCCGTTCGCGAACACATCAATGCTCCGGCATTATCGGTAGATTTAGACTGGGCCAGCTACGCCGGTAAGCGCCGTCAGCAGCCCTGGTACCTGCTAGCGGCCCTGACCTTGGCCAAGGCGGGTTACCGGGTCCTGATGCACGGCGCGGCGGGCCACACCGAGGGACGCGTATATTCTGAGCAAACGCTTGCTGCGCTCGGCCACGCGCCTTGCGCAAGTTGGACCGAAGCAGAAATCGCACTTGCCCAAAGTCATTTCGCCTTCGTCCCGCTGCGTACATTCTGCTCGCCACTTCAGCACATTATCGACCTGAAATCGCTTTTCGGCCTGCGCTCGCCAGTCAATACGCTTACGCGCTTGATTAACCCTTGTGCCGCCACTTACTCATTACAAAGCATATTCCACCCGGCCTACGCCGACAGCCATCAGGCCGCAGCACAGCGGCTTGGGCAGCTAAATGCCGCGGTCTTTAAAGGTGAAGCTGGCGAAGCGGAGCGCCGCCCTGAAGCCGATTTGCGCCTGCATTTAATTCAGGACGGGCAAGCCAGCGTCGAAGAGTGGCCTCGTCTTGTGTCTGGACGCCAGGAAAAGTTGGAGCAACTACCTTTCGCCGCTATTCAAGCCGTGTGGTTGGGCGATACAAACAACGAATACGGCGAACTGGCTGTCATAGGCACTATTGCGATAGCACTAAGGTTGCTGGGCAAAGCCAATTGCGCAGAGTCCGCGTTCTCACAGGCATCCACATTGTGGCAAAAGCGACACTAGCCATATTCATCAATTCATTGAAATTTATACCTTGAAGGCGATCTATGCCACTCAGTAATGTCCAACCTGAACACTACAATAGCTTGCTTCAAAGTAAAGCAGATCTTCTACGCGAGCCCTTTTCACGGTTCACCACAATTGAACCTGCAATTTTCCCCTCGAGCCCAAACCATTATCGAATGCGCGCTGAGTTTCGAATCAAGCATATAGACAATGAACCGCACTACGTCATGTTTCGCAAAGATTCACCCAAAGAAGCGCACATCATCGAAACATTTAAGGTCGCCTGTCCAGCCATTGCCGATGTGATGCAACCGCTACGGGAGCTAATTGCAGCCTCTGAAGAGCTAAAACGCCGTCTGTTTCAAGTCGACTTTCTCAGCGGGCTCTGCGGCGAGCTGCTCGTAACCCTCATTTATCACCGCCCTTTGGGCGACGAGTGGCTGGCAGAGGCTGCTTCACTAGCCAAGCAGCTGCCCGTGAAAATCATTGGTCGCAGTCGTAAGCAAAAACTCGTCCTCGATCGGGATTACATTATCGAGACGCTGGAAGCCGATGGACACAGCTATCCGTTCCGGCACTATGAAAACAGCTTTACTCAACCCAACGCTCGCGTTAACGAAGCGATGATTAGTTGGGCTTGCACACAGGTAAAACAAAGCACCTCTGACTTGTTGGAGCTCTACTGTGGCTGCGGAAATTTTACGATTCCATTGTCCCGCTACTTTGAAAACGTGCTCGCTACCGAGGTTTCCAAATCCTCTGTTCACGCCGCTCAGGAAAACTGCGAGTTAAACGGGGTTAGTAATATCGACGTCGTAAGGCTGTCGGCTGAAGAGATTTCGGCAGCGCTAAAAGGCGTTCGCCCCTTTCGGCGACTCGCGCATTTGCAACTGGACGACTTTAATTTGAATACCGTGTTTGTCGATCCACCGCGCGCGGGTTTGGATGACTTCACCCGCGACATGGTCAGTGAGTTTGATCAAATACTGTACATTTCCTGCAACCCCCAGACCCTGCTGCGCGACTTGGAGCATTTATGCCAAAATCACCACATCAAATCACTGGCATTTTTTGATCAATTTCCCTATACATCACATATGGAATGCGGTGTTTTTTTACAAAAGGAATCTATATGACCACTCGCTTTAGCGATGCCCAGCTCAAGGATGTTATGGCCGAATTACCCGACTGGACGGTAAAAGAACAAAAACTGTATCGGCAATTCAAGCTTCAGGATTTTGTAGCGGCCTTTGGCTTTATGAGCCAAGTTGCCTTGCTGGCGGAAAAAATGAGCCATCATCCCGACTGGTCGAATAGCTACAATCGTGTCGATATTTCCCTGACCACACATGACTTAGGGGGCATCAGTATGCGTGACATTACCTTGGCCAAACAGATAGACGAACATTTCACTGACGCTAGGTAAATTGCACGCCGTATTTGTGTAGTTGGCGCGGCATAACATCATCGAGCTGCGCGATATCTTCAGTATGAACCTCGATAGTCGCAAGTCCGAGCGACTTGTAGAGCTCCGCTTTGCGCATACTCGCCTTCAACTCGGCTGAAGGCGCATTCGTGGACCAGTAATCAATAAAAATGCGATTCACGGGCAGATAAAAGTCCGTCTTCAGCGATTCGTCTACGGGTAACTGCCGGGCGCAGGCATGCAGAACACCTGCCATATACAGCCAGTGGCAGATCGCCAGCAGTTCACGTTTGTCATGATGATGGCCATCCACACTCTCGAAGCGGCTCTGACCCGCAAAAAGATCATCGCCTGGCTCGCCAGAAGTGGCTGCTGCACAGGCTTTTAAGCGAATGGAAAGCACGGTGTTCTCCAATACGCTGGCCGGCCATAAGGCGTACAACATGTCAGTTTGACGGTTTTCCATCTGCACACCGCCACTTTGCCTGCCGGCGACGGTTAATATCCAGCCATGCAGCTCCCGCGTCAGCCAGCCCAATTCGGCCAAAGCCCGGTTTACCGCACGACCGCTTAACTGAAAACTCTCGCCTACGGCTACCGCCGAGAGCATTTTATTGTTTTCCAGCGCTTGCAGCATGGGGTGCTGCTCGAGCGTTTTTGGCCATACGATATAGCGACCATAGCGCTTACTGGTCTTGTACTCGCCGCCCTCAAACTCACCCTTAGGCGTGAGCGACCAGCCCTCTTGGATTTTTCTGATCCAGTCGTAATCTTTCAATGTGCCGAACAACTGCTGCACCGGAATTTCCAATTGACGAGCCAGCGCCGAGGTAGAGATTTTTTCGTTATCCACGAATGACTTCCGCTTAAATTCTGTGTGGCTAGACTACTGACACTCTAGAACTCCGGCAAGTCGGATATTGATCCAAAATCATTAGTTCTATATATTTGGAACTATGGAATCAAAGCAAGCCGTCACAGCCCTAGCAGCACTCGCACAAAGTTCGCGACTCGCGTTATTTAGAACCTTGGTACAAAACGCCCCGAAGTCGATACCGGCAGGTGAGTTATCCTCTAGCTTGGCGATACCGAAGGCAACGCTGTCATTTCACTTAAAAGAACTCAGCCACGCCGGCCTAATCAGCGCCGAAGCCATAGGCCGCCAAAAGCTTTATAGAGCGAACCTTGACTCAATGAATGCGCTTATCGATTACCTGCTTGAAAATTGCTGCCAGGGCGAGCCCTGTGGCGACTCGAGCTCTTCATCCTGTTAATGCTTTACGAGAGAATCCCATGCTAAATATTCTTGTGCTCTGTACCGGCAACTCTGCACGCTCCATTCTTGGTGAGGCCCTGCTCAATACAGCGGCCGTAACGAATGGACAGTTTCGTGGCTTTAGTGCGGGTAGTCAGCCTGTTGGGCAGGTAAATCCCTGCGTAATTCAGCTACTTTCAGCCTATGGCTATGATACCGATGACTTCCGCAGCAAATCCTGGGACGTTTTTAGCAGCTACGAATCTCCGCCCATTGATATCGTGATAACCGTTTGCGACCGAGCGGCCCATGAAACTTGCCCGCTGTTTTCCCGCGCTGCCATTAAAACCCACTGGGGCCTACCCGACCCTACGGCAGAGTCTGTAGAGAACAGCGCAGCTGCCTTCGAGCAAACCTATCAACGCCTGCGTTCCGGCATTGAGCGGCTGGCTGCGCTAGCGCTTGAATCGATGGCAGCCGACGAACTCAAGCGCGAACTCGACCGCATCGGGGCATCAATATGACCAAGACTGTAGCCCGTGACGAGGCACTGGCAGAGTTTTTCGGCACTGCCCTGCTACTCACCGCCGTGGTCGGCTCTGGCATCATGGGTGAGAATCTTGCGCAGGGAAATGCAGGACTCGCCCTGCTAGCAAACTCGCTGGCAACAGGCGCCGCGTTGTACGTCTTGATTACGGCATTGGCACCGGTTAGCGGTGCCCATTTCAATCCTGCCGTGAGTTTGTGTTTTGCGGTGCTCGGGAAAATGGCTTGGGAGCGATTGCCAATTTATCTGGCACTGCAATTTTCCGGGGCAGTGCTGGGCGTCGTCGCTGCCAATTTGATGTTCGACATGCCGACGATATCGCTCTCGACTACCGAGCGTTCGGGAGCCCATTTATTACTCAGCGAATTTATAGCGACCTGTGGCCTACTGCTCACCATTATTTTGTTTGTAAAACATAAACCCGACGCCGTTCCGCTTGGAGTCGCTCTTTTCATTACCGGGGCCTATTGGTTTACCAGTTCAACATCCTTCGCCAATCCTGCGGTATCATTTGCTCGGATATTCAGTGACAGTTTTACCGGCATTGCCGCCCATTGCGCGCCGGCATTTATCGCCGTACAGACCTTCGCTGCCTTTTTTATAGGGCTAGGGGTTGTGTTCAGGAACAAGAACGACGCCAGAAAAGCCCAGGAGTTGGTGTGAGAGTTGCGGTTAGGGCATGCCGTCGTCTTCAGGAGGCATTTCTTCGAGCGACAAGCCATTAGACTTACTACCTGCAGATTTTGAATCTAGCTTGATTCGCAAAAGCAATTATTGGCTGAGTCGGCATTGTTGACCGCTTGATCCAGTGAAATACGCCCTTCTTTGTACAGCTGGAACAAGACCGAGTCGAAGGGCTGCATACCCAGTCGCTCGGACTTCTCCATTATCTCTTTAATGCCATCCATCTCACCGCGCAGAATCAGCTCCTGAATTGTCGGCGCACCCAACAGGACTTCAACCGCAGCTGCTCGCTTGCCGTCGGCAGTTCTGACCAATCGCTGCGATACGATAGCGCGCATATTCGTCCCCAGATCTGTCAGTAGTTGCGTGCGGCGTTCTTCGGGAAAGAAATTGATAATACAGTCCAAGGCCTGATTAGCATTGTTTGCATGCAGAGTCGAATTTGCCAGATGTCCCGTTTCGGCAAAGGCGAGCGCGTGCTCCATGGTGTCACGGTCGCGTATTTCGCCAATCAAGATAACGTCTGGTGCCTGACTCAGAGTATTTTTTATGCTTATGTACGAATTCGATGGGGTCTTCAATAGTAATGATATGACCACCACTATTGGTATTGCGATGGTCGGTCAGCACCGCCAGCGATGTTGATTTGCCGCTACCGGTGCCACCTACAAACAAGACTAAACCGCGCTTAACCATGATGACTTCTTTATGTACTTGCGGCAGGCGCAGGTCATCAAATAGCGGAATTTCGGTAACAACATTACGCGCTACGATAGATACATCGTTGCGCTGGCGAAAAATATTGACCCGAAAACGACCGACTTTTTCAATTGAGATAGCAAGATTCATTTCGAGTTCGTGCTCGAATTTTCGCACTGTTCCGCATCCATGATGCCGGCAGCGATTTCTTTTATCTTCCCCGCCTCTAATGGCTCCTTGCCCAGAGGTTTAAGAATGCCCTGAAATTTGCCGCAGGGCGGCGCCCCGGTGCTCAGGTAAAGATCGGAACCATCGTTTTAGCGAGTACGCGAAGGTAATCGGTGATGCCCATTACTACTATTCCTGCAATGCTGGGGGCCGTCAGAATGCCATTAATCACAGTGGCCGCCCAATCGATAGCAATCATCGAGGAAGCTGTGTGGCTCCCGCGTTGTTAGAATATTGAGGATGGCAGTGTAACCCAAGGTCCTTAGGCTATCACGCAGTATAGCGCGCCCGAGGAGCCTCGGGCGCCGAGCCCCCTTAAGCCGAGACAGAACCGGCGGCTGCGCGGGCGGCGCCCCGCTCGACGCCAACGCCCTGCTGGATCAGCGCGGCTTCCAAAGAATCCAAACACAGTGCGATATTGTCTGGCCGCGCACTGTGCCCCATCAACCCTATACGCCAGACCTTGCCGGCCAGCGCGCCGAGGCCGGCACCAATTTCAAGATCGAAATCCGACAGCAACTGTTGGCGAATGGCAGCTTCGTCAACTCCCGCCGGCACCGTCACCGCATTGAGCTGCGGTAGGCGGTATGGCGTATCGACCAGAAAGCCGATACCCAATGTTTCGAGGCCGGCCGCTAGCGAGGTGTGCATCTTTGCGTGCCGTTTCCATGCGGCCTCCAGACCCTCTTCCTGCAAGAGCACCAGCGACTCATGGAGGCCGTACAAAGCATTGATCGGCGCGGTGTGGTGGTAGGCACGTTTGGCGCCGCCACCCCAATAGCCCATCACCAGACTCATATCCAGGAACCAGCTTTGCACCGGAGTTTTACGCATGCGGATACACTCTGCAGCTTGCTCACTGAAGGTGACCGGTGACAGCCCCGGCGTACAGGACAAGCATTTCTGCGTACCAGAATACACCGCATCCAGCCCCCAATCATCCACTCTCAATTCTATTCCACCCAGAGAGGTCACGGCGTCAACGATCGTTAGACAGCCGTATTGTTTCGCCAGTGCTGCCAGCACTTTTGCATCGGATCGGGCACCAGTAGAGGTTTCGGCATGAACAAAGGCTAGGATTTTGGCGTCCGGGTTTGCCTTGAGTGCGGCCTCAACCTTTTCTGGGTCAACCGGTTTACCCCAGTCATCATTCACCGCAACGGCAACACCGCCACAGCGGGTTACGTTTTCCACCATGCGATTGCCGAAGACCCCGTTGATGCAGACGATGGCCTTTTCACCCGGCTCTAGCAAGTTCGCAAAACAGGCCTCCATACCGGCAGACCCGGGAGCAGAAACCGGCAGCGTCAGCGCGTTCTCAGTTTGAAACGCGTATTGCAGCAAGATTTTAATTTCGTCCATCATCTGGATGAATTGGGGATCTAAATGACCAATAGTCGTCCTGCCCAAGGCTTCCAAAATTCGGGGATGAACGTCTGAAGGGCCTGGTCCCATAAGGGTTCTTGCTACGGGCTTGAACGAGCCGATCATGGTCACTCCTGTCAATCTGGAATAGTGTTGCGCCTACTGGCGCGGTAAGCGTTCAAAGGGTTTGTGAGTTTCGTGGGTCGAGCGCAGCGGATTAATGTCCAAGCCGCCACGACGGGTATAGCGCGCGTATACCGTCAGCCTTTCGGGCTTGGCGGCATGGAAAATATCAGTAAATATGCGCTCTACACATTGCTCGTGAAATTCATCGTTATTCCGGTAGGACAACAAATAACTCAGCAAGGCCGCCGGCTTTGGCAAGTTCCCGCTTATCTCAATTTCCACGGTTGCCCAGTCGGGCTGGCCAGTGACCGGGCAACGCGATCGAAATAGATTGCTGTAATAGGTTTCGCAGCCGGGCTTACCGGAAAAAAACAATAGGTCAGCACTGGGCTCGGCAGCTAAATCAGCTACATCAAAATCGTCCAGACAACACCCCTCCGGGGCTCGCAATTGAAGTGTCTGCAGCCACTCATCGGGCGCGTACAGCGCTATCAACACCTCGCTTCCCGCAACGGCAGCCAGGTCTAGTTTCAGCGCTCGCGCTACCGCCTGCGCAGAATCAAAACGCGTCTGGTTAAAGGAATTCAAATACAGCTTCAAAGACTTCGACTCGACCATATTCGGCGACTCCGCCGAAAACTCAAACTGCGCGCACGCGACTTTCGGCTTACCCTTGGCATCAAGCCATGAAAGTTCATAAGCGTTCCAGAGGTCGCAGCCCATCAGCGGCAATTCATCAAACGCCAAGGCCTGCCGGCCATGGGCGCGTGAAATCCCCTGAAGCTGACTCGGATCATAGGCTTCGGGATAGTCCACCGACTTTCCCAAGGGCAGTGCTGAATAATCCGTTTTTTCTCTCACTGCCCTACTGCCTCAAGCGTTTGCTATTGGCCAACAAATGCATGCAATACGCATAGGCGGCCACCGTAAAGCACAATACCATAGCAAAAGCCCAGGCCACATTCACGTCGGAAACCCCGAGAATTCCGTAGCGGAATGCATTCACGATATACAACATAGGGTTAAGGTGTGAAACATTGGCCCAAAACTCGGGCAGCATATCGATTGAGTAAAAAACGCCACCAAGATAGGTCAGCGGAGTCAACACAAAAACGGGAACGATAGACACGTCGTCAAAATTATTCGCAAATACCGCATTGACAAAACCTGCCAGTGAAAAAAACACCGAGGTCAAAGTAACGATCGCAATGGTTATCCAGATATTGTGAATGTGCAGCTCTGTGAAGAAGAGAGACAGCAGAGTAACGATTAGCCCCACCAACAAACCTCGGGTCACGCCACCAATCACATAGCCCCATAAAATAATGCTGTTCGACATAGGCGAGACGAGTATTTCTTCGATAAAACGCTGGAATTTTGCGCCAAAGAAAGATGACACCACATTGGAGTATGCGTTCGTCACCACGGCCATCATAATCAACCCAGGCACCACAAACTGGATGTAGGTGAATCCACCCATTTCACCAATGCGCGAGCCTATTAGCGTGCCAAAAATGACAAAATACAATGTCATCGTAATGGCTGGCGGCAATAGCGTCTGCATCCAGATGCGAAGAAACCGGCGCACTTCCTTGCGCACGATGGTCATGAATGCAATCCACTGCTCATTCAACGTCATTTCGCGCTCCCTTGTGCAAGCAAACCCACAAATAATTCCTCTAGTCGATTGGATTTATTGCGCATGCTGCCAATTTCCAAACCTTGTGCAGACAGCTTTTCAAAAACCGTATTCAGGCTCACCGCTTTGTCGACAACCAGTTCAAAGGAATGCTCATCAACGCGGTTAGTGTCATAGCCCTCCACAACGAGCTCATCGGGAAGCTCGCCAACCACATCAAAAATAAACACTTCGCGTTGAACCTGCTTCAAAAGCACCTTCATGTTGGTATCTTTGATCATGCGCCCCTCGTCGATAATGCCGATGTGCCTGCACAGGCTTTCGGCTTCTTCAAGGTAGTGCGTGGTGAGAATGATGGTAATACCCTGCCGATTGATCTCGCGCAGAAATTCCCACATAGAGCGCCGCAGTTCGATATCTACCCCCGCAGTGGGCTCATCCAGAATAAGCAGTTTGGGTTCATGAATAAGCGCCCTCGCAATCATCAGTCGGCGTTTCATGCCGCCTGAGAGCATACGCGCTGCATCTTGGCGCTTGTCCCACAGGCCTAGTTTCTTGAGGTATTTTTCGGCGCGTTCGCCAGCGAGCTTCCGCGGCAGACCGTAATAGCCCGCTTGATTGGTGACAATATCCCAGACCGATTCAAAATTGGAAAAGTTAAATTCCTGGGGTACCAAACCGATAAATTTCTTGGCTTCTGCGGCTTCGGTCGTAATTGACTTACCGAAAATATGCACCTCTCCGGCTGTTTTTTTCACCAGCGAGCACATGATGCCTATGGTCGTCGATTTACCCGCGCCGTTTGGCCCCAGCAGCGCATAAAAATCCCCCTGAGACACGTCAAGGTCAATCCCTTTAATCGCCTCAAAGCCGTTATCATAGGTCTTTCGAAGCCCTCTAATCGATAAAGCTTTCGTCATTCGATACAACCTGTAATTGTTGAACATCGTTCACGGGCGGCAGTAAGGCCAGCCGATCGGAGAAGCCGTCTATTTTGCCACGGTAGCGATCTGTCCGATACACTAGCGGCTGACCGACACTACAGGAATACCCGTGATAAACCGTTTTGACTACCACGAACAGTTATTTAATAGCCTGGATGAATTGCTGCTCGCGTTCCTAGATAAAGACCCTGATCATGACAGTCAAAGTCGCGTCGACATTGCCGAAATGTTAAGCGAGCTGCGCACCGCAATGCAGGACAAAAGTGATTACATCGACGTCGGCCAGCGCCTGCTATGCCGCTTGGTCGGCCACTTTCCGGCCTTAACGCCTCATATCCAACGCGATCTATTCTGGTTTTTCGGCGGCGATTGCCTGCACTTTATGGCCGACGAGGAAATAGAAAAATTTCAGCAGCTAGAAGATAAATTTTACGAAGTTTCAAAATCACAGGATGCCGCCGATTACGCCGACATTCGCGCGCAGGTCTTCGGTCTGCATTAACGCAGATTACTTTTACAATCGCTGTACGTCAGAATTAAAAAACGAAATCAAAAAAAAGGCGCTCAAACTTGAGCGCCTTTTTAAATTTGGCCTATTTTTTTGGAGCGGGAAACCGGATTCGAACCGGCGACCTCAACCTTGGCAAGGTTGCGCTCTACCAACTGAGCTATTCCCGCCAAAAAAAATAATGGCGTCCCCTAGGGGACTCGAACCCCTGTTACTGCCGTGAAAGGGCAGTGTCCTAGGCCACTAGACGAAGGGGACGCCGCATCACTCCCGATTGTTGGTGTTACTTAACACCCGAAAGTGGCGCGCATTCTAGCAGTATCCGAGGGGACGTCAAGCCTTTACCTAGAAATTTTCCGGATTATTCAATAGCTTGGTCAAATCCCAATCGATTTGGGCAAAAAGCACTCAGCTTTTCTCCTCCAGCGCCAAAGAGGCCGAATTTATGCAATAGCGCAGCCCCGTTGGCTCGGGCCCGTCGGGAAATACGTGCCCGAGATGCGAACCGCAGTTCTTGCAGGTTACTTCTGTGCGAACCATGCCATGGCTACTGTCCCGGTGCTCAACGACGCTGTCCTGAGCCATAGGCCCATAGAAACTGGGCCAGCCAGAGCCAGAGTCGTATTTCGCGCCCGATTCAAACAAGGCCTCGTTGCAGCACCGGCAACGATATACGCCATCGGCTTTGGCATCCCAGTATTGACCGCTAAAGGCAGGCTCCGTGCCCTTTTGCCGACATATCTGGTACTCATCATCATTCAGCTCAGCACGCCACTCGGCCTCACTTTTTTTAACATCACTCACGATTAAACCCTCACGTTCAATAACTTACCTGACTATAATAAGCGCCTTCGCCAGTGGTAATGGCGCAATACTTTCTGACACAGCGAATTTGAGTACAGGCGCAAACATGAGTGTATACGTAAAATCGGACAAACTGGCTAACGTCTGCTACGACATTCGCGGCCCGGTCTTGCAGCAGGCGCAAATCATGGAGGAAGAAGGCCACCGCATCCTCAGACTCAATATTGGCAACCCCGCTCCCTTCGGCTTCGATGCACCGGAAGAGATCATTCAGGATGTTATTCGATTACTGCCGGAAAGCCCCGGATACAGTGACTCCAAGGGCCTGTTTGCGGCCCGCAAGGCCGTCATGCATGAAACTCAGCGGATCGGAATTCCCGACGTCGGCATGGACGATATCTACCTAGGCAACGGTGTGAGCGAGCTGATCTCACTCGCCACACTGGCCTTACTAAATATCGGTGACGAAGTGTTGATACCCGCCCCGGATTATCCGCTGTGGACCGCATCGGTAACGCTAGCTGGCGGCAGCCCCGTCCACTATCTCTGCGACGAGCAAAATGATTGGCAGCCGGATATCAACGATATTCGCTCGAAAATCAACGCCAACACACGCGCACTGGTTGTTATCAACCCGAACAACCCGACCGGTGCGGTTTACTCGGAAAGTCTACTCAAGCAGCTCGTCGCCCTAGCGAAAGAATTCAACCTAGTGCTGTTTGCCGACGAAATCTACGACAAAATTCTGTACGAGGATGCAGTGCATATCCCGAT
>JBLHMO010000030.1:0-27454 GCA_047622145.1 Paracoccaceae bacterium | reverse complement strand
AAACCTATGCGGTCAAGAAAGGTGACACCCTGTGGAGCATCTCAAGGATGTTTCTAGAGGACCCTTGGCTGTGGCCAGAATTGTGGCACTACAATCAGCAGCTCGACGACCCTCATCTGATTTACCCCGGCGATATCCTTTACCTTATCTGGGTTGACGGCAAGCCGCGGCTAGTCAAATCGATAGCGACCAACACCGTTGAAAACCGTGACGTTAAACTGACTCCGCAGATGCGTATCGTCGACTTACAGGAGTCTATTCCCTCTATTTCGCTGGATGTGATAGGGCCATTTCTCACGAATAGCCGTGTTGTCGATCTCGATACGCTGGAGCGCGCACCCTATGTCGTGAGTGGCCGGGAAGGCCATATCGTGACCGGTGCCGGCGATACGCTGTATGCGCGCGGCGAGTTTGGTGAAAACTCGGTATACGGCATATACCGTCGCGGCCAAGTTTTCAAAGATCCGGAAACCGGCGAAGTGCTGGGTATTCAGGCCCGCGATGTCGGCTCGGGCAAGCGCCTATCGCAGGAGGGCAGTATCGCGACCCTGCAGATTAACCGCAGCAATCAAGAAATCCGTCGCGGCGATCGCTTGTTGTCGCAAGAAGACCGTTCCTTAAAGCCGCGCTTTGAGCCCAAAGCCCCGGACGCTGATGTTGAAGGTGAAATTATTGGGGTTGAAGGCGGCGTTAGCCAGGTCGGCAGTATGGACGTCATCATCCTGAATCGGGGTGAGCGCAACGGACTCAAATCCGGCGATGTGTTGAGCATTTATCAACGCGGTGAGCTGGTGCGCGATGAGATCGCTGACGAAACTGTGCGCGTGCCCGATATTGAAGCGGGCGTGCTGATGGTATTTCGCAGCTACGAAAAAGTGGCCTTCGCGGTCGTGCTCAGCGCCACACAGGCATTGCGCGTTGGCGACAAGGTGAGAAACCCTGGCTAAGCACAAAGTAAGCTGCAAAAACTAACCGGTGCAGGATGTGCCGGCTGAACGATAGGGATGTTGTTATGGTAGAGCGCCAATCGACGCTATCTTCAAGCTAGTTATGGCTGTTGCTCTCGCAATGGCCGGGGCTTCCGCGCAAAGCCTTGCGCAACTTGATGCTACACTCCACAGGCCCTTCTGCCTTGTTGGCTTTGGATGAAAGGACCTGCCTGAGCGCTGGCGTTCGTCCCGAGTGGCTGCAGGCGCGCGATCCATACTGCCGCGGCGCCGACAGCCAATGGGAAGATCGCGCCGTAGCCCATGCGCACACGCTGGACTCGATTGGCGGTTCGCTTTTCTGTTTAGGTTCCGACGACTACCCTGCCTTGCCGGCAGAAATTCCGGACCCACCGCCGCTGCTCTATACGGTGGGCGATATGAGCCTATTGGCGCTGCCGCAAATTGCCATGGTCGGCAGTGGTCATTGGGCTTGAATTGGCGACGGGCTTCGCGGCGACGCTGGCAGCGCGCGGTTTGTGCATCACCAGCGGTCTGGCCTATGGTGTCGATGCTGCCAGTCATCGCGGTGCCCTCAGCGCCAAGGGCAAAACCATCGCCGTCTTGGGTACCGGCATCGACCAGATATACCCTCGCCGCAATACTGAGCCCTACCGGGAAATTGCCGAACATGGCATCTTGGTTTCGGAGTTTCCGCTAGGCAGCCCGCCGCGCCGGGAACAATTTCCCCAGCGCAATCGCCTGATTAGTGGTTTGAGCCTCGGCGTGTTGGTGCTCGAAGCGGCCGTACGCAGTGGCTCGCTCATTACCGCGCGTTTTGCCCTTGAGCAAGGGCGCGAGGTTTTTGCGATCCCGGGCTCTATTCACAATCCCTAGGCTCGCGGCTGCCACCGACTTATTCGCGAAGGTGCTTGCCTCGTCGAAAGCGTGGAAGATATCGTCGAAGCTTGGGTGGGCTGGCTGCCAGCCGTGCTGACGGAATCGCGTTCAAGTGCTGGCGCCGAACTCACAGCCCATGCGCGCTTGGACACGGCTTCGCAATAGGTGCTTAGTGGGCTGACCTACCAGCTGCGGCCGCTAGACGGTCTTTCCCAGGCTCTGGGTGTCGCCGTCGAAGAACTCCTGTCCCACCTGATGGCGCTGGAGCTCGACGGCTCGGTGGAGCAGCAGGGTGGGTGTTGGATGCGCTGCCGATAAAGCAATGGGACGCCCTTACGGATGAGTTGGCATGCCCGCGGTAGAGGGTGGATTCGTGTTGCGCTTGCAATAATGGGCGCGCTCCGGTATTTTCCGCGCTTTTCCTACACCGGTGTTTGCCGGACAACTGGAGGCTTTGAAATGAGTAAGCACTTTGTTGCTATTCTGATGGGCTCGGATTCCGACTTGCCGGTCATGGAGGCATCCTTCGAGATTTTGCGCAAGTTTGGTATCCGTTTCGAGGTGAAAATTACCTCGGCACACCGCACACCGGCGGCGACCCATGCCTATGTTACGGATGCGGATAAGCGCGGCTGCTCGGCCTTTATCTGTGCCGCCGGCATGGCGGCTCACCTCGCCGGTGCTGTTGCCGCGGCAACCTTGAAGCCGGTTTTAGGTGTGCCAATAGACGCTTCTTTGGGCGGTCTGGACGCACTGCTGTCTACCGTGCAAATGCCCGGCGGTATTCCTGTTGCCACGCTGGCCATTGGTAAGGCAGGTGCTAAAAACGCCGCCTATTTTGCCGCCCAGATCATGGCAACGGCTGATGCCGATTTGGCCAAGGCGTTGCGCGAAGAGCGCCAGGCGAATGCCGACGCGGTCATCGCCAAGGACGCTGAGCTGCAAAAGCGTCTGAACGGCTAGACAATTGACCACGGGTCCGGCGTTCCGCTTGCGGCGCGCTGCTGATTGTCTGCTGGCCGGCGGCTTGATTGCTCACCCCACCGAAGCAGTTTGGGGCCTGGCCTGCCTGCCACAGTTTCCCGCGACGGTGGCTCGGCTGCTGGAGGCCAAACAACGCCATCCCGCCAAAGGCTTGATTCTGGTCGCCCACGACGAGCACTGTTTTGAAGCCCTACTTGCCCCCCTTAGCCTGAGTCAGCGAACGCATATGCGTGAGTCGTGGCCCGGTCCGGTAAGCTTTGTGGTGCCAGACCCCATGGCGTGGTCGCCGGAGTGGGTTCGCGGATCCCATAACTCAGTAGCCATCCGCGTCAGCAGGCACCCGCTTACCCGAGAGTTGTCGCGTTTGGTGAAAGGCCCGCTGATTACGTCCTCTGCCAATCCCGCCGGCGCGGCTCCGGCTTTGACGGCGCTGCAAGCGCGGCGTTATTTTGGCGAATCGCTGGACTACTATCTGGCGGGGGCGACCGACGGCGAATCCCGGCCTAGCCGGATAATCGATGTCATTAGCGGCAAGACTTTTCGGGAGTAATGTTGGATATTCAGGCAGTTAAAGACTATTTGCTGCAGCTGCAGGATCACATCTGCAGCGAGCTTGAAGGTCTCGATGGCGGCGCGCTGTTCGTCGAAGATGCCTGGGAGCGTGGCCGCAGCAGAGTGTTAACCGACGGCGCCGTGATAGAAAAAGGTGGTGTGAACTTCTCCCATGTCAGCGGCGAAAATATGCCGGGTTCCGCGACCGCGCAACGGCCCGAATTGGCTGGGCGCTCTTATCAGGCCATGGGCGTATCCCTCGTCATCCACCCAGAAAATCCCTATATCCCTACCAGTCACGCCAATGTCCGCTTTTTTGTGGCGGAAAAGCCCGGCGAGGAACCGGTATGGTGGTTTGGCGGCGGTTTTGATCTGACGCCCTATTACCCCTTTGAAGAAGATTGCCGGCACTGGCACCAAACCGCTCACGATGCCTGTGCGCCTTTTGGCGACGACGTATATTCGCGCTACAAAAAGTGGTGCGACGAGTACTTCTATCTCAAGCACCGCGACGAAATGCGTGGCGTTGGCGGCCTGTTCTTTGATGATCTGAATGAGCCGGGTTTCGACCAGAGTTTTGCCTTTATGCGCAGCGTCGGTAACGCCTTTCTACCCGCGTATCTGCCCATCGCAGTGCGGCGTCAAGATACGGACTGGGGTGAGCGCGAACGCAATTTCCAGCTCTATCGGCGCGGTCGCTATGTTGAATTCAATCTGGTTTTTGATCGCGGCACCCTGTTTGGTTTGCAAAGTGGAGGCCGCACCGAATCCATCCTTATGTCACTGCCACCCCTTGCGCGCTGGGAGTATAATTGGTTCCCGCAAGTGGGCAGCCCGGAAGCGGAATTGTACGACCATTATCTCAAGCCCAGAAATTGGCTGTAGGCGCAGCCGGCAATCAGGTCGAATTTATGTCCAGTAGTGATCAGTACGCTGTGTTTGGTAATCCCATACGGCACAGCAAGTCCCCTGAAATACACGCCGCGTTCGCCCGTCGAAGCGGGCAGGATATGGTGTATCGAACCCACATGGTTGAAGAGGGTCTGTTTGAGGAGTCGGCGCGCCGATTTTTTGCCAATGGTGGCAAGGGCTTGAATATCACCGTGCCCTGCAAGCTCGATGCGTTTAGCTTTGCCGATACCCTCAGCGCGCGTGCTCGCCGCGCAGGGGCGGTGAATACCTTGGCTCTGCAAGACGACGGCACCGTCTACGGCGACAATACCGATGGCGCCGGCATTGTCCGCGACATGCTTGAAAATTTGGCCTGGGAAGTCAGTGGCCGTCGACTATTGGTGCTGGGTGCTGGTGGCGCGGTTCGCGGCATTCTCGGGCCTTTGCTGGCGCGCAAGCCCTCCCATGTGGTTATCGCTAATCGAACGGTGGACAAAGCGCGCAAGCTTGCGCGGGAGTATGCCGAACTGGGTGAGATTAGCGGCTGCAGTTATGAGGGGCTCGCCGGCAGCCAGTTCGACATCGTTATCAACGGCACCAGCGCCAGTATGAGTGGCGAACTGCCGCCGTTGCCGACTCAGTTGCTCGCTGACACCGCCTGCTGCTACGACATGATGTACGCCGCCAAACCAACACCGTTCATGCACTGGGCGGCTGGTGAAGCGGCTTGGGCTGTGTCCGATGGTTTGGGTATGTTGGTTGAGCAGGCCGCTGAATCTTTTTGCATCTGGCGCGGCGTCCGCCCACAAACTGCGCCGGTGATCGAACAGATTCGGGAATCGTTGAGCAAGCTCGACACCTGAGCACCAAACTCTTTTTATAGTCCGAGGGGAATAGTCTTTTGATTTTGCAGATAGCGGGGCTGATAGTCGGCCTGGTAGCTCTGGTTTGGAGCGCTGATCGCTTTGTTATCGGCGCATCGGCCAGCGCCAGAATACTGGGCGTGTCGCCGCTGGTTATCGGCATTCTTGTGGTTGGCATAGGAACCTCCGCCCCGGAAATGTTGGTTTCAGCCATCGCGGCCTTTCAAGGCAAGGCCAGCCTTTCTGTCGGCAATGCGCTGGGCTCCAATATTACCAATATCGGTTTGATTCTTGGTATTACGGCGCTGGTTGCGCCGCTGGAGGTGCGTTCCAAGATTTTGTTTCGTGAAATTCCGCTGTTAATTTTGGTGATGCTCGCGGGCTATTTATTGCTGCGCGACGGCGAACTTAATCGTATGGACGGCACGATACTGCTGGTGGGTTTTGCCGCCGTTATCTTGCGGCAGTTGAGGGAAGCAAAGCATGGCGTTGACGACACGCTCGTGGCCGAGTATGAAGAGTCCCTAGAAAAAGACATGACGATGACGGCTGCGTTGCTTTGGTTACTGATTGGTTTCGTAGTCTTGCTATTGTCTGCGCGCTTGATGGTCTGGGCCGCGGTCGATATTGCCGTGGCCTTGGGCATCAGTGACCTAATCATAGGGCTGACCATTGTTGCTATCGGCACCAGCCTGCCCGAGCTTGCGGCATCCGTCGCGGCGGTGCGCAAAAACGAGCACGATATCGCCTTGGGTAATGTGCTGGGTTCCAATCTCTTTAACCTGCTGGGCGTGATGGCCCTGCCCGGAATTATTGCGCCAGGGCTGGTTGACCCTGCGGTGCTGAGCCGTGATTACCCAGTGATGATTGGTTTATCGGTATTGTTGTTTATTACAGCCTATAGCTTTAGCGGCAGGCGACGGCGCATCGAGCGCTGGGAAGGTGGTCTACTTGTCGGCCTGTACGGCGCCTATTTGGGTTTGTTGGTATATACGGCTTAAGGCCAGCTTTCCTCTGCACTTGACCCTGTAGTGTGGTTCAGGGCATAGCCTCAGTTACCTTGGGTACTAGGAGGAATGGGCTATGCAGCGTGCGTCTTTTCTCGAAATTCCCCCTCGCCTAGGGGTACTATTGGCCGCGTTTGGTTGCGCGGATTGCTTCCCCGCCCTTGGTTCGTTGGCGGCCGTTCTAGGCTTGGGTTTTCTGAGTCAATTTGAAGGCCTGTTGATCAATCAGGTGCGGCGGCTGATCGCTGGGGCGACACTTTTGTTGGCTGTTGCCAGCACATTCAGATATCGCAACTATCTGCGCGGGTTCCTCGCAATCAGTGGCCCGGCCATTGTATTGGCCGTACTCTATCCCTTGTGGGCCTTCAGCTGGAGTACGCCTTTGTTTTATGGCGGCTTGCTCGTCATGTTGGCGGTTTCGTTGTTGGATATTTTTAAGCCTGCAGGAGCTGCTCGATGCCCGACGTAAAATTGTTGTCGACGATTTTCTGCCCCTTGTGTGGACATAGCAAAACGGAAGTTATGCCGACTGACAACTGTCAGTGGTTTTATGCGTGCGAGGGATGTGACGAAGTATTGAAGCCGAAAGCAGGTGATTGTTGTGTGTTTTGTGCTTACGGAACGGTGAAGTGTCCGCCGATTCAAGAAAACGGTTGCTGTTGATAGCAATAAATGGCTACAGAGTGCGAGCTCCGACTCCCCCTTGGAAGTGCCGAGCAAGGCCGGATTGAGCGAGCACTGTTCGAGCTCCGTAGCGGCGCAGCCGCGAAGGTCGAGTTGCGCAGCGACCGGCGGTGGTCGAGCATTGCAGGGGACCCGCAATTAGCGGGCGCTGGAACGGGGGGGCCTTTTTCTTGGTCACTTCTTTTTGGGCACGCAAAAAGAAGTGACTCGCCCAGAGGGGCGAAACAGAAACTAAATATTAATTACATTATTCAAGACAGGTTTCGCCTGTAGGCGAGTTACCTTTCTTGCTTGCCCAAGAAAGGTAACTCAAAGAAGGGCACCCCCCCGTTCCGCAGTCGGTGCTCACTGTGTTCCCACCGATCCCCTGCGCGCTTCGCATTCGTCGGCGCGAGCGGAATGCTGCAGTGCTCGGCTGCTCCAAGGGGGACGCAGTTCAGCACTCCGGCGATGTTGCTGTAGGCCTGCATAAGTAAAGCGTTGCAGGCGCCGAAATTCGCACGCTGCTTCACTTAACTCGGCGTTAAATCACTTCGAAAGCTCGGCGATATGCCGGTCCTTGAGCTTCGCGTAATTGTTCGCGCTGTACGTAAAATACTCCAATTCCTTCGGAGTTAAATCCCTTACCGGCTTAGCCGGACTCCCCACATACAGTTTGCCGCTCGCCAAGCGCTTGCCCGGCGGCACCAAACTATTGGCTCCCAATACCACCTCGTCTTCGATGACTGCGCCATCCATCACGATGCAGCCCATGCCTATGAGTACGCGGCTGCCAATGGTGCAGCCATGCAGCGTCACGCTGTGGGCGATAGTGACATCGTCGCCGATGGTCAGTGGATAGCCATCGGGGTTAAAGGGGCCGGCGTGGGTGATATGGAGAATGCTGTTGTCTTGGATGCTGCTGCGGGCGCCGATGTAAATGCGGTGCATATCCCCGCGGATGGTGGTGTTGGGCCACACCGAGCTGTGCTCGCCAATGGCAACGTCGCCGATAACGACAGCGCTAGGGTCGATGAAAACAGCGTCGCCGAGGGTGGGGCTGTGGCCTTCGAAGCCGCGAATGTAGTGATTGGGGTCGTAACTCATACTCTCGTTCCTAACGCGTGAATACTCGCATAATAAAGGAATTCGCCGCGGCTCGCGTTACAATGGCCGACTGTTTAAAACCCAATGTAGGGAGTAAGAATGACTGTTAGTCAATTGCCTGATTTTTCTCAGCTGAATATCGACGCGTTTCCAGCCCAGCTCGACGCCCTGCTTGCGCAGGCGCGCGCAGGCACGAAGGCGCTGGAAGTGGCGCCGCCGGAGGCACTGTTGGCGGGGCTGGAGTCAATCGATGATCGATTGGAAAAATTCTGGTCTGTGGTGAGTCATTTGAACGGCGTTATGAACAGCGCCGAGTTGCGCGACATACATGCACGCTGCCAGCCGGAAATAACCAAATTCAGCAATGAGATGGGACAGAACCGAGCGCTGTATGGAAAGGCTCAGGCGCTGTCGGCGCAGGCGAATAGCCTGACGAAAGAACAGGCGCGTGCACTGGATAACCTCTTGCGCGATTTTAAACTTGCTGGCGTTGCCCTTGAAGGCGAACAGAAAGAGCGATTCAAAGCCTTAAAACTGGAGTTAGGTGAGCTGTCTACGCGCTTCCAGAATCAGCTCTTAGATGCGACCCAGGCTTGGAGCAAGTTGCTTGCCGACAAGGCGGAGCTGGCCGGTGTACCCGATTCAATTTTGGAAAGCTTTGCTGAAGCGGCAAAGGCTAAACATGAAGTCGGCTACCGCCTGAGCCTGGATGCTCCCGCGTATATGCCGGTAATGCAGTATGCCGACAACCGCGCCTTGCGGTGCGAGCTATATAAAGCCTACACCACTCGCGCATCTGAGCAGGGTCCGCAGGCGGGGCAATGGGATAACAGTCTGGTGATGGTCGACATTCTTGCGCTCCGTGCCGAGTTAGCAGGCTTGTTGGGTTTTGAAAATTATGGTGAGTTGTCGTTGGCGCCGAAAATGGCGGATACCCCGACGCAAGTTATCGATTTCTTGCGTGAATTGGGGCAGAAAACCAAGGCCAGGGCCGAGCGCGAATACGCAGAGTTGCAAGCCTTTGCCGTCGGAAAAGGTTGTTCCGAGCTAGAGGCTTGGGATGTGCCCTACTACAGTGAGCAATTGAAAAACGAACGCTACGCGATATCGCAAGAAGAGCTGCGCCCCTACTTCCCCGTTGACCGCGTACTGGATGGTTTGTTCGAGGTCGCAGGCACTCTTTTTGGCATTGAATTTGAGCTCAACGCCGATGCCTCGGTGTGGCATGCGGATGCGCGCTGCTATCGCTTGCGTCGCAAGGGTGTCGAAATCGCTAGCGTGTATACCGATCTTTTTGCCCGTAGCAATAAACGCGGTGGTGCCTGGATGGCAGATTATTGCGGGCGTCGCAAACTCGAAAACGGTCATCAATTGCCCGTGGCTTTTGCAGTTTGTAACTTTTCTGCTCCGACCAGCACGCGGCCTTCTCTGCTGACCCACAATGAAGTCACGACCTTGTTTCACGAGTTTGGCCATTCCCTGCACCATATGCTGACGGAAGTGGATGTATTGCCGGTGTCGGGGATTAACGGTGTCGCTTGGGACGCGGTTGAACTGCCTAGCCAACTGCTAGAGAACTGGTGCTGGCAGGCCGAAGTGATCCCGCTGATTTCCGCGCATTATGAAAGCGGTGCGCCACTGCCTGCTGAGATGTTGGAGCGGCTGTTGGCGGCTAAGAATTTTCAGTCCGGTATGCACACGGTCAGGCAGTTGGAATTATCGCTATTTGATATGTTGCTGCACACTCAAGAGCCGCCCAAAGACGCGCACCAAGTTCAGGCTCTCATCAACACGGTTCGTAACGAATTCGCCGTCTATACCGTGCCGGAATTCAATCGTTTTCAGCATGGCTTTGCACATATTTTTGCCGGGGGTTATGCGGCCGGGTATTACAGCTATAAGTGGGCGGAAGTGTTGTCGGCGGATGTCTTTTCTCGTTTCGCCGAGGAAGGTGTAATGAATGCTGAGTTGGGCCAAGAGTTTTTGCGCACACTGTTATCGCGTGGCGGTTCGGAAGATGCGATGAGTTTGTTTATCCGTTTTCGTGGGCGCGAGCCTAGCCCTGAGGCGATGCTGCGCGACGCCGGCATTGTTGGCCAGGCAGCATGAGCACCCAATACGGGCCGAGGCGTTTTATTGCCAGCGCGGTATGCCCCAAATGCGCGGAGATGGACAAAACCGTGATGTATCGTATTAATGAAACCGAACAGGTTCGCGAGTGTGTACGCTGCGGTTTTAACGAAACTATTCGTGACGATGACGCACCTGCCGAACCTAAAACCCGCGTTAACCAACCGCGTATTGGCGAGGAGGCACTCGCGCACGAAGACGAAGTGCAGGTGGTGAAGTTAATGGACCCCGGTGGCGGCAGTAAGCGCCGGGATCACTAGTGTGAGTTTGACGTGGGTGCCGGCTACACTGCACTTAAACCCGCCTACGTAAAATATTCGACAGGACGGCGTAGGCGCAGCGTTGCAGGCGGGCTTTAAGCCATCGCCACCCTTAAGCCCAATCATCGCCAATAGATCGATCCCCAGACGGGCACTGCGCAATATACTGACATGGTTTGTGGGTGACCACTCGCGAATTGTGATTTGTCTTGGCTATACTGGGAAAAAACCCCGCATAATTTAGACAAGCCTGTTATGGCGCAGAGCAATGGAGCAGTCATGTATCGGGGGGGTGTTGCTGGATATCAGTGGGGTGTTGTATCAGGGCGACGAGGCTCTGCCCGGTGCGGTTGCTACAGGCGGCATGCGTCGCGCTGCGGCTGGTGACTAATACCTCTAGGCGAAACGCCAGCGCCATATTCTACGATCTTAAACGAAAGGGTTTTGCCATTGAGCACGAGCAACTGTTCGCCGCCCCGAAAGCGATGCTGGATTACATTGAGCTGCGCGCACTGCGGCCGTACTGCCTGATTCATCCCAGCCTCGAGACGGAATTCGCCCGGCTCGACCACAGCAACCCCAACGCTGTAGTGGTGTGCGATGCCGGTCCTTTTGTTAAAGCACTGGAATATGCGAGTGCTAAAACGGCAACCGTATTGGGCAAACCCTCGGCAGATTTTTTCATTATTGCTGTGGATTCCATGGGACTTAAGCCCAGCCAGGTGTTGATGGTGGGCGACGACGTCGAGGCTGACGTGGCAGGTGAGATGGCCGCCGGGCTTGATGCCTGTCTGGTTAAGACCGGCAAGTATCAGGCGGGTGATGAAGTTAAAGCGCCAGATTGCCGCGTAGCGGACACGGTCGCGACGCTGATTCAGGAATTGTTTTAAGCCACTGTGCGATAGCTGCGGGCCCACGAAGAGTGAACGCCGATCGAGCTTGTGGTCCTCGAGTACGGGTGAGAGACTGAGGCTTCGCTTTGACCAGACTCATTTCATGACTAAATCCATTGGTTTTTCTCAGCTGGCGCTGCGCGATGCAGTGCTTGCCTCGGTTGCGGTGCTGGCCTGGTGGCTGCTGTCACCCTACTCGGCCGGTTACGGCGCGTGGTCAGATTTTGCCGGTGTGGTACTCGGCGCGGGGCTTGGGTTTTGCGCCTATATCGCGCATGAATGGGGTCATATTGTGGGTGGTTTTTTGTCGCGCAGCGTGATGCGGCCGGGCTCCAGCATGACCTCATTTTCAAATTTTGTTTACGACTCCAGGCAAAACAGCCGACCGCAATTTCTGTTTATGTCGCTGCTGGGCTTTATTCCCACCGGCATTGCCGTGTGGCTGTTTTACCGTTATTTGCCCGAGGGCGAACTTGCCACCGATGTCGCGCGCGGAATCGTGCTGTTTCTGGTGCTGCTTGGGGTCGTGCTTGAGCTGCCGCTGGTAATCTGGGCGCTGGTGCGCAAAGACTTGCCACCGATAGATAGAGCCACCAGCTGAGGTTGTTGACAGGCTACAGTCGCCGACCTTACTGTATCCCTTTGAATTTGTAGAGAAAAACTCAAATTTCTGCGGTATGGTCAGTATCGTTGTATGCTGGTGTGTGGCGCTAGAAAACTGAATTTTCTGGCAGGCAGGTTACGAACCTGTAACCCCTGTCGATACTCAAAAATAATAATGTGAGGTTGGTATGAAGAAGATACTCCCGGCGGCCTTTTTGGTGGGCAGTGCCTTGGTGTTAACAAGTGTTTCGGTTGGCGCTCAAGACCAAGTCAAAGCCGCTGCCAAGCCGGTTGCCGCCCTCGAAGAAATAATCGTCACTGCGCGGCGGCGCGCGGAAAATCTACAGGAAACGCCCCTTGCCGTAACAGCCATCAGCGGTGAGTCATTGCGCGAGCAGGGTATTGTGAACACCAGCGAGCTGACCAAAAGCGTGCCTAGTCTGCAGATAAACGAAGGCCAGTCCAACCAGATCTATATTCGCGGGATTGGCGAGCGCACGGGCTTTGCACGGGTTGACCCGACCGTCGGTGTCTATCTGGATGATCTGTTCTTGCCGCGAACAGATGGCCAGTTACTGGATACCGTGGACGTGCGCAGTATCCAAGTGTTGCGTGGGCCCCAAGGCACCTTGTTTGGCAAAAACACCACGGGCGGCGCTCTGGTGCTGACCTTGGAAAAACCTAACGATGAGCAGGAAGGCTATATCGAGGGTGCTTTGGGTAATTATGCATCACGCTCTCTGCGCGCGGCCATTAACATCCCGATTACTGACAGCTTTTATACCCGCACGGCGATAACCATCAACAAGGACGATGGTTTTTTCGAGGATAAGCGCCAAGGAAAAACCTATTCGTCAACAGATCGAAAAGCACTAGTTTTTCAAACCCGCTATGAAAGCGAGAGCAGTTTTACACTGGATACACTCACCTATATTGGAAAAATTAATGAGGCCTTTGCGGCTATAAATTGTGATTACTCCAATGAGAATAGCTTGTTTGGCGAAAGCCTTTACCTG
Organism: Paracoccaceae bacterium; assembly: GCA_047622145.1. Lineage (GTDB taxonomy): Bacteria > Pseudomonadota > Gammaproteobacteria > Pseudomonadales > Spongiibacteraceae > Litorivivens. The sequence goes on along the minus strand of JBLHMO010000030.1, from coordinate 14,659 downwards.
ATGTGGGCTGGTGATACCGATCCGAGCAACCCCAAAGCTTACCGGGAAAATTGTGAAGCCAACTCCGCGACCAAAGGTAACGTGGGTGACCTTGAAACCAATATGGGCGTGAATCCGAAACTGAAGAAGAAGCTTGATACGTATCTCTTCGGCGCGACCGCGCAATGGGAGCTGAATGATGACGTCGCCATGAAAGTTGTCTTTGGCGCGCGTAAAGAAACCGAGGGCCCCATTGCGTCCAGTGATAATGATGGCGGGCCGGAAAACTGGTCCGAAGCTTACAACCCCGAAGACGGTGAACGAGACTCTTTCAGCCTAGAATACCAAGTGAATGGCTCCGCCTTTGACACCCGGTTGAATTATACCGGCGGCCTATTTTATATGCGGGAAACCAACTTTGAACCCTTTATGCTGCTCACAAATTTCGCGGGTGTCGACGCGCTTACACTCGGGCAACTGGCCGGCGGCCAGATACCCACGCAGCCAACACCGGGCGGTACCCAGCCCTTTGTAGGCATTCTGAGTGGCCCGCTGGTGTTGTCCGAGTTTGAACTTGAGAACAATACATTTGCGGCATTCTTCCAAGGTTCTTACGATATCACCGACAACCTGCAATTCACCGGCGGCCTTCGCTACACCGCTGAGAAGCGTGCGTCTGAGCTGTCTATTTTTCAAGCCGATACGGCCGCGATTGAGTCCAAGGTCACCGGCGGCGTGTTCCTTTCCGAGGCCACCGGCAAGCCCATTTCTTTTGGACCTAACGCGGGCGGGTTTTTCCCCTGTCTGCTTGGTTGTACTTGGGCGGACGATCCGGTTCGCGTATTTCAAAACCAGTTTCTCGACAATAACGGCGACGGTATTCCGGATATCCCGATGAATAGCACGCCGACGCTGGAGAACAAGAAAGAGCGGACTTTTTCAAAAGTGACCCCCATGGCGTCGTTGTCCTACAGCCTGCCCTACGAGTGGCTGGAGGACAGCATCGTCAACAGTATGATGGTGTACGGTACGTGGAGCACGGGGTTCAAGTCGGGCTTTTTTGAACCGCGCTTGCTCGATGGTTTGCAGCAGGTGGATGCGGAAGAAGTCGTAAACCGTGAAATCGGTTTCAAGATTGACGCCTTTGAGCGAACGGTTCGATTCAACGTCGCGCTCTACGCGATGGAATTTGAGAATATGCAGCTGATTCAGGTGGCCACAGATTCCGGTGGCAATCTCGCGGTGATTTTCCGCAATGCCGGTGAGTCGACCATTGAGGGTGGTGAAATGGAGCTGACCTGGATGCCTTCGCCGATGGTGATGATCAATGCGTCCTACAGCGACAACAATTACGAATTTCAGAAGTTTATCGACAATGACTTGCTTAACGCAATTGCGGGCAACATCGTGCCGGAAGATCGCACCGATGAAACTTTCCCGGCCTCGCCGGAAACCACAGCATCTATGGGTGTGCAGTTTATGATCCCAACGGCGATAGGGATGGTCATTCCGCGTGTGGACTTTAGCTACAAAAGCGAAATATATTTTGGCCTAGACGACGGTTCTTACAGTGTGTACAAGCGCGAAGGGATTGGTGGTTCGGAAGCCTTTACACAGATTGATGCTCGCGTGTCGTGGCGGAATACGGAGGGCGATTTAACGGTGGCGGCTTTCGTTAAAAATATGACAGACGAGCGTTATATTGTTGGAACGGCGTCGGTGTCGGATTCCGTGAGTACTTTCAATCAGGCCTATGGCGATCCTCGCCGCTACGGTGTGCAGCTTCGAAAATCATTCTAGGCGAAAGCAGTCTCTTCCCGATTGCTTGCTCTCGTAGAGCAGCATATCGGCTTCGTGGATGAGTGTCGCTGGATCGCTATAAGCGTCAGGAACAAGCCAGCGAGCGCCGACACTGATGGTTACCCGCTGTCGCACTGTGCCGGTATATTCGTGTTCAATGCCGAGATCCCTGACGCCGTTTAATAACTGTTCCAGCATCAGCGTCGCCGTCACGCGATCATTGCCATACCATGCGACCGCAAATTCCTCACCGCCGACTCTGCCGGCAAGGTCACCGCCTCGGCGACTGCGTGTTCGGAGTGCGTCAGTGATTTTGGTCAGACAGTGATCTCCGCTCTGGTGTCCGTAGTGGTCGTTGTAGGCTTTGAAATGATCAACATCCACCATCAGGATAGTCAGTGGGCGCTTTTCTCGGGCGGCCAGCTTAAATAGGCGCACAAGTTCTCGATTGAATTCACGCTTGTTCAGTAGGCCGGTTAAGGCATCGCGGCTGGAAATTTCCCGCAACCACTCTTGGCGCAACCAGGTAATCCTATTAAACAACTCCACGACCCATGCGCCGCCAAAAATAGCCGTCATTAGCAGCGTAAAAGAGTACACCTGTGCGAGCTGGTATTCTCGTGAATGAGGCAAGCTGAATTCCGACGCAACCGTCAAGCTGTACAGGGCGACCTGCAGCGGCAAAATAGGCAACCATCGGAGTCGACAAAGGAGCAGTCCGACAAACAGAGGCAGTGCAATAAAGGTGGCGGGCAGGTCGATGCCCCAGTTAAATCCGCTCTGGCGTTGATACAACATGCACAGGGAGCAGACCACAACCGCGAAAATTTCTGCTGGCTCCGAGTAGCGCTTGCCAATAGCCGATTGGTTGACTAAAAAGGCAAAGGTCAATACCGGCACCATGACGAGCAAGCCAGTCTGGCTGCGCATGATAAGAAAATCAGAAGGTAAAACCAGCGCCAAATAATCGAACACCAGCATACCGGCGATGAGGATAATGCCGGCCAACATATAAAGTGCGCGCATGTGTTGGCGCGACGCGTCATTACTGCTGCGAAAGCGGGCTTCGTCGGCGGGAACAAACCGAAGGCGCAATAATTCAGCTCTGCGTCGCACTGTGAACTGGCTTATTTTGGCGCCGTCCAGCTGGCTAGTCTGGATTCCCGGCGATTTCATGGCGGCGAGTTTATCCATGTTGCGTCTGCCTGGCCGTCACCCATTGATTGCGACCCTGGGATTTGGCCCTATACAGGTGTTTGTCGGCCTTGCGAAGGGCTGCGAAACGATTCACGCGGCCGTCGGGGATCAGGCTGTAGCCGCCCACACTGACAGTGACGTGGCTGTCGTCATCCGGGCGCGCGATGTGTTTAATGCCGAGCGCCGCAATGTTCTCGCAAACGTCGGCCAGAAGTCGCTCGGCGTTGCTTGCGTTCAAACCGTAGCAGAGCAGGACAAATTCCTCACCGCCGAGACGGGCACAGTGGCCGCCGTTGTCGTCAGCTGTTCGGCTAAGGCTGGCGCCAATGTCGGCGAGGCACTGATCGCCGGAGGCATGCCCGTAGTGGTCATTAAAAGCCTTGAAGAAGTCGATGTCGACCATGGCGACGGTGATGTCGCGCCGCTCGCGCTGCGCCATCGCGAACAATTTTCGGTAAAGAATACGAAAGCGCCCACGATTGAGCGCGCCCGTCAGGTGGTCGTACTCCAGATGCAGTTGCATCTCTTTGGTTTCGAGCCAGTTGAGCCGCGTGTTGGTTTCAATAATGTAGCATCCTGCAGCACCGAGAATAAAAAGAACGACCATGCTTTCGAGTTCGTAGACGGTATTGATCAAGGCAAGGCCGCCATGGCGATAGTCGCCGACGTAAAATTCGACAGCAAAGTTTAGACCGAGCAGGGTAGTGCACAATGGCAGCACCAGAGTCGAGCGAATGCCGGAAAAGAAAAAAGCGCCAAGAATCACCACGTCGAGCCAACCGCGCGCGGTGTAATAGCCCAGTTCGTAACCCAGAACCCGCTGGTACATGCAGCACAGCGCCGCCGCTGCTAGAGCCGCCGCCGTCAGGGGCGCAGAATAACGATGCAGCTGCGCGTTGAGCGATGCCAGCACAGTGGCGAATAGTAAGGGGACAACCAAGCCGAATTGCAATAGCCGCACCGGGGGGGTGAAGGCTTCAGGGGGGTGAAAGACGAAGCGATCAGCAAGCGGTGTGAGAAGGTACAGAATGGCGAGCAGCGTTCCGAAAAAAATTCTGGAGCGCATGGCAAGTTGGTGGTGGTCTACTCGGTAGGCTGCTTCGAGTTCGGGTGAAAACATGAGGCGTAGATAGCTGCCGCTATCAACGTGCAGTTGAAACGGTGAGGGCTCGTTGGCATCAGCGGGCTGCATTCTCAGGTTCCCATTTTCCTATGATTCTCCTCCAAACGCGCTAAAACAGTATCTACTTAGCGGGTCGTGCGACTGATCAAATGTTGAGGGTAACAAAATATACCGGTTGGGGTATTGCGTCGCTTACGGCCACCATTGCCGGTTTCGGGTGAGCCTGATAAATACCAGACCTAGGCTGACTCCGCGGCTCACATTGAATAGTGCAAAGGCCAGCCACAAGCCGTGATTGCCCTGGTTGTGGGTGAGCGACCAGATCGGTAGATAGACCAAGGCCACGCTAAAGACCATGCTGTACTGCATCGCGCGGGTTTGCAGTGCACCGATGAAAATACCATCGAGTAAATAACAGGCTACCGACACCAGGGGCATCACCAGTAACCAGCCGTAATAGGTGTTCGCGGCGTTTGCCACATCGGGGATGTTGGTCATCAGCGCGAGTATTGGCCCCTCCCCTAACAGCAGCGTCCCGCAGAGCAGGAGCCCGGTTAGTGTCGACCACTGTGCGCTAGCCAGACAAACCGCTTTAAATCGCGTCCAGTCGCGCTGGCCTACGGCTTCGCCCACCAGGGCTTCTGCGGCGTGGGCAAAGGCGTCAAGGCCGTGCGCGGTAAAAAGCATCAGGTTGAGCAAAATGGTATTAGCCGCCAGCACGGTGGCACCAAATTTGGCGCCCTGAGCCGTAAAGAAGGCAAAGGCGAACAGCAGCAAGGTGGTTCGCACAAACAAGGCGCCATTGGCGCTGAGGATGCGAGTATAGCTGTGTAGCTGTGACAGCATGATCCGCAGCTCACGGCGGCTGCGGGATGTGAGCGCTGGCGCGACCGCAATCAACGCAATTCCCGCGCCGACATACTCACTGACCAGGCTGGCGATCGCGGCGCCGCGGCTGTTCATGCCAAAGCCGAGAATCAGGGTGTAATCCAGCGCAATATTGAGCGCGTTGGTGCTCACGGCGATGATCAGCACCCAGCGCGTTCGCTGTTGGCCAATCAGCCAGCCGCTGGCAACGTAGGTGAGTAAGACCGCCGGTGCGCTGAATAGGCGGATTTCTGTGTAAGTAAGTGCCAACTCCAAAGATTGGCCTGGCGTATTCATCAGCGCTAGGGCAGCGGGCAAGATCAGTGGTGAGAGCAGCAGTACAAGCAGCCCCAGTACCAGGGCCAGCGCCGAAGACTGGATAAGCACCTCGCTCTGGGCGAGATGGCTGTTGCTGCCTAGGGCTTGTGCCGACGCGCCGGTGGTCCCCATCCGCAAGAACCCCAAACTCCAGTACAGCATCATCAGTAAGCTGCTGCCCACAGCAACGGCAGCTAAATACTGCGCGCTGGCCAAATGTCCGAGAATAGCTGTGTCTGCCAGACCGAGCAGCGGTACCGAGATGTTGGCGACTATCATTGGCGCGGCTATGCGCCATATTTTGTGGTGTGTGTTCATTTGAACCGCATTCTATGGTGGTTGCTACCTAAATTGCCGTGGTGGGCGGTATTTTACGGGCCTTGGAGTGGCGCTGCCCAGCGAGAACAGTTTATAATTGCGCCGATTTGCCGCACCCGAGGCTGGCTTTGGGCGGCGCGCATAGGCATCTGTGGCGAGGGGAGGCATCTGTGGCGAGGGAATACACTCTCACACCCCTTGAATTTAGTGGGCTGCAGGCTTATTTCTTCTTTCGGCATTAACAATCCTCAAGAGATTGGAAGCTGGCTTTTGGGCCGGTTGTGTCACAGGTTTGCGCATCGCTTTTGGTTTGCAAGGGAAAAATATTCATCTATCTGTACATGGAGACACGGGAGAATGCATTCACAAGCGAAACGGCTGCTCCAGCTGGCGCTTAGTCCTGTGCTGTTGGCGCTGACTTTGCTCAGCACCAGTGCCTGGGCCGAAGAGGGCCAGCGCTGGCAGACCAATATGACGACCAGCGTGACCGAAGTTGGCCAGAAGATCTATGATCTGCATATGCTCGTATTTTGGATATGCGTTGTTGTTGGTGTTGTGGTTTTCGGCTTCCTTTTTTATTCCATATTTGCGTTTCGCAAATCCAAGGGTGCGAAAGCCTCCAGTTTCCACGAAAACACGACCGTAGAAGTGGCATGGACGGTTGTTCCCTTTATTATCCTGATTTTTTTGGCTTGGCCGTCTACGACCACGCTGATTGAAGTCTACGATACCGATGACGCCGACCTCGATATTCTGGTGACGGGCTACCAATGGAAATGGAAGTACGAGTACATCCTAGCCAACGGTGACAATGTCAGCTTCTTCTCAAGCCTGCGTACCGATAAAAGCGAAATCTACAACGAAGCAGAAAAAGGCTCCAACTATCTGCTCGAAGTAGACGAAGCCTTGGTTATTCCGGTTCACAAGAAGGTTCGCTTTCTGATCACGGCTAATGACGTGCTGCATGCTTGGTGGGTTCCTGCCTTGGCAGTGAAGCGCGACGCGGTTCCCGGCTTTATTAATGAAGCGTGGACTAAAGCCGAAGAGACCGGCGTATACCGCGGTCAGTGCGCCGAGCTTTGTGGTCGCGGTCACGGCTTCATGCCGATTGTTGTGAATGTGGTTGAAGAGCCCGAATACAATGAGTGGCTCAGCGGCAAGCGCGCCGAAGCGGCAGAGATCAAAAAGCTAATGGCCCAGACCTTTAACATGGATGACCTGATGGCACGCGGCAAGACGGTGTATACCCGCTCTTGCGTAGCCTGTCATGGCGCCAACGGTGAAGGCGGTGTGGGCAATGCAATTGCTGGTAGCTCCTTAGCGACTGGCAAGCTGAGAGGCCATATTGACGTCATCGTCAATGGCGTCCCCGGCACCGCGATGCAGGCCTTTGGTGGTCAGCTTAATGACGTTGATTCGGCAGCAGTTATCACTTACCAGCGCAATGCGTTTGGTAACAATATGGGTGACAACGTGCAGCCGATCGACATCTATAACTTCAAAAAAGGTCAGTAGGAGGATTCACCAATGGGTGCTCACGGACCTGCTAAAGGTTTAACCCGGTGGTTATTTACCACCAACCATAAGGACATCGGCACGATGTACCTGTGGTTCAGCTTTGCGATGTTCATTCTTGGCGGTTCTTTTGCCATGATCATCCGCGCCGAGCTGTTTCAGCCAGGCCTGCAAATTATAGAGCCTGAATTTTTCAACCAAATGACCACGATGCACGGTCTGGTGATGGTATTCGGCGCTATTATGCCGGCCTTTGTCGGCTTGGCTAACTGGATGATTCCGCTGATGATCGGTGCACCTGATATGGCACTGCCGCGGATGAATAACTGGTCGTTCTGGATTCTGCCTCCGGCGTTTCTGTTGCTGATCTCTACCCTGTTTATGGAAGGCGGCGGTCCCAACTTCGGTTGGACCTTCTACGCCCCGCTGTCGACAACCTATGCGCCGCCAAGCGTGACTTATTTCATCTTTGGCGTTCACATTATGGGTCTGTCGTCCATCATGGGTGCGATCAACATCATCGCGACCATTGTGAATATGCGCGCACCGGGCATGACGTACATGAAAATGCCCCTGTTCGTATGGACGTGGTTGATCACCGCCTTCCTGCTGGTGGCAGTTATGCCGGTACTGGCCGGTGCGGTCACCATGATGCTGATGGATATTCACTTCGGTACCAGCTTCTTTTCGGCGGCCGGTGGTGGTGACCCGGTATTGTTCCAGCACGTGTTCTGGTTCTTCGGGCATCCCGAGGTTTACATCATCATCCTGCCCGGTTTTGGTGTGGTATCCCAGGTCATCCCAACCTTCTCGCGCAAACCTTTGTTTGGTTACGACTCAATGGTTTATGCGACAGCGTCTATCGCCTTCTTGTCGTTCATCGTGTGGGCTCACCACATGTACACGGTCGGTATGCCGATAGCCGGTGAGCTGTTCTTTATGTACGCCACCATGCTGATTGCGGTGCCGACGGCGGCCAAGGTGTTTAACTGGATCACTACCATGTTCAAAGGGTCTCTGACCTTTGAAACGCCGATGCTGTTCTCGATCGCGTTTGTGTTCCTGTTCACCGTGGGTGGCCTTTCTGGCCTGATGCTGGCGATTGCGCCGGCTGACTTCCAGTACCACGACACCTACTTTGTTGTGGCCCACTTCCACTACACCATGGTAGCGGGCGCGATCTTCTCCATGTCTGCGGCCGTGTACTATTGGCTGCCGAAGTGGACCGGCAAGATGTACAACGAGACCATGGGTAAAACCCATTTCTGGGTATCGTTCATCGGCTTTAACCTGACCTTCTTCCCGCAGCATTTTGTGGGTCTGGCAGGTATGCCGCGCCGTATTCCTGACTACAACCTGATGTTTGCCGACTTTAATATGATGTCGTCAATTGGTGCCTTTATTTACGGCGCTAGCCAGTTGTTGTTCTTGTTTAACGTAGTGCGCACGATCACTCACGGCAAGAAGATCGACGACCCGCAGGTGTGGGAAGGCGCTCACGGTTTGGAATGGACTGTACCGACTCCAGCCCCGTATCACACATTCACGACTCCGCCAGAGTTGAAAGAGAGTGAGATGCATGGCTGAAAACACGGACAAAGGCATTTTTTATACCTCGGTCAAACTGTTGGCGGTCTGTGTGGCGATGTTCGCCTTTGTCTTTGTGGTGATGGTGCCTCTGTACAATGTTTTGTGCGAGGCGCTGGGTATTAACGGCAAAACCAGTGGTCGCTATGAAGTGACGGACAGCGTCATCGATACCGACCGCACGGTGAAAATACAGTTTGTGGCGAACTTCAATGACCAGATGCCTTGGGAGTTTAGCCCCAACACGACGGTGGTGGCAGTGCATCCGGGTGAGGCGACTAACATCACTTACTACGCGCATAACACCCAGAGCCGAGATATGGTCGCTCAGGCCATACCCAGCGTAGTGCCTTCGCGGGCAGCCCAGTATTTTCACAAAACGGAATGCTTCTGTTTCAATCGTCAGCCATTGGCGGCCGGCGCTAAAGCAGATTTGGGGCTACAATTTATTATCGACCCCGATTTGCCCAAGGATATACACACCATCACATTGTCGTACACGATTTTTGATGTAACAGAAATGGCGCAGCCAAAAGCCGATTCGGTCGCTGCGCGTTAGTTCAGTTTTCTCAAGCGAGAATAACGGAGAAACAACATGGCAAGTCAGAGCAACACGGGGTACGAAACATATCACGTGCCCGAGAGCAGCAAGCTTGCTGCGTGTGCGACTGTTGGCCTGGTACTGACAATCTTTGGTGCCGCCAGTGGTATAAATGACCGCACTTTTGGTGACCCCAGCGAATCAACCAACTCGTGGTTTATTTTCTGGAGCGGACTGGCCTTTCTATCGGCCACCCTATTCACCTGGTTTCGCATTACCATCCGTGAAAACATTGCGGGCATGAACAGTGCTCAGCTGAAGCGCTCTTACGCCATCGGCATGCAGTGGTTTATCTTTTCAGAGGTGATGTTCTTCTTCGTTTTTTTCTTCGCACTGTTCTATATACGCTGGTTGGCGGCCCCTTGGCTGGCCGGCGACAGCGAAGCTGGACGCATGAACCCGGTGCACTTGTGGCCGGGTTTTGAATTCAGCTGGCCGCTGATGCAAACGCCGCAGGATGCTGTTGGTGGTGTGGCGAATCAAGTTATTGCCAATAACGGTGAATTTGTTGGTGCTGAAAGGAATATGGCTTTCCCGGGCTTTTTGGGTATGTTTCATTGGCTGCCGTTCTACAACACCGTCATTCTGCTGACCTCTTCTGTGACCGTTCACTGGGCACACCACGCCTTGCTGCACGATGACCGTAAGAAGTTCAATATTTGGTTGGGCGTGAGTGTTGCGCTGGGTATGGTGTTCATCGGCTTGCAAGTGCTGGAGTATTACGAAGCCTACGCACACTACGGATTGACGCTGAAAACCGGTGTTTACGGCACGACCTTCTTTATGCTCACAGGCTTCCACGGTTTCCACGTGTGCCTAGGTATGATCATGTTGCTGATTCAGCTGCTGCGTTCGGTCATTGGTGGTCACTTTACCAAAGACGACCACTTCGGCTTTGCTGCGTCGAGCTGGTACTGGCACTTTGTTGACGTGGTTTGGATATTCCTAATGCTTACGGTTTATATCTTTTAGGGTCGCAATCGACAGGCAGTTTCGATGAGGCCCAGACGCGTTAGTGTTTGGGCTTTTGTTTTTAGGGTGTCGGACGGTAAGGGCGGAGCGGAGTTATTTTTGCGTCCGACGTCAGACCAAACAATTCGAAGTGACTAATGTGTCGTGAGCGGGATAAGTAATTACTGCTCCCGACTCTCAGCGGGCACATTCTTATACTCATCCCAAGGCGCGCCAAACTTGAGCTTACCGCTCTGGATTCCGTAGGCAATTGTTCCCAAGAGGCTGGCGGTTAATATAATGCGAGCACTCAAGGCATACCACTGCCGTTTTTCACCGTCACCTTGGTCTTGGACCATAAATCGCAGGCCCGTAAACAGGCTGATTACGACGCCAATAAACAGGATGATAATGGCAATTTTGAGCCCCATAGCGATACTAACCTCGGTTGTTTGCGGGCAGTATACACAATCGCCCGTGGTGAACCCATGACCGGCGAATCGCGCGGCCGAAGCTGGGGTCTGGCGCTGCTGGTCGTTATAATGGCTGCCGTTTTGCTGGGTCTGGGGTACTGGCAACTGCAGCGCGCTGACGAAAAGCGGACTCTCATACAGGCGCAGGCGCAGCAGCGGGATTTGCCTGCTTTGCGGGTGGCGTCATCGAGCCAGATCTTGCCGGAGTATCGCGCTGTTATTGTGCGCGGCCGTTTCGACGCCGCGCGTTACTGGCTACTTGAAAATCGTATTTTTCGGGGCCGCTACGGATTTGAAGTGGTCAGCCCCTTCACCTTGACGGACGGATCGAGCCTGTTAGTGCATCGTGGCTGGTTGCCCGGTGATCGAAGCCGGCGCGAGTTGCCGCAAGTTGATACGCCGAGCGGCGAGCTTGAGCTAATGGGATTTATCGATCAGGGCGGTGCCACGGGTTTCCAGCTCGCGGGCGCTAGCGAGGACGCCGGCTGGCCCAAGCGTGTGCAGTGGTTGCCCGCTGAGCAAGCGGCCGCGGCCCTAGATGTTAGATTGCCGGATGTACTGCTACGCCTGCAAGAGGGTGAGCCCGGCATGTATACCCAAACCTATCATGCGGTGAATATGCCCCCGCAAAAACATGTGGGATATGCGGTGCAGTGGTTTGGTATGGCCGCCATTATTAGTTTTTTGTATGTGCTGCGCTTGTGGCGTCAGCGCACATCGAGAGGAAGTTTACGTGACACAAACGGATAACAGTTCATCAAAACTGGTTCTTTCCCTTATCGTTGGCATACCTGTGCTGGTTATCGCCTTTTCGACACTACTCTATCAAATGGCCAATCGCGATATGATCGCGCTTGGCACAGTGAATAATGGCCAGTTGCTGCAACCGGCGGTCGCGATCAGCGAATTAACGCCGGTGCATCGCAATGGCGAAGCGGTGGTATTCAATATGGCCGACTCGCTCTGGCAGTTTGTGGTCGTGGGCGATGGTTATTGCGATCAGAACTGTGAGGCCATACTGTACTTGACGCGCCAAACCCACACCGCGCTGGGCAAGAATATGAATCGCGTGAGCCGGATGTACGTCAATCTGGGTGCCGAGTACGGTGCCGAACTCGATAAGCTGCTAATAGACGAACACGAAAAACTGACTCCGATATTTGCTGATTCAGCGGCCTACCGCCAATTCTCGCAACTCGTGTTGGAAGACGAGGCAGTAGGGTTTTATCTGGTCGACCCTAAGGGCTGGGTCATGATGGTTTACCGCCTACCCGATCTAGAACAGGATACATTGACCAGTGCGGGCAAACTGGTGATCAAGGACCTAAGGCGCCTGCTGCGTTGAAACTGTGTGCTGGAGAATAACGTGAATCAGACAAAACCCGGTTACCGATTGGCATTGCTAGCCTGCGCCCTTGCTGTGGTAGTGGTCGCACTGGGTGCCTTTACCCGCTTGGTTGATGCCGGCTTGGGCTGTCCTGACTGGCCCACCTGCTACGGCCACGTATTGTGGCCAGATTCTCATGCAGAAATAGCAGCAGCTAATGCGCACCCTGATTTTGCACATACGCCGGTAGAAACACACAAAACCTGGCCTGAGCAAGTTCACCGCTTGTTTGCCTCGAGCCTCGGCTTGCTTGGCTTGGTGCTGCTGGGCTTGGCCATCAGAAATCGGCCGGCGGATCACCCTTGGAAACCAACGGTATTTTTGTTGGCAGTTTTGGTCGGCGGCACGATAACGCGAATTGTTGTAGGCGATGTGGTAGACGGCTATCTATGGCTTTTGGTTGGCGCCTATTTTTCGCTGCTAGGATATCAGGCAGTTCGCTACCGGACGTCTGCTGAGCAGCCGATAAAACTGCCCGCTTTCATCGCTGGCTTTTTGATCTTGCAGGGCTTGTTCGGTATGTGGACAGTAACCCTAAAGCTCTGGCCGCAGGTGGTGACGGCGCATCTGTTGGGTGGTTTTACCGTTTTCGCACTGTTGTGGCTGCTTGCGCTGCGCTTGCGAAATCAGCCTTGGCGGATTCGGCGGCACAGCATGAGTACTGTCCGGGCGCTGCGCCCGCTGGCCGCTGCCGGGCTGATAGTGGTGGCGGTCCAGATTGCTTTGGGTGGCTGGACAACCTCCAATTACGCCGCAGTGGCGTGCCCGGATCTGCCGACGTGTCAGGGTGAATGGCTACCCGAAATGAATTTTGCCGATGGTTTCAATATCTCGCAACCCATTGGTCCGATCTATCTCGGCGGCACCATGGACAACGCCGCTCGAGTGGCAATTCATATCTCGCACCGGATAGGCGCACTAGTCACCACTGTGCTGCTAGTGCTGTTGGCTTATCGTTTGCGCCGCTCTGGCCCGGATTCCCTGCGCCGAATGGCAGTAATTGTTGTCGCGGTGTTGGTGTTGCAAGTCAGCCTTGGTCTAGGCAATGTATTGTTCAAATTTCCACTGTGGATAGCCGTGTCGCATAATTTGGTTGGCGCCCTACTTTTACTTACCATGGTCACCCTCAATTACGGCCTGTATACCGCGCAGCTAAACACAGCGGAAAATTCCGGAGAATCGATATCGTGACTGCAGAACAACAGGCCCGCGCAAGCTGGCGGGACTATTACGAAATGTGTAAACCCAATGTGGTTTACCTGATGTTACTGACATCGATGATTGGCATGTTTATGGCCGTACCGGGGATGGTGCCCTGGGAGGTGTTGATTTACGGAAATCTCGGCATAGGATTGTGCGCGGGGTCAGCCGCTGCGGTGAATCATCTGGTCGATCGACGCATTGACTTAGTGATGTCGCGCACCAAAAACCGTCCGGTCGCGCAGGGCCGTATTGATACCACGCACGCGGCCATATTCGCCTTGGTATTAGGTGGGCTGGGTATGGCCATGCTGCTTATCAAGATAAATCAGCTAACGGCCTGGCTAACGCTTGCGTCATTACTCGGCTACGCAGTGGTTTACACGCTTTGGTTGAAGCGTGCGACGCCGCAGAACATTGTTATTGGCGGTCTCGCCGGCGCCGCCCCGCCGCTGCTCGGCTGGACTGCCGTCACGGGCGAAATTCACGGTCACGCGCTGCTGCTGGTATTGATTATTTTTGCGTGGACGCCCCCGCATTTTTGGGCGCTCGCTATTGCACGCAAAGACGAGTACGCGAAGGTCGATATTCCCATGCTGCCGGTTACTCACGGGGTGCATTACACCGCCATCCAAATTTTGTTATATACGCTAATCTTGTTTGCAATATCGCTGATGCCTTTCGCCACCGGCTTGAGCGGCTCACTGTACCTGTTAGGAGCCGTTGTTTTGGGCTTGGGTTTTATTTATTGGGCAGTCGTGTTGCTGCGCGGAAAAAACCGCAAAGCACCCATGCAGACATTTAATTATTCACTGCTATACTTAATGGCCATTTTTATCATTATGTTGGTGGATCATTACATGCTGCCGGCGGCGACCTTGTACATAGGAGTCGGCAGTGGCCAATCCTGAAGTGTGTACAACGGTAGGGGCGCAGCGTAAGCGCGGAATTCATATGACCGTTGGTGCGATTGTGTTGGTCGCGGCTGTCTTTGTGGGTGGTTTTTTCTGGGCATTCACTCGCGAGCGGGTACTATCGCAGGAAGAATTGCAGGCTAACGGCGCGTTGCTATTTCAAACAGCACGAAAGCTACCGGAGTTTTCGCTGCTTAACGATAAGGCAGAATCTGTTACGCGTGACTGGTTTGAGGGCCACTGGGATATCGTTTTTTTCGGTTACACCTTTTGCCCTGACATCTGCCCTACGACGCTAGCCACCTTAAAGCAGTACTACGAGCAGTTGCCTGCTGAGCAGCAGGCGCAGACGCGCATTGTTTTGGCCAGTGTCGACCCGGCCAGAGATACGGCCGCGCAACTTAACCAGTACTTAGCGTTTTTTCATCC
>JBLHMO010000029.1:0-28022 GCA_047622145.1 Paracoccaceae bacterium | reverse complement strand
AACACGCTTAAGGGCTAAACTCTGCCCAAGTTACGAGACTGGTAGATGCGGGAATAAAACCGCCGGTCTTGGCATAATTCAAGGCCCTCTCCAAATTCACAACGCCGTTGCTTACCGGCGCTACGCCAACCCCAAAACCCACGTCACTGAGCACAGCGAGGGCGCGGCCGTCTTGATGCAAAACCGCACTGCCGCTGTCACCCGGCAAACCAGCGCTATCGGAGCTGACGCGGTAAGCCAGCCCGCCAGCAACAACTTGAGTGATGCGGCCACGCTTTTTCTCAAGGTCATTGACGCCACCGTGGGCAGGTGACTGGCCATAGCTATAGACCGTATCACCCACCGCCGCCAGCCCCACAAACAGGGCCTTGGGGCCACCAAAGCCAATCGCCGCTGGGTGTACATTGGCGAGGTCATCCGCATGAATCTGCACCAGCGCAAAGTCATTCAGAGCACACAAATCCGAGCCGGACTGTTCTCCGTTTTGCTGCATAGCAGCCCAACTGCTGTAGGCAAGCGTGCCGGGATGGCGGGCATTCTCAATGGTGATTCCGTCAAAACCTAGCGCTTCATTCCTCGCCTTACAGGGATCCGTACCACTGTTCGTGTCTTCGCTGAAACAGTGCGCAGCGACGCCTATATAGACAGTGGCACTGTTCGCTGCATACAGAAAATTAGACGTACAACTTCCGTTGCGCGAGCTAACCTCCACACCGGGCCGAATCTGCGTGCGCGTAGGCGCTCCGAACTGCTGCCCAGAAGACTCCGTCGCGTCTACCCCTGCCGGCGATGAACTCGACGAGCTACCACCTGAATTACAGGCACCAAGACATAGCGCCAAAAGCAGTAACGACGTGGGGAGGAATGTGCTTACCAAGCGGTCACCATATTGCACCGGTCACAATTTACTGCCGCAGATTAACATTCTGACGCCGACCACAACAGCTCGCCGCTGGTTTTACGTGCTATTGAACGGTAATCTTCGCGCTGATAACTATGGAAGGATCACGCGTGAAGCCGCATATTAGTATCGGCACCGTTATCGTTGGCACCGGTTTTTCCGGGCTGGCTATGGCCGTCACTCTGAAAAAGGCAGGTCATTCTGATTTTCTCTTGCTAGAGAAAGCCAATGAAGTGGGCGGCACCTGGCGTGAAAACCATTACCCAGGTGCTGAATGCGACGTGCCTTCGTCGCTTTACAGCTTTTCCTTCGAGCGTAAGCCTGACTGGGACTACACTTGGTCGGAGCAGGCACAGATACTCGAGTACTTGAAACACAGCACGGCCAAGCACGCTCTCTACGAACATATACACTTTGGCTGCGAATTAGCCTCCGCCAGATTCGTTGAAGACAACACATGGCTTATCCACACCCGTCAGGGCGAGACAATCTCCACCCGCCACCTGATTATTGCGACCGGCCAGTTGCATCACCCCCAATACCCCACCATCAAGGGACAAGCTGCGTTTGCCGGCCCACAGTTTCACTCCGCACGATGGCAGCACGATGTTGATTACCGCGGCAAGCGCGTAGCCGTCATCGGCAACGCCGCCAGCGCCGTGCAATTTATTCCGGAACTCGCGAAATCGGCTGCACAACTAACGGTATTTCAGCGCAGCGCTAATTGGGTATCACGCAAGCTGGATCGACCGCGACGCCCCTGGGAACAGGCATTGATTCGCTATTTTCCGGTATTGGACCGACTCGCCAGACTCAACGTATTCCTGCGCAAC
Source organism: Paracoccaceae bacterium (assembly GCA_047622145.1). Taxonomy (GTDB): domain Bacteria; phylum Pseudomonadota; class Gammaproteobacteria; order Pseudomonadales; family Spongiibacteraceae; genus Litorivivens. The sequence continues at coordinate 26,288 of JBLHMO010000029.1, read as the reverse complement.
GAATTAATCGTATTTCCTGCAATGAAAGGCAACCGCCTGTCCAGCACGCTGCTGCGGCTGACCTGCAGCAGCTACCTCAACAGCACAATAAAAGACCCTAGCTTGCGCGAACAGCTAACACCCGATTACCCGATTGGCGCCAAGCGGGTGCTGGTAGTAGATGGCTACTACGAAGCACTGGCACAGGACAATGTGGCACTAGAGACCTCTCGCGTCTGTGAACTAGATGGCCAATCGATTCTAACCGAGAGCGGAAAACGCCACACTGCTGATATCATCATCTACGGCACTGGTTTCGTAACCAACCCATTTTTGAAGGACTTGGATATACAGGGGCGCGGCGGGATAAAGCTGGCGGAGCATTGGCGCGATGGAGCCCATGCCTACCTTGGGATGCAGACAGCAGGATTTCCCAATATGTTCCTTATGTACGGCCCCAACACCAATCTAGGACACAACTCAATTGTTTTGATGAGTGAAGCCCAAGCCGGCTATATTCAGCAAGCAATATCACACTTAGAGCAGCAGGGTTACAGCAGCATCGACGTAAGTAGCGATGTAGAAAGCCGCTTCAACGTCGAAATTCAGGAACGCTTGAAAAAAATGGTCTGGCAACAAATTGAAGATAGTTGGTACAAAGACGGCTCGCAGATTACTCACAATTGGCCGGGCCGGGTTATGGAATACCAGCGCAGAACCCGGCGATTTCAGCCTCAAAACCACCACTACACATAAGGCACCGGAAAAACTGTGGCATACCGCATAAAAATCTCTACATACTTAAAATCGCCGCAATACTATTAGGGAAGATAACGGCTAGACGAAGGTAACGCTGCTCTATACATATTAATTTGGGATCGAAAGCTGCAGCGCTGATTTTACTGAATGTAGTTCTCACATTTTCCGCAGGCCTGCTCGCACGTAACTTTGTCCTGAATCCCGAGCTGGCAAAAATAGAACGAATCAACGATGAGAAAATTCTTCGCCAGTTGGCGGTCATCGAAAATATCACTCAAAATACCATGGCCGAATCCATCCGCCGCATAAAGGCTACTGCAGCCCGCAGCAGCGACCGCGACGACCAATTCACAACGGCATTATTCCAAATTGCTGCGAGCAGCGATCTCAATTATATTATTGCCGCCTCAGCGAACGGCAGCCTACTCCAATTTCATCCTGGCGCCCATTTCAACAGCGAAAAAGCGCCCACACCGGAAACCCTAAACGGGATTGTCGACGCCGTAAAAACACAAAGTTCTGGCCGCCAGCCATTCGTAAACCTACTGAATACTGGGCAAGGGCCATTGGTTATCGCCGCTGACCAACTACCCAAATTCGGTGTGACAGGTGAAAATGGCCCCTCATTGTTTATTGCGGTCAAGCATGTCAACGCCGCCATTATCGAACGCATCAATCAATTGGCCGGCGTAGAACTACAGTTGATGAACGCGGAGCAATTTGGGGGGTTACGCAACGAGCCCCGCGCACTCTCCGGCCTACGTTCAGACAACAACTATCTACTGCCGACGGTAAACCCGTCATTACGGCGGCCATTAAGCTCCCACCACGCAGCTATGACGATAAAATCTTAACGGCAACCCTGGCAATTGTCTTAATTATCACATTCGCAACGTGGTGCATCGCTATCTGGCGACTACATCGCACCGTTATTCAGCCAATGAACAATGCTAGCAAGACGCTGCAAAAAATCATGGAAGACAAAGATTACGCTCGCCGGCTCGAATACAAGCATCATGCCGAATTTGGCCTACTGGTCGCCTTCTGCAATCGACTACTCGGCATGGTCAACCGGCACACCGCCGAGCTCCAAACCCTATCGCTAACAGACCCACTCACTGACCTGGGCAATCGCAGAGCCTTCGATACGCAATCGAAAAAATTCTGGGCGCTGGCCGAGCGCAGCAAATCCCGTATGGCACTCATCGCCTTCGACATCGACTATTTTAAAAGCTACAACGACAGGTACGGTCACCCGGCTGGTGATAAGGTTATCCAGGCCTTTGCCCGCATACTTGAGCATACCTTCAAGCGCGCCAGCGACGTTGTCGACCGTGTCCGCGGAGAGAAATTTCTGGTCGTCACTCACGACACAACCGAGGGCGCCTGTCTGGTTCAGGCGGATAAAGTGCTACAGGAACTGAGTGAATTACGTGTGGAACACATCGACAATCCAGCGGCCTGTTTAACTGCCTGCGCTGGCATTTTTCAGGAGACGCCCGATGCCAACCTCAGCCTCGAAATTGCACTGGCGAGTGCCGATGCGATTCTGTATATGGCAAAAAAGAAGTTCGCAATCAGGCCATGTACAGCGAGTCACCGCTAAATGCTTTCAAGCCAATCAAAACAGCGGAGGTGCACAAACTTCCGTGAAAATAGCGAAGGCGGGTACCAAAAGGGATTGTTAGTGGATGCCCGCAGAGCGGGCGACAAAGATGGCGAACACACTGAAAGTCGTGACAACCGCAATCAACATCATAAGAAGACGCATCGGCTTGAACGGTTTGCGCGGCGTGTTGTTGTAGCCCGATTTTAAATACTGATCAACGCGTTCCTGATCTTCGGGATAGAGTTTACGCTCGTTATTCATAAGCAAAAATCACATCAGGTGGACAAGACAGGGGCGCATTATCTCACCCGATGTCGCGCACGCCAAGATTTTCCGGCCTGGCGCGCACTCTCAAAGACTAAAATGCCGCTAACGGCATATCCATAAGCAAGCTGCTGCCGGCGCGGACCGATTCTGCCAGAGCCTTAGACTGCGGTAACAGGCGCTGCATAAAAAAGCGCGCAGTGTGCAGCTTGCCCAGATAGAAATCGTCATCCTGATCTGCTCGAAATGCCGCTTCGGCCATACGTGCCCACATATAGGCGTAGACGGTCAGGCCCGCCACATTCAGGTATTCGACCGACGCTGCCCCGATGGCATGGGGATCTTCGCTAGCCGCCTGTAACACCGTGGCGGTCAGCGATTCCAGTTCATCAATTGCAGCACGCAGTGGCATGATAAACTCGGACATCTTCGCATCACTTGCCGAGCCGGCGTAGTCACGCATTTCCTGAATAAGGACGGCCATGTTCTGGCCGCCATTGGCAACCACTTTGCGACCCATCAGATCCAGCGCCTGAATGCCGTTGGTGCCTTCGTATATTTGCGCTATGCGTACATCGCGTACCAACTGTTCCATGCCCCACTCCCGCACATAGCCGTGGCCACCAAAAACCTGCTGTCCAATAACAGTGGTTTCAAGACCTTTGTCGGTGAGAAAGGATTTGGCAATTGGCGTCAGTAACTCGACCAGACCCGCTCCGCGCTTTTGAACCTCGCCTGAACCAAATTTGGTGGTATCTAGCTGCTGGCCAACAAACACGGCAAAAGCCCGGCCAGCCTCAACGTAGGCTTTCTGGGTGAGCAGCATGCGACGCACGTCTGGATGCACCATTAAGGGGTCGGCAGCGCCGTCCTTGTTGACTGGGCCGGCCGGTGAGCGACTTTGCAGACGCTCATTAGCATAATCCAACGCGCCCTGATAGGACGCTGCAGCGAGGCCCAAGCCCTGCACACCAACCGACAGGCGCTCATAGTTCATCATGGTAAACATGGCAGCCAAGCCCCGGTTGATGTCGCCAACCAGATAGCCTTTGGCAGAGTCAAAATTCATCACACAGGTCGACGACGCGTGGATACCCATTTTATGCTCGATCGAGCCACAGCTTGCACCATTGCGCTCGCCCAAACTGCCGTCGTCGTTAACGTGGAACTTAGGCACCAGAAACAGCGAAATACCTTTTGATCCAGCCGGTGCGTCCGGCAGTTTTGCCAGCACCAAATGAATAATATTTTCGGTCAAATCATGCTCGCCGCCGGTAATAAATATCTTCGTACCGGAGATGCTATAGCTGCCATCGGCCTGGGGCTCGGCCTTGGTGCGAATCATGCCAAGATCGGTACCCGCATGGGCTTCAGTGAGGCACATACTGCCCGCCCACTTGCCGGAATACATATTGGGTAAATATTTAGTTTTGAGCTCTTCACTGGCGTGGGACGCAAGTGCCAGCGATGCACCCGAGGTCAGGGAGAGGTACAAGCCCAGCGCAATGTTCGAGCCGTAACTCATCTCTTCGAACAGCAGGACCAGCATTTTGGGAATGACCTGACCGCCGTACTCCGGCTCGCCTGCAAGAGCGCCCCAACCACCTTCGGAGAGTGCTTTAAAAGCATCCTGGAAGCCTTTTGGTGTTGTAACAACCGTGTCGTTCCAGCTCACACCTTCTTCGTCGCCGCTACGGTTTAGCGGCGACATCAGGTTCTGGCTGATTTTGGCAGCTTCGTCGAGAATGGCATCAGCCAGTTCGCGATTGACATCTTCCAGTCCTAGCTCGGACCAGAGGTTTTCGGCTTGAAACACGTCATGCAGTACAAACTGCATATCACGTAAAGGGGCTTTATAATTAGGCACTGTAGCTCTCCGTTAGCAACAACTTAGAAGGCGAATTCGTCAACATCCAGCGCCATCAAATTATCGGCACCGCTAAGCATACTCAGCTTGTGACTTCCGGTTCGCGGCAGAATACGCTGGAAATAGAATCGCGCGGTTTTCACCTTGGACGCCATGAAAGCATCGTCCTCACTGCCCCCCGCCGCGAGTTCAACCATTTGCGCCCACATAAAGGCAAGGGCAATGTAGCCACTGTACATCAGATAATCAACCGAGGCGGCGCCCACTTCATCGGGGTTCTCCATGGCTTTTTCACCAATCTGCAGGGTGACTTCACCCCACTCTTTGTTGAGCTTAGCCAGCGGCTCGACGAACTCGGCCATTGCCGCATTTCCGGCTTGGGCTTCACAAAATTTGTGAATGCGCTTGGTCAGCGCCCCTAGGGCTTTGCCACCGGTGCCCATGATTTTACGGCCTAACAGGTCGAGGGCTTGAATACCGGTGGTGCCTTCGTAAAGGGTTGAAATACGCAGGTCGCGAACAATTTGCTCCATACCCCACTCACCGATATAGCCATGGCCGCCGTAGATCTGTATACCGTAGTTGGCAACTTCCAATCCGGTTTCAGTCACAAAAGCTTTGGCGATGGGCGTGAGCAGATGCAGCAACTCATCGGCTTCTTTCTGACTTTCTTCAGTCGGACCGTACGAGGCCTGATCAACCAACATCAAGACCCAATAGAGAAACGCACGACTGCCTTCGGTCAGCGACTTCTGGGTCAGCAGCATGCGGCGCACATCGGGGTGGACAATAATCGGGTCGGCAGGGCCATCCGGATTTTTCGGGCCGGACAGTGAGCGCATTTGCAGGCGCTCACGGGCGTAGGCCAAACCACCTTGGTAGGATAATTGACCCAGCGACAAGCCCTGCATAGCGGTGCCCATACGCGCGGTGTTCATCATCAGGAACATATAGGTGAGGCCTTGGTTTTCCTCACCAATCAGGTAACCCGTTGCCCCGTCAAAATGCAGCACGGCAGTCGCAGAGCCTTTGATGCCCATTTTGTGTTCTATGGAACCACAGGTAACACCATTGCGATCACCGAGGCTGCTGTCTTCCTTAGCAATAAACTTAGGCACTAGAAACAGCGAAATACCTTTGGTGCCGTCGGGTGCACCGTCAACCCGTGCCAGCACAAGATGGATAATGTTGTCGGTCATATCGTGATCACCCGACGATATGTATATCTTGGTGCCGGTAATCGCGTACGTACTGTCAGCATTAACACTCGCCTTGGTGCGCGAGAGACCAACGTCTGAGCCAGCGTGAGGTTCGGTCAGGCACATGGTGCCCATCCAAGTGCCATCCGTCATTTTCGGTAGGTAGCGTTCCTGCTGCATTTCATTACCGTAAACTTCCAATACGCGCGCTGCGCTGCCCGACAGCCCCGGGTACATACTCCAAGACCAGTTGGCGCCGCCAACCATATCTGACAACAACAAACCCATTGAGGGTGGTAAACCCTGGCCGCCGAATTCGGCGCGGGCGCTCATGGAGGTCCAGCCCGCGTCGCGGTATTGAGCGTAAGCCTCTTTGAATCCGTCCGGCGTAGTCACGCCATCTTCGCTCCAAGTACAACCCTGCTGGTCGCCAATCTGGTTGAGAGGAGCTAAGACTTCTTCGGCAAATTTCGCACCCTCATTGAGAATGGCGTCCAGCAAATCCGGAGTCACTTCTTCGCGGCCCTGCAAGCTAGCGTAGTGGTCTTCAGCCTTGAGCAGATCCTTCAGCACAAACTGCATATCGCGCAAGGGGGCTTTGTATAGGGGCATGGGAATTTACCTCGATAGTAATGACAGGCAGGACTACCCACCACCAATGTTTACGGTGAGTATATTAGCCAAATCGGGCGTGAAAATGCAAGGGTTTTGCCGCCAAACTGCCCATTCAGCGGCTTTCTCCTTTAATTACAGTATGTTACGAAAAAACATTACGAATCGTAGCAATGCGAATTGGCGCGATCTATCAGCAAATCCAGATTCAAACCTGCCGGTAAAGCCCCAAAATGGTGTGAGGGAGACTGACAACGGCCCACCAAGAAGGCCTCGGCAATCGCAGTGTTACCGGAGCGCAGCAACAGGGAGCCTTGCATGCTCAGCGCCAACAACTCGACGAGACGACGCGAGGAGCCCTCATCGGCCGTGTCCAACTCGTGTTTCAGTTTTTCAACCAGCGCGTCCTGGCGTGGATCTGAATTGGCGGTGCTGAGCAACTCGGCCATCCAAGCATCAACCGCGTCGGGGCTGCGCGACATGGCCCTTCGTACGTCCAGTGCCTGAATATTGCCGGAGCCTTCCCAAATCGCGTTAATCGGCGCCTCTCGGTAAAGTCTCGGCATAATGCAATCTTCCATCACACCGTTACCGCCAATGCACTCCATGGCCTCATAGGCATGCTGCGGTGTGCGCTTGCAAATCCAATACTTGCCCACCGCCGTTCCCAGCCGCAATAGCAGTTGATCCTGTTCAGACTGGCCATCCAGCGCCTGCGCCATTCGCATGGTCATCGCCAACGATCCTTCCACCTCCAGTTGCAAATCCGCGATGACATTGCGCATCACTGGCTGATCGATCAAACGCTTACCGAAGGCTTCTCTATTCGAAGCATGATGGGCGGCCTGCACCACCGCCTGCCGCTGACCGGCACTCGAACCAATCATGCAGTCAAACCGTGTCATGGCCACCATCTGGATAATAGAGGGCACGCCTCTGCCCGGCGCGCCGATCAACCACCCCAGTGCGCCGCGAAATTCCACCTCGGAGGAAGCGTTCGCAACATTGCCCATCTTGTCTTTCAAACGCTGCATTTCCAGCGGGTTTTTGTGGCCGTCCGGGTGCCAGCGCGGCACCAAAAAACAGCTCAAGCCTGCATTAGTTTGAGCGAGCACCAAAAAACCATCACACATGGGCGCCGACAAAAACCATTTATGGCCAACCAGAGCATAGGCCTCGCAGCCCTCCACCTCGCCGAGTGGCCTTGCCTTGGTCGTATTGGCCCGCACATCCGAGCCTCCCTGCTTTTCGGTCATGCCCATGCCTATGGTCAAAGCCGATTTTTCGCTGTAGTGAATATTGCGAGGGTCGTAGGCGGTGGCGAGCACTTTTGGTAACCATTGCTTAGCAATGACCGGATTCAACTGCAGTGTTGGCGCCGACGCAAAGGTCATGGTCACTGGACAACCGTGGGCAGCCTCTACCTGCGTGTGCAGATAGTACTTCGCCGCCCGCGCTGCATGCGCGCCCAGGCCCGGCTGCGCCCAAGGTGAGCTGTGCAAGCCTGCGCTGAAGGCCTGCTCCATAAGATAGTGATAACTGGGATGAAATTCAATGGCGTCCAGACGCTCGCCAAAACGGTCGTGGGTATGCAGCACGGGTTTGTGCGCATTGGCCTGAAAACCCTGCTCAATAAATTCCGGAAGGCCGCACAACTGGCCATAGTCGCGCAACATAGCATCTGCCGCCGGTGCTTGCCGTTGAATGGCCTCGCGCAAAGCCTGATCACCAAGATAGAGATTGTGATTCTCCAGCGCGCCAGCCTGATTAAACACTTCGTGGGTGGCTGCTGTAGGTTCGGCTTTTGGCTCGGCCATCGACTCTTTGGTGGAACTCATCGTTCGCTCCTGCTTGATCGGAATCAATGCTGACAGGGAAAACAGTGGAATGGAAAACACTCAGCGGTGCAAGTGCTTTACTTGGACAACTCGTCGCCGAGATCATCGTGAACGTGGCCACCCAGCAAGACCCTTAGATCAAGATAGCGCGCGACTTGTTCGGCATCAGGGCGATCCAAGTGTGGCACGATGCCAAGACAGGGCGCAGGCAACAGCGCTCGCAGCGACTCGACATTCTCTTCCGCGCAGCTCATATCCGGATCAATCAGATTGCCAACCCAGCCGGCAAGCGGCAGACCATCGCGCTGAATCGCCTCAGCGGTCAATAGGGCGTGATTAATACAGCCCAGCTTCAGACCAACAACCAGAATGACCGGCGCCTGTAAGTCTACTGCCAGACCCGCGAGCGTTTCCCGGCCGCTGAGTGGCACCCGCCAGCCGCCAGCACCTTCAATAAGTGCAAAGTCATGGGGAGTCATAAGCGTGCCGCGGCAGAAACCCGCAAGCTGCGACACCGTCATTCGGCGGCCGGCCTGCTGGGCGGCAATATGCGGTGCAATCGCTGTTTCAAAAACAACGGGATTAACCTGTTCGTAACTCAAGGTCACTGACATTACCGACTGCAGCACAAGTGCGTCCTCATTACGCAAACCCTGCTCAGACTGAACAGCGCCCGCAGCCACCGGCTTCAGCGCCAAGGTTTGCAATCCTCGCTGATTAGCGGCCGCAAGTAAGCCGGCGGCGACCGCGGTTTTGCCGACGTCGGTGTCCGTTCCTGCAATAAAAAAACGCTTAGCCAAAGTTCAACTCCGGTTTGTGCAATTCCAAATACCACACCTGATAGGTCGCCGGCAGCATGCCATGGGTATCGCGAAACTGTTCATAGCCGGCGACAAAACGCCGCAAGGCTTGCTTACCCGTCAACCCACCCGGCCGGCCGGCATTCAAATTGTGCGCGCCCAGCTTTTTTAACTCACCGGTCAGTTCGCGTAGCTCCTTGTAGTGCAAGGCTTCCCAGTGCTCTTCCCACGAAATCTGCTGTAAACCACTGGCCTCGATAGCGCTCGTAAGTATGCCCTGGTCAATAAATTGATTGACATGGGATCGCTCGTCTACCGACTGCCAAGCCCCACGCAATTCATTCAAGGTAGATGGTCCCAGTGTGCTCAGCAGAACGCGGCCGCCGGGCTTGAGCACTCGGTGGATTTCACTAAACAGCGCGCAACTGTTTTCACACCACTGAACTGCCAACGATGAAAAAATGCAGTCCACACTATCGTCTTTCAAGGGCAGGGCTTCGGCATCTCCACACAACCAGAGGTCAGCGCGCCGCTCTGGCTGCGCCCGGGTATAGCGCAGCATGCCCTCAGCGATATCCAGCGCGATCAGTTCGTTTGCGATCGGCCGCAACGCGGGCAGGCTGTAGCCGGTACCACTACCCATATCAAGAATTCGCAGATCGCGGAACGCCGGCAAAGCGTCGGCTAATTTATCCGCTACCCTCCGCTGCAGTTCAGCCACACTATCGTAACTACCGGCGGCGCGGCTAAACGAATCGGCAACACTGCGTTTGTTAAGCTGGCCGGGCAACTGCGCATCCTTTATAAAAGAGTGGCGTCGGCAAAAATCCAGCACCGGCAGCCAGAACCCCTCGCCTTGCGACAGGAAGGGGATATGGGCTGCGCCGACAATAATATTGATTTCTATCTTGGCGTTGAGAACCGAAATACTTTCTGCACAGGCAAGCGGCACGAGGGTGTCATGCTCACCAAAGACCGACAGCAGAGGACAACTAATGCGACCAATGGCTGCGCGGTTATCTATTTCGTCAAGCCACCGCAGCATGCGGCCTTGGCTATCTCTTTGCATTAATGCGGGTTGATGCGTGCGTGACGGCGCGCCAATATCACCTTGCCATTGCAACAATTCGAAGCGCCGTAACGCCTTAGCGGGATTGCTCTCAAAGCGCGCACAAAAATCTTCGTACTCTGGCCGCGCCATGGCCTGCGGCCAACCTGCGCGCTCCACAAAACTGGCATTGGCGGCAACACTCATTAAAGCCTCTACGCGAGCCGGTTGCTCGGCCGCCAAGCGTGTTGCCAACATCGCGCCCAATGACCAGCCTAGGTAAAGCGCCTTCACGGGTAATAACGGCAACAAGTCGGCAATAAAATCCTCAGGGGAATCTGCCGCGCCTTCGCTGTTACCGTGGCCGGGCAAGTCGATCAGCGTGACATTGAAATGTCTTCGCAACAGCGGCAACGCACTGCGCCAGCACTCACTGCTCGCCCCCCAGCCATGCAGCAGCACCAGTTCTTTGGCATCGCCGTGGTGGGCAGCCAATCGCTCCCGATAGAGCCTCATTGGTCGCTGGCACCCAGTGCAGCACTGGCGGCGCCACAACTGTGCAAGGCATCGAGCAGTTGATCTATTTGATCGGGGCTATGCGCGGCGCTGAGGGTAATACGCAAACGGGCGGTGCCTTCTGGCACCGTAGGTGGGCGAATCGCCGACACCAATAGGCCGCGCTCTTCGAGGGCGAAACTCAACTCCAGCGCGTCTTGATCGCGCCCAATAGTGAGCGGCTGAATAGCCGTGTCAGACGACATCAAGGGTAGCGACAATTGCGCAGCCCCCTGCCGAAAACGTCGAATATTGTCGCTAAGCTTTTCCCGACGCCAAGCTTCCGTTGAGAGTAATTCAAGCGCCGCGAGATTAGCCGCTGCCACCGCCGGCGGCATGGCCGTTGTATAAATATAGGGGCGCGCAAATTGAATCAGTGACTCTATCAATGCTTCGCTGCCCGCTACAAAGGCGCCGAAGCCACCGATGGCCTTGCCCAATGTCGCCATTAATATCGGCAACTGATTCTGATCCAGACTTTCCGCACACCCGCCGCCGCGTGCGCCCAACACACCAAAACCGTGTGCGTCGTCGGCCATCAGCCAGGCATTATTATCCAAGGCAACGGTTGCCAACGCCGGCAGAGGCGCCTGGTCTCCGTCCATACTGAAAACGTTGTCGACAACGACAAGCTTGCGCTGCGATTCGCTTCGCTGCAGGCGACGCTCAAGGTCGTTGACATCGTTGTGAACAAAACGCTGAAATCGCGCACCGCTAAGCAAGCCACCATCGAGCAGCGAAGCGTGATTTAAGCGGTCTTCAAACACGGCATCACTGCGGCCGACCAGCGCTGTAATCACGCCCAGGTTGGCCATGTAGCCGGTTGAAAACAATAAGGCTCTATCGCGCCCGGTAAACGCTGCCAGTCTTTCTTCGAGTTGATGATGCGCACTTGAATGCCCGCACACGAGGTGAGAGGCGCCGCTTCCCACACCGTAAGTATCGGCAGCGCTGTGCATGGCGCGAATCAGATTCGGATGATTGGCAAGGCCGAGATAATCATTGCTGCAAAAAAGCAGCATGTCTTTTCCGTCGACGCGCGCCAATGGGCCGGTAGCAGAATTCAGCTCACGGCGATAACGGTAGCGATGCTGCCTTAAACGCTCTTCCAGCGCGGACGCCAATACGTGTTCCATTGGATGAGTCACGGGGGGATCCAAACGTGAAACGTCGGGCGTCAAACGTCCGACTGACTTACGCTGTAGCGTCGTAAAAGACGCGGTCATTTTGCGCCTGTTGCAACGCTGCCTGCAAGGCCGCTTGCTCCTGCTCGTCGCTGTGTTCTACGCCGCGCTCTTCGGGCTTGATACCCAAGCGCTCAAACAGCTTTAGATCTTTATTGGCTTCAGGGTTCGGCGTGGTCAGCAGTTTTTCGCCGTAGAAAATAGAATTGGCTCCAGCAAAATAGGCCAGCGCATGCATCTGCTCGTTCATTTCCTCACGACCCGCCGACAGGCGCACATGAGATACCGGCATCATAATGCGGGCAACCGCCAAGGTACGAATAAAGTCGAATGGATCCAGATCCGCCTCATCTGCCAGCGGGGTGCCCTCAACGCGCACCAGCATATTGATGGGTACGCTCTCAGGATGCTCAGGTAAGTTAGCCAATTGGATTAGCAGGCCAGCGCGATCGGAAACATCCTCTCCCATACCGACAATGCCGCCGCTGCACACTTTAAGGCCGGCATTGCGAACATTGGACAACGTGTTTAAACGATCCTGATAGGTCCGAGTGGTGATGACTTCACCGTAGTACTCCGGTGAGGTATCGAGGTTGTGGTTGTAGTAGTCCAAACCGGCTTCAGCCAGCTCTTGCGCCTGACCGTCAGTGAGCATACCCAGTGTCATGCAGGTTTCTAAACCCAGTTCCTTCACGCCTTTCACCATCGCCGTGACGTAGGGCATGTCTTTTTTCTTAGGTGAGCGCCAAGCAGCGCCCATGCAGAAACGGCTGGCACCAGTGGCCTTGGCTGCGCGAGCTTCGGCCAGCACTTTATCCACTTCCATAAGCTTTTCTTGCTCAAGCCCGGTGTCGTAACGATTGCTCTGGGGGCAGTATTTGCAGTCTTCTGGACAGGCGCCGGTCTTGATCGACAACAGTGTACTCACCTGCACTGCGTTGGGATCAAAGAATTCCCGATGCACTGTCTGCGCTTTGAACAGCAGATCATTAAAGGGCAAGTCAAACAGTGCTTTGACTTCGGTGGCTGTCCAGTCGTGGCGAATTGGGGTGCTCATGGCGTATCCTGTCACTCAAATTATGCGCGCCGAAGTGCAGGCGCGCAGGCAAAACCCGTATTTTATCTGTCAACCTGCAGGGACGCAAATGGTTAACAGCTTTCTTAGACACGCCTCATTTCAGCTTTTCACGCGCCGATGCATGCTTTGCCTGGCGAACACCCAGACCGCCGACGATATCTGCCGCGCCTGCCGTGAGGAGTTGCCTTGTCTGGGGCCACATTGCTCGCGCTGTACGCTGCCGCTGGCCAGCACATCAATTTGTGGGCAGTGCCTGCAATCACCGCCGCAATTCGACAAGTGCCTCGCCGTGTGGGAGTACGGCTACCCGATAGACCAGATGATCAGCCGCTTTAAGTATCAGGGCCGTCGGCTTGAGGGTGATTTGTTGGCACGCCTGGCGCTGGATTCATTGCGGCTTGAAAAAGAAGATCGGCCGGATGTTATCGCACCGATACCCATGCACTGGCGGCAGCGCTTACAGCGCGGTTTTAATCAGGCCGAGTTGATTGCTAAACACTGGTCGGCCGCGCTAAACATCCCCATGGCATCTGGACTGTACCGGCAGCACTAGAACCCTCCCCAGCAAGGCCTCAGCGCAAAGCAGCGCAGCCGTAATCTGCAAAGTGCTTTTGCGCTTCGCGACAGTTCACTCCTGCAATTACGCGATAAGCACATCGCAATCGTCGATGATGTGGTCACTACAACCGCGACAGCCAATAGCGCGGCCGCTATACTGCACAAGGCTGGCGTGAGGCGTGTATCGGTCTGGTGCCTGGCGAGAACACCCTGACTTCATCTACACGCTTTCTGCACCTAAATGTATTACTGGAGGACAAGCGTGACCGATCCACACCCCTATGAACTGCTGTCGCCTGATATGGTGATCGATGCAGTCGAAAGCACCGGCCTGGTCAGCGACTTGCGTATATTGGCGCTAAACAGTTACGAGAACCGCGTCTATCAGGTGGGGATCGAAGGCGCGGAGCCGCTAATCGTCAAATTCTACCGGCCCGAGCGCTGGAGCGATGCCCAAATACTTGAAGAACACCACTTCTGCCAACAGTTGGTCGATGCTGAAATTCCCGTGGTACCGCCAACGCCCAATGCGGCCGCTGAAACATTGCACACCCACGCAGGCTTCCGCTTCTCCCTCTACACCCGCAAGGGAGGTCACGCGCCCGCACTTGACGATCTGGACAGCCTGTTTCAATTGGGGCGGCTGGCAGCGCGTATTCACGGTATTGCAGCGCTGGAAGACTTCACACACAGGCCCTCGCTGACGGTCGAGAGCTTTGGCGATAGCAGCGCTGTTTTCCTGCTCCAGCATTTTATTCCACAACCGCTGCGCCCGGCCTACGAAACCCTGACCCGCGACTTGCTGTATCGCATTCGCCAGCGCTTTGACGAAGTAAAGCCTGAGTACCAGCGCGTGCACGGCGATTGCCATGTGGGTAATATTCTGTGGCGCGGCAACGATGTGCATTTTGTTGATCTCGATGACAGCCGCATGGCGCCAGCGATACAGGATATCTGGATGTTTATGTCGGGGAATCGCGACGCCCAGCAGCGCCAAATATCGGAGCTGGTTGAAGGCTATAACGAATTTTTTGATTTTCCGGTTCGCCAATTACCCCTGATCGAGGCTTTGCGCAGCCTGCGCATCATGCACTACAGCGCTTGGCTAGCAAGGCGCTGGAGCGACCCGGCCTTCCCACGCACCTTTCCCTGGTTTAACACCGAGCGTTACTGGGCAGAGCACATTCTGGAGCTACGGGAGCAGCTGGCATTGCTTAACGAGCCGCCGCTAGAGATTTTCTAGGCTTACAGAAAGAGCTTAATCCCTGCGCGTGGGCCACAGCAGCGCGCGCAGCCAATTAAAAAAGCTGTTATTGCCCAGCACCATTTTGTCGACGCCGTCGAAAAAAGTTTCAAGTTCGGCGGGCTTGGCAAAATAATCCGCGCGCCTAATCATTTCGTGCTCGACGTCCAGCTGCTTAACAACAGTTGCCGGATTTCCGGCCACCACGACATTGGCGGGCACGTCCCGCGTCACCACCGCATTAGCCGCGACAACGCTGTTTTCGCCAATACTGACGCCCTTCAATACCGTAGCGTGATCGCCCAACCAGACATTATCGGCGATGTGGACTGGCGCCACCTGATCACTGCGCTGGGTGCGGTCGTATATGCCGTGCCAGTCGCTATCGGTGATGTAGACGCCATTTGCCATCATCACACTGTGTCCAATTTTTATTTCGTCGCTGGCCGATATGCGGGTGCCCGGACTAATCAGCACATAATCACCAATTTCAATTCGACCGAGTTCTGGCTCTCTGCCCCACACTCCGATTTTTACGCGGTTATCCGGCTCACCGATAATCGTCGCGCATTGGCCTATAGAAATATTGGGGCCGGAAATCGAAATGTACCAAGGCTTCATGCACGTGTGATAATCGCCAAGATAATCACACGCGGGTTTTAGAAAGTGATTGGCGTACCAGCGACGATAACGCAGGTAGGTGTTTTTTACCCAGTACGGGCGTCTATCTTGACGCATGGCAATTCTCTCGTGATGGAATCGAAAGTGTGACAACAGAGCTGCAAAAGGGCAACACAGTAAAGTCGGTTAACAGCAACCAGTTTGCCATACACGACAAACTCGCCGCTACGGTCGACAAACACCTGCATAGTCAGTTCAAAAAACCGTACAGCACGCACAGTGAGCAGGCGATTGGAACGGCAAAACAGTGGCTGCACGAGCAAAATCGCCCCTTTATTCTGGATTCGTTTTGCGGCACCGGCGAAAGCACTCGAGCACTCGCCCGGCAATATCCCCAGTATGCCGTACTCGGCGTCGACAAATCAGCCGACCGTCTCGAGCGTCATCAGCAGGCAGACGCCGACAATTATCTGCTGCTTCGGGCCGACACCGACGATCTCTGGCGCCTTTTACTTGAAGCCCATTGCTTGCCTGAAAAGCACTGCATCTTTTATCCCAACCCCTGGCCGAAATCCGAACACCTAAAGCGCCGTTGCCACGGTTCGCCGCTATTTCCAACGCTGCTCGCCTTGGGCGGAAGGCTAGAGTTACGCAGCAACTGGCCCATCTACGCAGAAGAATTCTGCGCCGCGCTCAAAATCGCCAACATTGACAGCCAAGTATCGGAATTTGCTGCAAATCCAGCGATTACCGCGTTTGAGCGCAAGTACAGCGAGGCCGGTCAAACACTTTGGCGGGTGCGCTGCCAATTGCCAAGCCCCCCGCCTACACCGCTATAATGAAAAACATTTCATCGGAATCGAGACTATGAGCGCCGAACCTTTTAGAGCAGCCAGCGCTACGGATCAAATATGGCACAGTATTCGCCAGGAAACGGCGGAGGAAGTGAAGACCGAGCCGGTACTTGCCAGTTTTCTGCACGCGACCATTTTGAACCACGATTCGCTGGAAACCGCCTTGAGTTTTCATTTGGCCAATAAACTGGATTCACCCACCGCGTCCGCACTACTAGTGCGAGAAGTCATCGAGAAAGCACTGACCGCCGATTCCAGTATTGGCCAATCCATGCGTGCCGATATCGTCGCCATCAAGCAACGTGATTCCGCCTGCATCAGCCTCGCCATCCCGTTTTTATATTTCAAAGGCTTTCACGCGCTGCAGTCCTATCGCATTGCTCACTGGTTATGGAATCAGGGGCGCGAATCATTAGCCCTGTTTTTCCAAAACCGGATTTCCTGCGAATTCGGCGTCGACATTCACCCCGCAGCCCGCATTGGCAAGGGCATTATGCTGGACCATGCCACCGGCGTAGTGATCGGTGAAACAGCGGTGGTGGGTGACAATGTCTCGATTATGCAATCGGTTACCCTAGGCGGCACGGGCAAGGAACACGGCGATAGACACCCAAAAATCGCTGACGGCGTGTTGATCGGCGCCGGCGCGAAAATTTTGGGTAATATCCGGGTCGGTGAAGGCGCACAAATCGCAGCGGGCAGCGTCGTGCTGAAGGATGTCGAAGCGCATACCACGGTTGCCGGTGTGCCGGCGAAGGTTGTGGGCGTGCCCGATTGCGCGCAACCCGCGCTGGAAATGAATCACCGCGTCTGCTGCGGCGACGACTGAACTACTGCTTTAAACCCTATTGTTTGCAGGCAGGTTTGAAACCTGCGGCACGCGCCTGCCGATAGACAGCCTCCATTTCAGGCATCAGTGCACGCAGGTCGCCAATGCGGGTTTCGTGTGAGGGGTGAGTGGACAGGAACTCCGGAGGCTGGCCTTTGGAGTCTGCTTCCATATTGTGCCAGAGCTCAATGCTGGCCTGCGGATTGAATCCGGCCTGCGCCATCAGCTGCACACCGATATTGTCCGACTCTGACTCCTGCAAGCGCCCGTAGGGCATCAGAAGGCCGTACTGAGAACCTAAGCCCAACGCTGCCATTGCCACCTGCTGGCCTGCGCCCTGACCGATAATAGCGCCTACAAGTTGCTGACTGGACTGAGAGACAAACTGCATCGACATACGTTCGGCGCTGTGTTTTGCCATGACGTGACCAATTTCGTGACCCATAACCGCCGCCAGCTGGTCCTGATTTTTCGCTACCTTAAGCAAGCCCGTGTGTACGCCGACTTTTTGACCAGGTAAGGCAAAGGCGTTGGCGCTGTCTTCTTCAAACACCACCACCTCCCAGCCGCTGCGCTGGCCCTCAGGCAGGGTGCGGGTAATCGCATCGGCTACACAACTCACATACTGATTCACGCTACCGCTGCGATGAACAGGCGTTTTCTGTTTCATTTCGTCGAAGGCGGCTATACCCATATTGGACATTTCCGCATCGGGAAATAGTAGCAATTGCCGGCGCCCAGTCGGTGAGGTCGCACAGGCACTAAGCAGTGTCGTCAGCACTAACAGTATCAGCGCAGGCTTCATGGGGTGTATCCTTCGTTGCTGCAAAAATCTTGCGCGAATCTTAGCACAGCGCATGTCCGCTTAAGGCTATCGGAGACATAAATGCCAGACAGATGCCCTTGGTGTGGCGACGATACGCTCTATTGTCAGTACCACGACGAAGAGTGGGGTGTACCCGTTAAAGATGACCACATTTTGTTTGAATTTTTGTCATTGGAGTCGGCGCAGGCGGGCCTTAGCTGGATAACCATATTGCGCAAGCGTGAAAATTACCGCGCTGCATACAAGCAGTTCGATATTAGTAAAGTGGCGCGCTTCAAACAACCTAGTATCGAACGCCTGCTCGGCAATGCTGGCATCGTCCGCAACCGTGCGAAAATAGAAGCCAGCATTCACAACGCCAAGCTCTTTTTAGAAATCCAGCAACAACACGGCAGCTTCGCTCACTTTCTTTGGCGCTACGTCGACGGTAAATCGCTACAGAACCAGCGCAGCGCGATGAAGGATATTCCGGCGACCACAAAACTGTCGGATACGATAGCCAGAGACTTTAAAAAGCTCGGATTCAAGTTTCTCGGCAGCACGACGCTGTACGCTTTTATGCAGGCTACCGGCATGGTTAACGATCACATCGTCAGCTGCCACCGCCATGAGACATGCCGTGAACTGGGTCACCGGTTTTCGGTCTAAATTTCGATAGAGTTCGGCCATACCGTGCGCGGGCAAGCTGTCTGCCCCCGCCAAGGAGATTGTAATGCTTCGCCACCCGACCCGATTCCTCGCACCATTGCTAGCGCTTGTGCTGGCGGGTTGCTCATCTACTCCCGTTGAAACCGACTACAACCAGTCAGCCGCGTTCAACACCTATCAGCGCTATCACTGGAAAGCCGACACCAGCGGCAGCGACTCCAGCATTAGCCCATTTCACGCGCAGCGGGTGCGCAGCCAACTGAAGCAATTACTCGATAACCAGCTATACCAGGAAGCTTCGTCGAAGGAGAAACCGAATTTCCTGCTGCGCTACTACGTGAGTGAGCAGGTGCAAGTCTACGGGAGCAGAAGCGGTAGTCGCGGCAGTATTGGTCTGGGCGGCGGCAGTGGCGGATTCGGCATGGGCGTGTCCGTGGGTATCCCATTCGGAAAGAAGCGCCCCGAACGAAACTTCGTGATCATCGTCGACGTATTGGACGGTGCCAGCGGCCAGCTGAGCTGGCGCGGAAGCGCGGTTGTCGACGCCTCACATAGCAGCGATCAAATCGCTGCGGATGTTGAAAAGGCGACTCGGGCAATTTGGAAAAACTACCCGCCGAAATAGAAACCCTTAAGCCGCATTACGCCCTAATCTAGCGGCAGCCACCCGCCAGCTGCCATATTCAAGGGTAAAAGCATCCCACCCTAGAACTACAAAATCTTCCCTTAGGGTTTTGCTATGATTTTCTCCGGCACCCACCGGCGTTTCCAAACCAAAACCCAGCAGGGCAATATTAATCGCCAGAGTTTTGGCTGCCAGCGCATAGCTAATCAACGTATTCATAACACTGAGACTAGCCAGCCGCGCTTATGTTCCAACAGTCGGACAACGCGATTGCGCTTTAGACGTGATAGGGCGCCGAGAGCTCGCGCACAGATTCGATAAAAGCACCCGCATGCGCCGGATCGACTTCAGGCGTAATGCCGTGCCCCAAATTAAAAATATGGCCGGTGCCGGTGCCGTAGCTCGCCAAAATGCGCCCGACCTCTTCACGAATCCGCTTGGGAGAGGCGTACAACATGGTGGGATCCATATTGCCCTGCAAGGCAACTTTGTCACCGATGCGACGACGCGCTTCACCGATATCAATGGTCCAGTCCAAGCCCACTGCCTGACAGCCTGTGTTGGCAATACTTTCCAACCAGAGACCGCCGTTTTTGGTAAAGAGGATACAGGGCACTTTGCGGCCGTCGTGCTCTTTGATTAGACCATCGATGATGCGCTGCATATAGCACAGCGAGAATTCTTGGTAGCCGGCTGCACTCAAGGCCCCGCCCCAAGTATCAAAAATTTGAACCGCCTGCGCGCCCGCCAGAATCTGACCGTTGAGATAGGACACAACCGACTGGGCGAGCTTGTCCAGCAATGCATGCATCAATTCTGGCTGATCGTAGGCCAGCGCTTTGGTGATGCGAAAATCTTTAGAGGAGCCACCTTCAACCATATAAGTGGCCAGGGTCCAGGGGCTGCCGGAGAAACCAATCAGGGGAACACGGCCATTGAGTTCACGGCGAATGGTACGCACTGCATTCATCACATAGCCGAGATCATTCTCTGGATCTGGAATCGGCAAGGCTTCGACGTCCGCCATCGTGCGCACAACTTTTTTGAATTTCGGGCCTTCGCCGGTTTCAAAATACAGGCCCTGTCCCATCGCATCGGGGATGGTCAGAATATCCGAAAACAGAATGGCGGCGTCCAGCGGATAGCGCTCCAAAGGCTGCAGCGTGACTTCGCAGGCGAGCTCGGCGTTCCTGCACAATGACATAAAGTCACCGGCCTTGCCTCGGGTAGCACGATACTCGGGGAGATAGCGCCCAGCTTGACGCATCATCCACACCGGCGTGTACTCAACCGGCTCGCAAAGTAATGCGCGCAAAAAGGTGTCGTTTTTTAGTTCAGTCATGCAGAAATATCCGGCAAATTTGTAGTTTGTCTGACGTCAGACCTTTAGATAATCCAATATGCCTTCCCCAGCCTGACGCCCTTCCCATATTGCAGTCACCACAAGGTCAGATCCGCGCACCATATCGCCGCCAGCAAACACCTTCTCGTTGCTGGTCTGGAATTTGTAGGCCTGCTCTTCCGGGGCAATAACACCGTCCCAGTCGTTGGTTTTTACGGATAGATCCACGAACCACTCAGGCGGGTTGGGCTTGAAGCCGAACGCCACCAGCACGATATCGGCAGGCAGTATTTCTTCACTACCGGGAACCACTTCAGGGCGGCGGCGGCCATTTTCGTCGGGCTCACCCAGCTCGGTGCTCACCACCTTGACACCTTGAACGCGGTCGTTGCCGACGATCGCAACCGGCTGGCGATTGAACAGGAAGTGCACCCCCTCTTCTTTCGCATTGGCGACTTCGCGGCGCGAACCCGGCATATTTTCTTCATCGCGGCGGTAAGCGCAAGCAACACTGTCGGCGCCTTGGCGGATCGAGGTGCGGTTGCAGTCCATGGCCGTGTCGCCACCACCGAGCACAACGACGCGCTTGCCTTTCACATCGATAAATTCAGCTGCGTCTTTTTCCCAACCCATATTGCGATTTACGCTGGATACGAGGAAGGGCAAAGCATCATAAACACCCTCAAGGTCTTCGCCGCTAAACCCACCTTTCAAGGCATTGTAGGTACCCATACCGAGGAATACGGCATCGTATTCGGCCAGCAGGTCTTGAGCCATCACGTCCTTGCCGACGTCGGTGTTGAGGCGAAATTCAACACCCATGTCTTCAAAGACCGTGCGCCGGAGCTGTAGCACCGATTTTTCCAATTTAAATTCTGGGATGCCAAAGGTGAGTAGGCCGCCGATTTCCGGGTAGCGATCAAATACAACGGGCTTAACACCGGCGCGCACCAGTATGTCGGCACAGCCAAGGCCGGCCGGGCCGGCACCAATAATGGCGACCTTTTTATCGGTCCACACACGCTCGGATAGATCGGGACGCCAGCCAATCGCTAGGGCGGTATCGGCAATATATTTTTCCGTAGAGCCGATGGTAACGGCGCCAAAGCCATCTTCGAGGGTACAAGCACCTTCGCACAATCGGTCCTGAGGACAAACGCGGCCACAGACTTCAGGCAGTGTGTTGGTTTGATGAGCAAGCTCGGCCGCCTCAAATAGGTTGCCTTCGCTGACCAGCTTCAGCCAGTTGGGAATGTAGTTGTGCACCGGGCACTTCCACTCGCAATAGGGGTTGCCGCAAGAGAGACAGCGATCGGCCTGCGCGCCGACTTGAGTTTCACGATAGGGCTCGTAAATTTCAACAAATTGGGCGGTGCGCACTTGCATAGGCTTCTTGTTGGGTTCTAAGCGCCCCACATCCAGAAACTGGAAATTATTACCCTGACGTTCCGTCATAATTCTACCTCAATTCTCTCTGGGCCAACTTACTCAGGGCGCTGGCGCGTGCTGGCCAGCAGTTGACCTAGGCTTGCCGCCTTGGGCTTAACCATCCAGAATTTACTTGCATAGTCCGAGAAATTATCCAGAATCTCGGCGCCCCAGGCTGAACCTGTTTCTGCAACATGTTCCCGGATATTGGCACGTAAATGTGCACGGTAGGCCTCCATCGATTCAGAGGTGATCCGGCAGATTTCGACCAGCTCGCTGTTGAAGCGATCGACAAAGCGATGCTCCAAATCCAGAACATAGGCAAAACCGCCGGTCATGCCCGCGCCAAAGTTAACACCGGCGGCACCCAGCACGGTGATATTGCCGCCCGTCATATATTCGCAGCAGTGGTCGCCGGTGCCTTCTACCACGGCATGAGCGCCGGAGTTGCGCACTCCAAAGCGTTCACCCGCACGGCCACTTGCAAACAGACGTCCGCCCGTGGCGCCATAGAGGCAGGTATTACCGACAATAGCGGTATCTTGTGATGCAAAACGGCTGACTTTCGGAGGGTAAATCACCAGCCTGCCGCCGGCCATGCCTTTGCCAACATAGTCATTGGCATCGCCTTCGAGATACATATTTAGGCCGCCTGCATTCCACACACCAAAGCTTTGGCCAGCAGTACCTGTGAGGTGCAAGGTAATGGCGGCGTCACTCATGCCGCCATTACCGTAGCGCTTGGCAATTTCACCTGAGAGCCGTGCGCCAATCGAGCGATCGCAGTTGGTTACCTTAAATTCAAAGTCGCCACCGCGTTTATTCTCGATAGCGTCCAGCGTTGCACGGACCATCGCTTCGGCTTTTTCGCCTTTATCGAAGGGCGCATTCTCCACGACCTGACAAAATTCTGGCTGGCCTTCGGCCTCTGGCGACTTGTACAGCAGCGGCGACAAATCGACTTGACCGTGCTTAGTTGTTTTGCCGTTATGCTTTTCCAGCAGATCGGTACGACCAATCAGCTCGGCGATACTACGCAAACCGAGACTTGCCAGCAATTCACGAGTTTCCGTCGCCATAAAAGTGAAGAAGTGCATCACCATTTCAACGGTGCCGATAAAATGCTCGTCGCGTAAGCGGGCATCTTGGGTCGCAACACCGGTCGCACAATTGTTCAAATGACAGATGCGCAGGTATTTACAGCCCAGCGCGACCATCGGCGTGGTGCCAAAACCGAAGCTTTCAGCGCCGAGAATCGCGGCCTTAATGACATCGAGTCCGGTCTTCAAGCCGCCGTCGGTCTGCACCCGCACTTTGCCGCGCAGACCATTGCCACGCAGTGTCTGTTGCGCCTCGGAAAGACCCAGTTCCCAGGGCGAGCCCGCGTTGCGAATAGAGGTAATCGGGCTGGCCGCGGTACCGCCATCGTAACCGGAGATGGTAATCAGATCGGCGTAAGCTTTGGCGACGCCGGCGGCGATGGTACCAACACCGGGTTCGGATACTAGCTTGACTGACACTAAGGCATCCGGATTGACCTGCTTCAGATCAAAGATCAGCTGCGCCAAATCCTCAATCGAATAGATATCGTGGTGCGGCGGTGGTGAAATCAGAGTAACACCGGGGACTGAGTAACGCAGGCGCGCAATCAGTTCGTTAACCTTGCCGCCAGGCAACTGACCACCTTCACCGGGCTTGGCACCCTGAGCGACCTTGATCTGCAACACTTCTGCGTTTACTAAATAATGGGGCGTCACACCAAAGCGGCCCGAGGCGACCTGCTTGATTTTAGAGCTGCGCTCAGTGCCGTAACGAACAGGGTCTTCGCCACCCTCTCCCGAGTTTGAACGACCACCCAGCCGGTTCATGGCCGTTGCCAAGGCCTCGTGGGCTTCAGGACTCAGCGCGCCCAACGACATACCTGCGGAATCGAATCGCGGAAGAATATCTTCGATCGGCTCCACCTCGTCGAGGGGAATCGGGCGCACATCTTTCAGGTTAAGCAAATCTCGCAGCGTGGCGACAGGCCGTTCATTGACCATCGTGCTGTAGCGCTTCCATTTCTGGTAGTCGCCGGATTGCACAGCGTCCTGCAGACTCATCACCACATCCGGATTAAAGGCGTGGAACTCCTGACCGTGCACAAATTTCAGTTGGCCGCCGGGAGAAATCGGCTTGCGGGGAATCCAGGCCATAGTCGCCAGCAGGTCCTGATCGCGCTGCAGCTCGGCAAAATCAGCACCTTGGATACGGCTGGCCGCGCCGCGGAAACAAAGCTCGACAACGTGCTCGTCTAGACCAATAATTTCAAACAGCTGCGCTCCCCGATAGGAGGCAATCGTCGAAATACCCATCTTCGACAGAATTTTCAGTAGACCTTTGTTAATGCCTTTGCGGTAGGCGGTATGACATTCGGTCGTGTCGCCAACCAACTCGCCAGTGCGCAGCATGTCGGTAATCACGCTGTAGGCCAGGTAGGGGTATACCGCGGTGGCACCGAAGCCAAACAGGCAGGCCAGCTGATGCGAGTCGCGCGCGCTACCGGATTCCACCACAATGTTAGCGTCACAACGCAGACCCTGCTTAATCAGGTAGTGGTGAACAGAGCCAGTGGCCATCAGTGAATGGATATTTAGCAACCCTGGCTTAACACCACGATCGCTTAACAGCAGTATCGTTTTGCCCTCTCGCACCGCGGCAGCCGCGCTTGCGTTGAGGGATTTAATCGCGGCTTCGAGATCACTCGTTGCCGGATCGTAGCAAAGGTCGATACGCTCAATGGCAAAGCTGTCGTTGTTCAACTCTAACAGCCGCTGGAACTTGTCCTGCGACAGCACTGGGCTGGATAGAATCAACCGCTCGGCGTGGTCCGGCGTTTCTTCAAAGACATTTTTTTCACGCCCCAGACAGGTTTCCAAGCTCATCACAATCGATTCGCGCAGGGGATCGATGGGCGGGTTGGTTACTTGGGCAAATTTTTGCCTGAAGTAGTCGTACAAGGGCCGCTGCTGCGTCGACAACACCGCCATCGGCGTGTCGTCGCCCATGGAGCCTACGGCTTCTGCACCGGATTCGGCGAGCGGCCGCAATACCTGCTCTCGCTCTTCAAAACTGACCTGAAAGTACTTTTGAAAGGCCTTGAGCTGAACCTTGCCGACAAGGTCGGGCACCCGTTCAGAGGATAGCGTGGATTCCAGCCGGACCGCATTTTCCTTCAGCCACTTTTTATAGGGCTGCTGGGCTTTGAGCTGCGCATCCACCTCCGGCGTGTGCATGACGTGCCCGGTTTCGGTATCCACCACCAAAATCTGCCCGGGGCCTACGCGACCCTTGGCGATTACGTCTTCAGGTTTGTAATCATAGGTGCCTATCTCTGATGCTAGGGTAATAAAGCCGTCAGTGGTCGTAACCCAGCGTGCCGGGCGCAAACCGTTGCGGTCCAGCATACACACCGCGTAGCGGCCATCGGTCAGTACGATGCCGGCAGGGCCATCCCACGGCTCCATATGCATGGAGTTGTATTCATAGAATGCCTTTAGGTCGGCATCCATGTGTTCCATGTTTTGCCAAGCAGGCGGCACCATCATGCGCACAGCACGGAATAAGGGCATGCCACCAGCAAGCAATAGCTCCAGCATATTGTCCATACTAGACGAATCGGAACCCTCGCGGTTTACCAGCGGCGCGATACTACTGATGTCCGGCAGGTTCGGCGTGGAGAACTTGGCAGAACGGGCCTCCGCCCAGTTACGGTTGCCATCAATCGTATTGATTTCACCGTTGTGTGCTACCAGCCGGAAAGGTTGAGCCAGCGGCCAGCGCGGTGCCGTATTAGTGGAGAACCGTTGGTGGAAGACGCAAATAGCCGTTTCTAAGCGGGTATCGCCGAGATCCGGGTAAAAGCGCGGCAAATCTACCGGCATCATCAAGCCTTTGTACGACAGTACCGAGGCTGAAACGCTACAAATATAAAAATCTTTGTCCGCCTTGAGTGCGTTTTCAACGCGGCGGCGCACCACATAAAGCTTGGTGCAGAGCTCTTGGTCGGTGTTGGCATCACTGTTGATAAACACCTGCTCGATACGGGGCAAACTGGCAATGGCAATCTCACCACAGACCGAGGGGTCGTGCGGCACTTCACGCCAGCCCACGCAATCCAGCCCTTGAGCGGCAAGCTCTTCGGCAAATACGGCCCGAGCCGCCGCCGCAACGTCAGCGTCTACACTCAGAAATATCTGGCCAATGCCGTAAACCGCAGACAAATCCCTAGAAAACTGTTCTTTTGCTAGCGCACGCAAAAAACTGTCCGGTTTTTTCAGTAAAAGCCCGCAGCCGTCACCGGTTTTTCCGTCAGCCGCAATGCCCCCACGGTGGGTCATGCAGGTTAGGGACTCGATGGCGGTTTGCAACAGTTTGTGACTGGCATCGCCCTGCATATGGGCGATCAGACCGAAGCCACAGTTGTCACGCACGTCTTCAGGTCTGTACAGGCCTGTACTCATAAATCGACTCTCGCAAAAAA
>JBLHMO010000028.1:0-28151 GCA_047622145.1 Paracoccaceae bacterium | reverse complement strand
GGGTAGCGGACTCCGCACCTGTGGCCACTTTAAACACCATGGGCGTTTTGACACCGTCGGGATGAATCGAGTTACAGCGAATGCCGTTGCGCTGCTCGCGACAGTAAAGCGCAACCGATTTGGTCAGTGCCGCTACGGCGCCTTTACTGGCGCTATAGGCCGCTATAAACGACATGCCATGCAAAGCTGCGACCGAGGACATATTGATTATCGAACCGCCATTACCGCTGACTTCCATCGCCGGAATCGCCGTTTTGCAGCCCAGAAACACACCTTCGCTGTTAACAGCGTTGACGCGCCGATAGTCTTCTAAGGTACAGTCAACAACAGAACCCATGGTCATCATGCCGGCGTTATTAACCAGCACATCTAGACCGCCAAACTTCTCGACCGCCGCACTCACGACGGCCTGCCAATCGCTTTCACTGGTAACGTTGTGCTTGACGAAAATAGCGTTCTCGCCTATTTGATCGGCAACCGCCTGCCCGTCTTTTTCATTCAAGTCAGTGAGAACAACCTTGCCGCCTTCCGCTGCCAGCCTGATCGCGTCTGCCTTTCCCATCCCGCTCGCTGCACCGGTAACAATGCAGACCTTACCTTTTACTCTATCCATAATTCCGTCCAGTCGTGTCTAATGTTTGACTTACGCCGCGCTCATTTTTAATATCAAGCCGGTCAATGCGATTTGAGCGGCGCCAGTTAATCACGGCATTAGGGCAATGAAAAGCCATGCTATTGTTACAATCTCGTAAACCCAGTACATTTAATCGACAGCCATTAAAGAGCTAGAGTCCATGCCCGTTTCACGCATAGCTAAAACCAATACAATTTTAGGGATCCTGAGTTTGGGCCTATTACCAGTGTCCGCGCTGGGCACACAGCTTGGCTTATTCCACTTTCGTATTGGGCTACTCCTTTTCCTGCTCGCCGCTCTCATCGGGCTTGTCGTCGTGGTGATTGCCGCGCTGCGCACGCGCAAACAGTCCGATGAGCCCAGCCGCCGCCAACTTAGCCGCACCGCTTTGCTGGCCTTACCGGCCATTGCGGCGTTCGGCTTTACCGCCCTTTCAGGCGGAGATGCACCATTGATTCACAATGTAACGACCGCCCCCGACAAGCCGCCGCAATTTATCGTCGCCAGCGCAAAACGGGGCAGCGACGCCAACCCCTTGAGCTACAGCGCGGAAACCGCAAAACTGCAAAAAGCGGGCTACCCCGAACTTACAACCCTCAACAGTTCGCTAACCCCGGCGCTGGCATTCAAGCGAGCCCTCACGCTGTGTGAGGAACTCGGCTGGGAGGTCTATTTCCAGGACGAATCCATGGGCCACATCGAAGCCGTGGCGACCACTCGCTGGTTTAATTTCAAAGATGATATCGTCGTTCGTGTACAAGCGAGCGCGACTGGCAGTGCTATCGACCTACGCTCCGTATCCCGCGTGGGCAAAGGCGACCTCGGTGCCAACGCCCGCCGTATAGAAAAGTTTATCTCGGTATTTACCGACGAAAACTAAGCTGAAGATATCGCGCGAGCGGTCGAGACGTGCTCTATTGAACTGCACTAGATATCATGGGGGCGGCCTTAGCACCAACGCCCGCCAAATAGAAAAAATTGTCCGTCATTCAGGAATGAGTAACTAGATTGAAGCCACTTTGCTACTCGATTGGCTAATGCCATCGTTTGCTTGTAAAACTCGATTAAGCCGCCGACATTTTATCAACGGTACCTCCTGAGGTATCACTGAGCACCAACATGCTTTTGAGTCAGTGTCAGACAACACGCTATCTATGCCGTAGCGCTGACACTCTTCATCGGGTTCACGCCGATGCCGTTAATCGCCGACAACACCGACATTGAGACCCTCGTCCACCACAACGTGGAATTACCCTCAAATTTCAGCCGAAGCACACTGCGGGCTATTTTTCTGGGCGCATGCAGCGCTGGCCCGACGGCTCTCCCATTGAAGTTTTTGTACTGCCAAAAAATCATAAAATCCACCGAAATTATTGCCTGTATGTACTCGGAACATTCCATTACGTTTTGCAGCAGCAGTGGGATCAACAGACCTTTACCGGTTCTGGTGAGGCGCCCACTGAAATCGCCACCACTTACCAGCTTCACAAAAAAGCCAGCTTTATACCCGGTTCGATCGGCTCTGGGCGACTTAATCCGACATTCGGCAGCTGGATTCAGTTTGTTGGTGGCGAACCTAAACAAAGCTCACCTGAAACCGACAGCTTGGTAGCGACGCTTGGAGCGCGCTGGAAACCGACCAAAAACTGGCTGTTAGCTGCTGAAATACATGGGATGCGAGGCACCGCGGGCATACAGCGGCCGGACAACAACATCAATCCTCTCTATGCCCGCACAGAATTATTTGTCATCATGGCCGGATTCCGATTCTAGTATAGATTCCAGCAATCTTATGAGCAGATCGCACAATAAGATCCGAGTCAGTTTACAGACCAAGCTACTGGCGATTATCGCTGTCATTTTAACTGTGGTAATTGCAGGCAACAGCCTCGTCAACTACTACCGTGCAAGCCTGGCCAATCAACAATTGGCGGAACTCCGTCTTCTTAAGCTGCACGGCTCCTTTGAAAACATCGCTACACGCTCGACCCAACTGTTTGAACGGCAGATACGCCAAATAGACCCCGATGCATTATTGCGTAAAGGCAAGGATGCGCCCCAGCAGGTCCCCGACATCTTCGCCAGACTGCACGGACTGCGCGTGACTACGGCGGAAGGCGGAATACTGGCGCAATGGCAATTCACCGAAAGCGTTAAATTCTTTAAGGATTCCCGCAACGACGATGCCATTCAATCGGTAGCCGAGCAACAACGGCCCTACAGCCGCATATACTGCACAAATCGCTGCCTACAAAGCAGCTACGTTCCCGTACTGACCAAAGCCGGGCAATTCATCATTATTAACGCCGTGCGTCCGCTTGACGAGATGCTGATCGACTTCCAGCAGTCCACTAGTGGCGAAATCGCGCTGATCAACGCTCGCGCCAACACCCATACCATCGCTCTGGCCAGCAATGCTGACGATACCGTACTGCTGATAGAAGAAATACAAGAGCTCACCGGTTTTCTCGACAGCCAGCAGGCACACTATCGCGACACCAGCCGCGGCACCTTTATCGCACAAACTTTCACGCTGCCGCCCGGGCTGGCAGACAACTCTGTGCGGCTGGCGATACTTGTTAGCGATGCGCAAACCGTTTCAAATATGCGCAAAACCCTCAAGACTTGGCTGATTACTGGGGCTTTGGCACTGCTCACAACCATTGTCCTAAGTTATTTTGCCCTGCGTACTACGCTCAAAAAGCTGGTCAACCTTTCACGTGTTATCCCCATGCTTTCGCACTCAAACTATAAGGAACTGCGGCAGTCCATCGCACCCTACACAAGCAAGCCCGGATTTTTTGATGAAGTAGATCAACTCAACTTTGCCGTCGTGGAGGTTGCCAACGCACTGGAAGACATGGAGGCTTCCGTCGCTCAACACCGCTCGGCCCTGATTGCCAAAATCGACGAGCTCAAGGAGGCTCAAGATTTCAATGACGTACTGGTCAACGATTCGCCCTTGGTCATCGTCGTACATTCACCCAAAGGTCGAATTTTTCGACTTAACCAGTACGGGCGAGAATTATCAGGCTGGGAAGAAAAGGACATTGAAGGGCACACTATATCCAAACTCATATTACCTGATTTATCCGGCCACACTGTCACCGAGTTATTAAAGCCGATAATTGAAGGCAAGCAAGTTCGCATCCAGACCGAACAACTGATGGTCGGCGCCGGTAATCGCGTACATGACCTGACGTGGCTGCACGTTGCCGTTAATACCCAGGGCGACCCTCTCATTTTATCTGTTGGGCTAGACATTACCGAACGGCGGCGCTCGGAAAGCCGACTGCGCTGGCTCAGCAAACATGACAACGTGACCGACCTCCTTAACCGGGAATCTTTTCACGAAGAAGCCAACCTGCTTGTCCAACAGTACACCGACACGCATCGGATCGACTTTGTGCTGTTGGATATTGACAAGTTTTCCGCTATCAACGATATGCATGGCTTCCTCAATGGCGACGTTGTATTGAAGGAAGCCGCTCGCTTTATCGAAAGAATGATTAGTGGCAATGCCATTATTGCCAGAACCGGACCCAATGAATTTTCTGCCCTACTCATTCAGGAGCGAATCGACAGCGAAGTAAACAATGACTTGGTCAATAACCCTTTGTTAGATTGCCAGCTGCGTTTTTACTCGGTACTGGATCATGATGCGGTAGAAATTTCACTGACCGGTGTTATTGCCAATTATCCTAACGACGGCCACTCTATCGACGAACTGGTAAGCAATGGCTCAGCTGCGCTGCGAAAAATCAGCCCACTGGAGAAGGGCAAGATTAATCGCATGACCGAGTCGACCGACAATCTGGCACTGCGCCAAGAGCGCATTCAAATTCACGACAATATCGTCAAAGCCTTATCCGAAGACCTTTTTATATTGGTGTATCAACCTATTTACAATGTCGAGCAGGAACGAATAACCCATTGTGAGTGTCTGGTCAGAATGCGCTCGGAACATGGCCACCTCGTGTCGCCTGCCGGCTTTATGGATATCGCAAAAGAGCACGGTCTCATGGCTCGGCTGGATTTGCTGGTATTGCGCATGGCTTTGATTCAATTGCGCGCGTGGCACAAGGAAGGTCTCGACCTGAAACTCAGCGTCAACATCACTGCCACAACCTTTGAAAGTGACCGTTTCATCAATGAGCTGAGAAGCCTGCTCCTGGAAACCGGGGCACGATCCGACCGCCTAATTTTTGAAATTGTCGAAACCGAGGCCATCAAAAACCTCAGCTCCGCAAAAGAGCTTTGTGACCGGCTCGCCGATTTAAATATTCAGATCGCCTTTGATGATTTCGGGATCGGCTTCACCTCCTTCGAATACTTGCGTGACCTGCCGGTAGACTACATCAAGATTGACCAGTCCTTTATTCGCTATTTGTATAAACGAAAAAGCGATCAGCTATTGGTTAAATCGATGATTGATATGGCGATAGTGCTGGGCAAAAAAGTGATAGCAGAAGGGGTTGAAGACGATGGCAGCGCAGACATACTGTGCGGCATGGGCGTACATTACTTGCAGGGCTACTATATATCGCGTCCCAGCCATGTTGCTGAACTCGACTTAAACTGGAAGATGGGAATCCTCTAAGCCCGACCTACCCCCGCTGACGGCCAGGTACGCAACTCCACACCTCTCCTCTCACGTACGCACCCGCGCCACAGCCGCCTTCCAACCGTGGTAACGGCGTTCTCGTTCGAGTTCTGCCATGCTGGGCTGAAACGTTTTCTCCGCCACCCATTTCTGCTGAAAATCTTTCAGCGAACTGAACACGCCCGATTGCAAGCCCGCTAGGCAGGCAGCACCTAGCGCTGTGGTTTCAATCACCGCGGGACGCTGGCAATCACAACCCACCGTATCGGCAAGGCGTTGCATCAACCAATCGTTGACCACCATGCCGCCGTCCACACGCAGCGATTCAACATTGGCGCCATCGCTGCGCATGGCGTCAAGCAAATCGCGTGATTGATAACACACCGCCTCCAGCGTCGCCCTGGCAATGTGCGCAATTTGGGTGTCGCGGGTAATGCCTAGAATGGCACCACGGGCATCTGGATCCCAATAGGGCGCTCCTAGCCCAGTAAAAGCAGGCACCATATATACGCCGTTAGAGCTGTTCACACTTTCAGCCAATTCCTGCATTTGCGATGCACTGCCTATCAAGTGCAAACCATCGCGCAGCCATTGGACCGCCGCTCCCGCGACAAAAATACTGCCTTCCAAGGCATAGGTCACTTTGCCGTCCAGGCGGTAGGCAACCGTTGTTAACAGTCGATTCTGTGACGTAACAGCCTTGGCACCTGTGTTCAACATAACGAAGCAACCGGTGCCATAGGTGCTTTTCACCATGCCGGGTTCGAAGCAGGCTTGGCCCACTGTCGCCGCCTGCTGATCACCGATCATCGCCGCGATCGGCACGCTTTTACCCAGCAATACTGTTTCCGACAAGCCAAAGTCATCCGCCGAGTCACGCACCTGGGGCAATAGCGACGCCGGAATATTCAGCAACGACAACAGCTCGTCATCCCAGCACTGCGTGTGAATATTAAACAACAGCGTCCGCGAAGCATTCGTAGCGTCAGTGGCATGTACTTTGCCGCCGGTTAAGCGCCACAACAAAAAGCTATCAATGGTGCCAAAGGCAAGCTCGCCCCGCTCAGCGCGCTCGCGTGCACCGGGAATGTTGTCCAGCATCCACGCGAGTTTGGTGCCAGAGAAATAGGGATCCAGCAGCAATCCAGTACGACGCATCACCATCGACTCTACACCCTGACTGCGCAACGATTCACACATGCGCGACGTCCGGCGGTCCTGCCAGACAATCGCTCGGCCCAAGGGTTTACCTGTTTTCCTGTCCCACAGCGCCGTCGTTTCACGCTGGTTGGTGATGCCGATAGCGCGGATATCCGCCGCGCTAAGCCCGGCTTTCGCGATCGCGTCGCGACACACCTGCAATGTGCTGTCCCAAATATCCTCCAGCTCATGCTCCACCCAGCCGTCGTGGGGAAAGTGCTGAGGAAACTCTTGCTGGCCAACGGCGCAAATGCGACCGTCTTCGTCAAATACAATTGCTCGCGAGCTGGTTGTACCTTGATCAATTGCAAGTAGATGCGTTGCCATGTCGGTGCGTGCTCCTTAGCGTCGCGTCGTGTTTTTAATCCTTTTCACGACCTTAGCACCATACGCAAAAACGCGCCACGAAGGCGCGTTGGGTATGCACCATTTGCTAACTTAGGAGAGTGTGCCGCCATCCACTCGAATATGCTCTCCGGTGATATGGATGCCGTCTTCCGACGCTAGCATAGCAATTACACCAGCAACCACTTTCGGCTCCTTCGGACCGCTAAGTGAACTGATGCGCGCCAGCAGATCAAAATCGGCATCGGCGGGAAAGCTGACATTCGCCGCCATATTGGTGGATATATCGCCCGGGCAAACGCAGTTGGCACGCACCCCGCGCTTGGCGTATTCAACAGCAATGGTTCGCGTCATCGCCAATACCGCCCCTTTGGAAGCGCCGTAAGCCGTGCCCCACGGCAATCCACTCAATGAAGCCGTGGACGCGGCGTTCACAATGTTGCCTTTGGTTTTCAAGAGCTCGGGTAACACCGCTTTACAGAGTAGGAAGGTACCCGTCAGGTTAACGTCTATGACGCGCTGCCAGTTCGACAGCTCCAGCTCATGACAGTTATCAAAGCGAAGGATTCCCGCCATATTTACCACCGCGTCCAACTTGCCGTAGGTTTTGACGCACTCTTGGACGCAGGCATTCACATCGCTTTCGGAACTAATATCCAGTTTGCGCGCTGTCGCCTCGCCGCCAGCTTTTTTAATTGCGACGACAGTTTCGTCCAGCGCGGTTTCGTTGATGTCGGTGCAGTATATTTTTCCGCCCTCCTGAGCCAGACGCACCGCCGCTGCCTGGCCAATGCCTGAAGCTGCACCTGTTATCAATACCACCCTGTCTTCAAATCGATTCATCTAATTATTCTCTCCATGGAAACCGACGCGGCTATTGCCGCGCCTGCAAAAAGTGAGACAGCATTGCCCATCCCTGCGAAGTGGGTCAAGCAAGTCAGGTACAACTTCTTGTACCTTCTGTGCTCGGCATTTAACAACATAATGAACAAGGGACAACTCATGCAGGTATTGCCGAATTTCTCAACGGCAGCCGGTATTATCGAATTGTTAGTGACTTTTCTGTGTCACTCAGTGACAGTCACACAGGCGAACGGCTTATGACGCAATACAATGAAACCCTGGGGGTCCGCTCGCAGATCGCGGCCCTTGACAGCAATGACACAGTCGTCTGGCATCAGCTACAAAACTGCGTCAGGCACTGGGGCGCGCGACATGGCAGTCATATTATGACGCCATACTGACCGAAATTGTCAATGAATCTGCCGTGATTCACCCTTGAGTTTGGCCCCGTCTCCGCTAAGCTTTGTCCACCACTTTTCTATCCATTCGATTCACAAGGAGACCCTCCGTGGACTCGCAAGAAGTATTCCGTCAGGACGTTCATGAATGGCTGCAGGCCAACTGTCCCGAGTCCATGCGCAAACCCCCTGTCCGAGAAGAACAGGTGTGGGCCGGCCGCAACCAAAGCTTCCCCAGCGAAGACGCAAAAGTCTGGTTTGAGCGTATGCGCGACAAGGGTTGGACTGTGCCCGATTGGCCGACAGAGTATGGCGGCGGTGGACTGGACGAAAGGCAGGCAAAAATCCTGAAAGAAGAGATGAAGGCTTTGGGCTGCCGCGCGCCCTTACTGGATTTAGGCATTTGGATGCTAGGACCAGCGCTGCTCGAATACGGCAACGACAACCAGAAAAAAGAACATATCCCTAAAATCGCCCGCGGTGAAATCCGCTGGTGTCAGGGCTACTCAGAACCCGGCGCAGGCTCGGATCTGGCTAGCGTGCAATGTAAAGCCGAAGACAAGGGCGATCATTTCCTCATCAACGGCAGTAAAATCTGGACGACCAACGCCGACAAGTCCGATTGGATTTTT
Organism: Paracoccaceae bacterium; assembly: GCA_047622145.1. Taxonomy (GTDB): domain Bacteria; phylum Pseudomonadota; class Gammaproteobacteria; order Pseudomonadales; family Spongiibacteraceae; genus Litorivivens. Next base: position 19,496 of record JBLHMO010000028.1, on the reverse strand, counting down.
TGTCTGGTTCGCACCGACCCCAATGTCAAGAAACAGGCCGGCATTAGCTTTCTGCTCATCGACATGGCCTCGCCCGGTGTCAGCGTTTCTCCCATCGAACTCATCAGTGGCGAATCCGAATTTTGCCAAACTTTCTTCGACAACGTTAAAGTACCGAAAGAAAACCTCGTTGCAGAGCTCAACAAAGGCTGGTCGGTTGCCAAAGCCCTGCTCAAGCACGAACGCAAACTCATGTCCGAAACACAGGACAATAGCGGACCTAATATTACGCCCGTTATGGCCGCAGACGAGTATGTGGGGAAAGGCGAAAACGGCAAAATTGCCGATTTCGCTTTGCGTGACCAGCTGGTAAAACACGAGATGAAGTTTCGCGCACTGGGACTGACCCACTTTCGCTCATTCGAAGAACGCGGAGCCGGTGTTGGCGAAGGTACAATTCCCATGATTATGAAATACGTGGGTACAGAATCCGCCAAAGCCAAAGAAGAATTACTGCTCGCCTTAATGGGCACCCAGGCGCTGGGCTGGAAAGGCGATGACTTTAGCAGCGATGAATTGGAGGTTACACGCGGCTGGCTTTTTTCCAAGGCGCTGTCAATCGCGGGTGGCAGCTCCGAAGTACAATTAAATATTATTGCCAAACGCGTATTGGGTTTACCCGACTAAGTTCTGGTCTCAGGAGAGAGTTAACATGCCATTGGTATTGAATGAAGAACAACGTTTGCTCAAGGATACTGCGAGCGAATTCCTGAATAGCCAAGCACCCGTTGAAGCCTTGCGGAAATTGCGCGACAACAAAGACGAGCGGGGTTACGACCAGGCTTTATGGCAGCAAATGGTTGAACTTGGCTGGGCGGGCATTACGCTGCCGGAAGCCTATGACGGACTCGATTTCGGCTTTATGGGCTTGGGCGCCGTCATTGAAGAAAGTGGACGTCGACTGACCGCCTCTCCGCTGCTTTCTACCGTTGTGCTCGGCGCCTCGGCCATCGTTCTCGGTGCCAACGACCAGCAAAAACAAGCACTGTTGCCCGCTATCGCCAGCGGTCAAACGTCTGTCGCTCTGGCTCTGGAAGAGTCCAGCCATCACCGCCCCTCACAAATTGCACTCACGGCAGAAAACGTCGCTGAGGGTTTTCAATTGAGTGGCGCCAAGCTGTCCGTAGTGGACGGTGCCAGCGCGGAAACACTGATTGTCGCGGCCCGTACCAGTAGCAAAGCAGGTGATACTAAGGGTATTACGCTGTTTCTCGTAGACGGCAACGCCACCGGCGTATCTCGCTCACGACGCTGGATGGCTGACAGCCGCGCAATGGCCGACATCCGCTTTGATAAGGTCACTGTTGGCAATGACAGTGTAATTGGCGAAGTCGATCAAGGCTGGGCAATCCTAGACGCAACACTGGATCGCGGCCGCATCTGCCTCGCGGCGGAAATGCTCGGTGGCGTGCTGGAGTGTTTTGAACGCACCGTTGCCTACCTCAAGGAACGCGAACAATTTGGCGTGAAAATTGGCAGCTTTCAGGCTCTCAAGCATCGCACAGCACATATGTACACCGAAATCGAATTAGCCAAATCTGTCGTGCTAGACGCCTTTAGTGCCATTGATGAAGAGCGCGCCGACCTTGCTCAAATGGCGAGCCTCGCCAAAGCTACACTGAACGACCTCTACTATCTGGTCAGTAATGAAGCCGTTCAGATGCATGGTGGCATTGGCGTAACAGATGAGTTAGAAATCGGCTTTTTCCTCAAGCGCTCGCGTATGGCAATTCAGTTGCTGGGCGACAGTGGCTTTCACCGCGATCGCTACGCGACGCTCTGCGGGTACTAAGAGGCGTCCCTGACGCCTTAGTCAGCACCCCAGCGCGCGGCTGCGCGCGCACGTGGACAGTGGCTGGCATTACTGCCATAGGCACCGACACCGCCAACGAGATCTGGTCGCGCTTAGTTCTTTACGTACTTATCTACCCATTTATACAGCAGCATGGCGTCGACTTTGTTGCGCTTGCCATCGCCATTGAGATCGTCCATTACGCAGTTAATCGGATTGGCATCTATAAAAATATCGACAGCTCCGCCCAATAGGTGGCGACTGTTCTCGACGTTCTTAATCGCCGCATTGTAGTAGTGCGCGCGGAAGGCACTCATGACATAAAAGCTGTCGACGCGAATTCCGCGTCCGTTGACGTCGGCCAACAAACCCTCCAATTTTGACAGCAAGCTCGGTCGCAGCACGAGATACTTAGGGTATCCGCTTACCTGCTTACACAAGAATTTCTCCAAGGTAAAATACGGTGCGATTTTTAACGATCGATTGGTTTCGGTCACTTCGATAAAGCCCCTCGGTGGTGCGTAGGCCGCCATGCCCTTGAAGGGGATACTTGGATAGTGGCCGATGCGATATTTATTCAGTACGCCGTCCTTAACCTGAGAGGCCGGCACCAAGGTAAACAGAATAATTCGCATAACTTCACTGCCATCTTTCACACGCCTTATCGTCAGCACACTATCCCCCGGTGTGGCGGGTGCCGCCACCCGCCACAGCCACCTCGGCGGCGTCAGCCCAGAGGCCTTTGAAGCAGCCTCAAAATCGCGGCGCTACGTGTCTAGGTTAGACAGGGAAGTCCACTACTCTAGAAGCAGCCCCACTAGTGCTCCACCACCAATTATTCTAAATACAGTTCCAGATGATGCACTTCGGATTTGAATCCGCGAATGCTAAATTAAGGTGGGAGAGGCGCTAAAGGAATTTGTGAAGAGACCCGGAGATATCTGCGCCCGCTATGGCGGTGAAGAATTTGTTCTAACTTGGAGCGATATTACGCTTGATAGGACTACGCAGCTATCAAAAAATTTACTCGAAAAAATAATATTGCTTGATATACGCAACGGAAAATCATCTGCTTACCACTGCTTAACCGCCAGCATTGGTGTAGCTGAAATTATCCCAGATCGCGACATTGAGGAAGTTGAGCTTATCCGCATGGCAGATGACATGCTTTATAGAGCAAAAAAAGCTGGTAGGAACAGGGTAATGAGTGTGGTGTAACAATTTCTAATACACATTATTTACCAGCTTTAGTGAATTTTATTATCTGGTACATTTTGTCGCTTTTTATTTTCATACATCAGCGTGTCCGCCGCGGCCAGCAATTAAGCAATATTGTCGTCAATATGTAAGCGGTCGAAAAACAACACCCTATACGAGCGGCACATTCCAGGGCAGTAGCGCCTGTAATTCTTCATCACTGGATATGCTTGGCAGTCTTGTAAACACCTCACGCAAATACGCATAAGGTCCGATGCCATTTGATTTTGCCGTTTCGATTAAACTATAAATAGCGGCGCTGGCATGGGCCCCTCTGGGCGTCGCACTAAAGAGCTACTTTTAGCGGCCATAATAAATCATGTATTTTATTGTTAGTTAAGGACCAAAGGGGAACTCGCTTGAAGAGCCCCTTTAAGCAACACCGGCAACATTTTAGATTAATAGCTAGCCAAAAGAGCGCTTTTTTCTATTCGAGAACGGTGCCATGCAAGAACAGAACCCTGCTAACCGCACTCTGCTAGAAGATACAATGCTTAGTGTAGTCCGCAGCTTCGTTACCGGTCCAGTCGCCCTTGGGCTGATTTTCTAGGTCTTTGCACCATGCATCGCTACCGACTTCCGGCGCGCAGGCGGCCAGTAAGGCGACGAAGACTAACACCATCAGATTTCGAAAAATGTGCTGACTCCACGTGGACACTCTGGCAACGCTAATAAAACGCTAAGCGATCATGCCATCTAGTTTCTGAAAGGGCCAAACGCCAGTACCGCACGCCGGGCGCGAACCTAGTTACTACCTCTACTGCTATCAGGCTTCAACCATGTCAAAGTCAAATTTACTGATGCCGCAATCTGGGCACTCCCAGTCTTCGGGCACATCTTCCCACTTAGTTCCTGCCTCTATACCATCATCGGGGAGGCCCTCGGCTTCACTGTAAATAAAACCACAAATCACACACTCCCACTTCTTAAAATCGCTCATGCCGATCTCCATCTAGGTTGCACACTGCTCAATTGAGGGCGGCATTATAGCACTCGTCAGGCCGACGACCCGATTGCAGAAACGGTCAAGCTCGTAGGCCCTATTTGACCATCGGTTTTGCCGCCGCAGCGGCCACTTATTGAACATTTTTAAGACGCAAGCGATAGACGGCGCCGGCGTAGTCATCCGAGAGATAAAGCGCACCGCGGCTGTCTTCCTCAATATCCACCGGTCGCCCGACCATCTGCGAGCCATTCCAGAATCCGTCCAGCAGCGTATGCGAACTTACCCTGCCGTCTAAATCCCACTGCAGCAACACCAAACGATAACCGTCTAGCACCGAGCGATTCCATGATCCGTGCAGTGCCACTAAGGCAGAGCGCGGAAATGCCTGCTGCAGAAGCTCGTGCTCTACAAAGTGCAGGCCCAAAGGTGTGGTATGTGCCGGAATACCGAACACGGGCTCAATTGCCTTGCGATCAAAGGGCCGTTTGTCACCGTAGTCCGGATCACTGTCGCCAAAGTCATTGATGTAGGGCCAACCGTAAAAGCCATTCTCAACAATCAAATTTAATTCGTCTACAGGATAATCATCACCTAATAGGTCGCGGCTAATATCCCCCGCATACAAAGCATTATTCCAAGGCGCCCAATCGAATCCCGTGGAATTACGCAATCCACTGGCATAGATATGCGCTTCGCTGCCATCGGGCTTAACGCGCATCAAGCTGCCGCGTCTATCATCGGCCTCGATACATACGTTGCAACTGGAGCCAACGTTAAAATACAGCCAACCATCTGGCCCCATGGCCAAACTCTTGGCCCAATGGTTGCCTCCACCGGGCAGACCGCTGAGCAATCGCTGGTAAGCCCCTTGCACCGTCCCGGTCTCGGCATCAAAGCGAAGCCGTCCAATCGAATCCTGCTCGGCGACATAGAGCCAACCGTCAATTAATTCGATACCGTGGGGCATATTAAGATCGGATACGAGGGTCTCGCGGCCATCCGAGCGGCCATCACCGTCACTGTCCGCTTTGAGTAACACCACGTCACCTTTGCGTGGCCGCGATACAAGCACATCGTCCATGCTCGTAACTTGCAGCCAGCGGGCATTAGGCAAATCGGCGGCAAAAATGTGAAATTCCAGCCGCTCGTCTATTTTCAGTGTTTCCTGCAGTTTGACCGCCTCTGGCGTTGCAATGCCGGTACCGGCAATAGCATTGAGCATCACCCGAAAATTGCCCACCTGAGGCGCAACATAGCGCTGAAAGGCAAACGCTCCCGCCAAGACTATGACCAGCAGAGTAATCAGCAGAAATCTCACTGCGGCAAACCCGCGGCTGCGCGCCAACGGCGAAGAATACATCATGACGACTCCCTTATTCGCATTTTTATAGGATACACCTTGGGCCTCGGTTGAGACCTCCAGTTCGATTAATACGTCAAAGCGAGGTTCGTCTAAGCAATTCGGATTGGCTGAAACTCTCATCCAGTGCTAGTAACACTACCAGTTCGCGCCCGTCACGTTGCAGGGTAACGGCGATATGAGATGCACTAGTCAAAGCGCCAAACAATTTGGGTATCGCTTTTTTGTCGGTCAGTGCGATGCCGTTGACACCGACTACCGTGTCACCGGCCTTAAGGCCAAAATCGGCAAACGCTTTGGGGTCACTCCCTGGAAAGACACGGTAGTGGCGGTTCCCATTGCTATCGACTGTTTCCACCTTAACCTTACCCAGCAGTGACAGCGGGTTTTGAAACAATCGAGTGTGATAGCGACGAGCAGCCAGTGTGCTTGCGGTTTCTGCCCGTAAATCTAGGATGCTGGGCGCAACATACTTCTCATGGCCGGCCGACGATTCAGCTGCACAGCACAGCAGTTCGTAGGCCGTGCCTTTTCTCAGCAATACGGCATTATCCAAAATATTAACAAGCTCAGATAAACTTCCCGGTAAGTGCTCACCTTGAACGTAGTAACGCGTACTGCCGGCGCTGGTAATAAGGGCCTCGCTGCTGCGACCGTTCACTGTCTCGCGAATTGCCAGCAGCTGTTCTACGGCAGACGCTGGCGCCACATCAGCGTCATCCTCGCCGAAGGATGCGGCATCGTCTTCGGCAAACAACAAAATTTCTTCCGCCGTTAGCTCGGCAGTAGCACTAACAGGCGCGTCTGCGTCACGCACACTGGTCAGTAGCAGCGCGGTAAACAGACCGCCCAAGAACAGTATTAACACCCCCCATTTCTTCACTGTGATCAATACTCCTCTATTTGACGACAGTTTACTTAGCTTTCAGCGCCGAGGGTAGTCAGCCTCCAACGAGAGTCATCATGACACCTGCAGCCACCGCTGAGCCAATTACCCCAGCGACATTGGGACCCATAGCATGCATCAGGAGGAAATTGTGAGGATTCGCCTCCAAGCCCACTTTATTCGAAACCCGAGCGGCCATAGGCACCGCCGAGACACCCGCAGAGCCAATCAGGGGGTTGATCGGCTGACTGGAGAAGCGGTTCATCAATTTCGCCATCAATACCCCGGACGCCGTGCCAATGCTGAAGGCGACAACGCCTAACAGCAAAATACCCAGCGTATTTAAGTCGAGAAACTTGTCTGCGCTCAACTTGGAGCCTACCGACAAGCCCAAAAAGATAGTGGTGATATTGATGAGTGCATTTTGCGCGGTATCGGATAAGCGATCCACCACCCCACATTCACGCATTAAATTACCGAAGCAGAACATGCCCAGCAGCGGCGCTGCGGCGGGTAGCAACAGCACCACCAGAACCAACAACAGCAAGGGGAAAAATATCTTCTCGCGTTTACCGACAGCGCGCAGTTGCACCATTTCAATTTTGCGTTCTGCTGCCGTTGTCAACGCACGCATGATGGGCGGCTGAATAAGCGGCACCAGCGCCATATATGAATAGGCTGCCACCGCGATAGCGCCAAGCAAGTCAGGCGCGAGTAAACTCGCAACGTAAATCGCTGTCGGGCCGTCGGCGCCACCGATAATGCCTATTGCCGCTGCTTCGGCGATACTGAAATCCATCCAGCCCAATGCCGTTAAGCCAAGCGCTCCCAACACCGTAGCAAATATTCCAAATTGCGCGGCGGCGCCAAGAAACAAGGTTTTGGGGTTGGCCAACAGTGGGCCAAAATCGGTCATCGCGCCGACACCCATAAATATGATCAAGGGCGCCGCGCTACTGCCGATGGCCACCTCGTAAAAATTGTAGAGCATGCCATTTTGGTAGCCCGCGTCCTGGGCCACATCAATCGCGTCGCGATGCATGCCCGCGAGCGATTGATGGTAGGCATTTAATATGTCCTTGGGCAGCTGCCAGTCGCCAAGCTGGAGGGCCTCGGCCAGCGCTGCCAACACCTCAGGGTTGGCAGCCAGCACCGCATTCTCGACAGCGGAGAAAGCCAAACCGGCCGCGGGGATATTGGCGAGAATGCCGCCAAAACCGATGGGGACTAACAGCAAGGGCTCAAAACCCTTATTAATAGCCAAATACAGCAGCAGTAAACAAATGCCCAGCATCCCAATCTGGCCGGGCGTGATATTTGCAAGGCCCGAGTCCTGCCAAAGGCGCAGTAAATTTTCCATTCAGTTCACTCCGCCTACTGCATGTCCAGCAAGATATCGCCGACCGTTACACTGTCACCGACAGCGACTCTCACAGCCGCCACTGTCCCAGCACCTTGCACCCGAATTTCGGTTTCCATTTTCATGGCTTCCAGAATGACCACTACCTCACCCGCCTCCACGTGTTCGCCAGCGGCGATATTAATGCGAAGAATATTACCCGCCAGCGGTGCTTTTACCGGCTCAACAGCGGCGCCGGTTGCAGCGGGTGCGGGTGTAGCAGAGACAGCCGGAGCAACCGCGCTGATATCACCGCCCGCCGCCACCTGCACAACATATTGCTGGCCCGAAACGGTAACCGTATAAACTGACTCTCCGGGGGCTTGCGCAGGCGCAGCAGCTAACGGCTCATCGGCACCCGTGGGAACCGGTTCAAATGCATCTGGGTTTCCTCGGTTCTCAAGAAATTTCAGGCCTATCTGAGTAAACAGTGCATATGTGAGGACGTCATCAATTTCATCGACCCCCGAGCTGAGCGCAATGCCCTTCTCCTTGGCCAGCGTCCTCAATGCCTCAGTCAGCTTGGCCAATTCAGGCTCAAGCAAATCTGCTGGTCGGCACGTCACCGGGGCACCGCCTTCAAGCACTCGAGCCTGCAGTGCTTTATCAACCGGTGCTGGCGTTGCACCGTATTCGCCTTTCAACACGCCGGCTGTTTCTTTAGCGATGGACTTATAGCGCTCACCGGTCAATACATTGATAACCGCCTGCGTTCCAACAATCTGCGAGGTGGGCGTGACCAGCGGAATAAACCCCAGATCTTTACGCACTCTGGGGATTTCCAGCAAAACCTCGTCCAGCCTATCCGCCGCGCCCTGCTCTTTAAGCTGACTTTCCATATTGGTCAGCATACCCCCGGGCACCTGTGCGACCAGAATGCGTGAATCCACACCGCGCAGTGCGCCTTCAAATTTAGCGTATTTCTTTCTCACTTCGCGAAAGTCGGCCGCGATATCTTCCAGCAACGCTAGATCCAAACCAGTATCGCGGTCGGTATCTTGCAGCATGGCCACAACCGACTCCGTCGGCGAATGGCCATAGGTCATACTCATGGACGAGATCGCCGTGTCGACATTATCGATGCCCGCTTCAATCGCTTTCAGCGCGGTCGCAGTCGACAAGCCGGTCGTAGCGTGGCAATGCAAATGTACCGGTACTGACAGGGTCGCTTTAAGTTTCGTTACCAATTCAAACGCGATGTAGGGTTTGAGTAGGCCAGCCATATCTTTGATGGCAATCGAATCTGCGCCCATGTTTTCTAGGGACTTTGCCAGTTCCACCCAGCTGTCTACGGTATGCACTGGGCTCACCGTATAGGAAATCGCGCCCTGTGCATGCTTACCCACTTTGCGCACCGCTTTTAATGCGGTATCTAAATTGCGCGGGTCATTCATCGCATCGAAAACCCGAAAAACGTCGACGCCGTTAACCGCAGCACGCTCCACAAACCGCTCCACCACATCGTCGGCATAGTGGCGGTAGCCTAGAATATTTTGGCCGCGAAACAACATTTGCTGCGGCGTATTCGGCATAGCCTTTTTCAGCTCGCGTATACGCTCCCAAGGATCTTCTCCCAGATAGCGAATGCAGGCGTCGAAGGTCGCCCCACCCCAGGATTCCAACGACCAGAAACCAACCTTGTCCAGCTTCGCTGCAATCGGCAGCATGTCGTCGAGGCGCAGGCGAGTGGCAAACAACGACTGATGTGCATCGCGCAGGACCACGTCGGTAATACCAAGCGGTTTTTTGTAGTCAGTCATGCGGAATTTCCCTAATAAATATCCGTTTTCACAATCAATATTCAAGTGTGGCTATGCGTTTCATCGAGTTCACACACGTGATGACTAAAGAGGGGGGGTACGGTGTTCGTGCACGGCTGCCGTTATTGCGGCCATTATCGTCGGCGGTACCGAAGGTGTTAGCGCCGTCGCGGACCCCGCAGTGACGACCCCGGCTTGTCCACTACGCTTACTCACAGGAGCGTCGGGTCGCTCGAATTTCTGGGCGACGCTGGACATCAGGCCAGTGACTGCCACCAGCAAGGACAGAAACACAATAACCGTACTCATGCCATAAACCATGAGTTCCAAGCCTTGTTCCAACAAAGTAGATGACATTGTAGGCAACCTCTTCGGCACTTAACGCTTGTTTGACGACGACGTGGGCAGCCCACTTTACAGAGATGCTCTGTAGCCAGCAACAAGGACAGCCCAATGACATAAGAGTAAAATAACTACAAAATTCTCTATATTCAGTATGTTAAACTACAGGGGCGGCTTTCACCCAGCTAATCGCTCTGCCGTTTGATTCTGCTCAAGCGGGTGTTTACGCTATACTCGCGCACGTCCCTGTGTCGCATGAATCTAGCGGTGTCGCATGAAATTAATCCTAGCTCCAATGGAAGGCGTTGTTAACGCACGAATGCGCGCGCTTCTCACCGCGGTAGGCGGCATCGACCGCTGTGTCACCGAATTCGTCAGGGTCACTACTCAACTGCTGCCGCCGCGCGTTTTTTATCGCTACTGCCCCGAACTTCAAACCAATAGTTGCACGCCCTCGGGCACGCCGGTTTATCTACAGCTATTAGGCAGTGAGCCGCAAGTTTTAGCGGAGAACGCAGCCAGAGCTGCAGAACTGGGCGCGGCTGGTATCGACCTCAACTTCGGCTGCCCGGCAAAAACGGTCAATAAGCACCGCGGCGGTTCAATCCTACTCGACGAACCCGAATTGATTCACCGGATAGTTTGCGCCGTGCGCAGGGCTGTTCCTCTTGGTATACCACTGAGCGTAAAAATTCGCCTCGGCTACGAACACAGTGACTATCTGATGGATGTCGCCCGTGCCATTGCACAAGGCGGAGCCAATGAATTAGTGGTGCACGCACGTACCAAAGCGCAAGGCTACAAGCCCCCAGCCCATTGGCAGCGAATCGCTGAGTTAAAAACGCAATTAGCTATTCCGGTTATTGCCAATGGCGAAGTCTGGACGCCATCAGACTATGCGCGCTGCCGGACATTGAGCCTTTGCAACGACGTTATGCTAGGGCGCGGCCTCCTGGCGAACCCAGGGCTTGCCGCTCAGCTAAAATTCGGAGCGCAACCAGTGGCTTGGCCTGCCGTGCTGGAATTACTGCGAGGCTTCCATTTCTCTCTGCTGCACACTTGCAGTCCGAAACACGCCTGTGGGCCGGCCAAACAATGGCTGGGCTACCTTAAACTTCACTACTCCCAAGCGGCCGTCCTACTCGCGCGCGTAAAACGCATTACCCAGGCAGAATTACTACTCGACATTCTCGACTCGGAGCTCGCGAGCCTGAGCCGAATGAATCCGAACCAAACAAAAAAAGACCTCACCAAAGCCGGTTAGCAAACTCAACAAGGAACAGCGGGATAGAGCGCGCCCTGAACCAGCGCAAAACCTTGTTGCTGCAGATTAATCAGCCCAGACTCGGTATCGGCCCCGATGCCAAGCGCCTGCTTGCCCGCCGCGTGAATAAGCTCCACTAAAATCGACACCATCTTATGATGCTCTGCGCTGTCCTCGGTAAACCACTGCACGTGCGGTCGCACGCAGGCCACTGGCAATGTCGCCAGCTCCAAAAGCCCATTTGGATTTGCATTTGCATGTGCACCAAAATCGTCCAACAATATAGGCAAGCGCAATTGGTGGAAACTTTCGACAAATTCTCTTACGCAGTCAATATCAGAGTCCAGGTTCGGGTACGAAAGTGCAAGGGCTATGCGCGAACACAACTCTGGCTTCGCACTCAATTCCGCTTTCAGAAATTTTTTAAAACGTCACGGCTTTAACAGACTCGGGAGACCGGCTGAATACATAGCGCAGGCGGTCGCCTTCGGCGCGCTTAGACAGCACATAATCACGCAGCTTTCTAAGTAGCCAACGGTCCAGTGTTAGCGCCATGCCGATTGCAACAATTTCTTCTTGAACAACATGCAGTGGAACCGGCTTGCCATCCACATCCAGTGTATAACTTACGTCAATCAAAATAGCCTGATTGGACGCAGTGTCGATCACCGGCTGAACCCAAAGGCGAAAGCCATCGTGAAGGAAAGCATACTGTATTTTAGATGCCCAGCTAGAAATTGGGACGTCAGCGGTAGGCTTGGGCGCATGAGCAAACTTCATGCAATCGTTGCCCTGCTGCTTGGCTTGAAACAAAGCGAGTTCAGCGCGAGAAAAGGAAACGCTTTCATCGTCGTCGCTATCGAGCAACATGGTGGCGCCAGACGACAGTGTGATATAGAAGGTCTTTTCCTGCCAACGAAATTCTCGCTCGCGAACCGATTGACGGAGGGAGCATTCCAACGCTTTAATTTCGATCAACTCGGCATTAGGTATTAAGATGGCAAAACTGCCAGCACCGAGGTTCGCACCAATATCACCGTAGGGAAGCAATCCCATCAGGTGCTGCTCCAAGAGATTGATTAAATGATCTCCCGCGGTGTATCCGCTGCTTGCGTTTACAAACCGAAAGGCATCTATATCGAGAATAATAAGGCCATGCTGGCGCGTACTATGCAGAGCGTCTTTGGTCAGCAACCCAAGTTTGCTGAAAAACTCCTTTCGCTTCAAGACATCAGTGTTCAATATTTACCTCACTGAAACACTACCGCCAGCAAATTTCAAGAATCTGTCACCGCTAGCGTGAATTCTATGCGGGTGCTACCCATCGGACTATCATCAATCCAAATTTCGCCGCCGTGCCAACGCACGACTTTGCGACAGATATTCAGGCCAATTCCGCTGCCAACTGCAGCCAATTTCTGGCCGCTGCGCCGAAGCAAAGAAAATATCGCTTGCCGCTCATCAATCGGAATGCCAATGCCGTTGTCATCGACTTGGAAGCACCAGTAATCACCTTGACTCCTACAGTCTATACGAATTTCAAGTTCGGCCTCAGAGCGAAACTGAAGTGCATTGGAAAGTAGATTCACCAATAGCCGCAGCAGCTGCCGACGACTACCGATAACGGAAGGCAAAGCACCCACGATAACCGTAGCGCCAAAATCTGAAATTTCCTGCGCCAACGCCGCTGTCGCTTCTTGCAGGACCTCGTTCATTTTCAGCAGCAATTGTTCGTCGTTAAAATTGCCGGTCTCGGTCAAGCGCACCAAATCGTCAACCTGAAGGTATATATTGGTTGTGAGCGTTTTGACATTTTCGAGCATGCGCAACTGCTCCGCCGACACGCCGTCTTGCAGCTGCCTATGCAGCTCCTGCACCGTAGTCAGCACCTCTTTGAGGGGGTTCCGAACGAGCTCCGAGCTCATTTCGGAGAGCTTATCCAGCTCGTCGACTATGATGCCAACCAACTGCCTTCGGCTTCGGGCCAGCGCTGCCATATCTCGATAGGACGCGAGAGCTGTTTGCATCACGGTATACAAACGATTTTAAGTCAATTCGGTTTTGGCGCGATAATCATTGATGTCGAAAACCTTCATGACTTGGCGCTCTGGCGCCATTCCCGACTGCCCAGTACGCAATATAATACGTACAAATTGATTGCCAACGGTCTGCCTAATGAACCGCGCAAACAATAGCCCCGCGTCATCAGTTTCCATCACGACGTCGAGTAGTATTATCGCGACATCAGGGTGTTCCATAATCGAGGTTTGTGCTTCAGCGCCGGAATAGGCACTGACAAATTCGAGCTCGCGCCCGGAAAACCGAAAGTCGCGTAGCGCCAAACGGGTAATGTTATGAATTTCTTCTTCGTCATCGACAACCAGTACTTTCCAGCGCGGTATATCGTCCGGCTCGAAACTAACGTCCAGCTCATCCGCAAGATTTAGCCTGTCGCCCTTATCTATGCCAGCCATTTCACTCTATCGTCTTAGACTTCGCCATCAACAGCAGTTTTTCATGCGCCAAAGCCACATTTCGAGCAAACAGTTCAAGCAATGAGAAGTCCTGCACGCTCACTTTTACGTCACCAGAAACGTATAGCACATGCTTCGAATCGTCCGCTGTCGTGTATACACCGACATAATAGTTGCTGCCGTAGAGGTTTTTGGCTGCCAGCACTGCCGAATTGATACGTTTGCAGACTTCCGGTGGCAGTGCGGTATAGCCACCTTGACCCACCAACGCTGTATAGCATCCTGTTGTGGCGACAACCTCGAAATGACCATCCGATTTATCCAGGGCGATGCCCGAGGCACAAACCACTATCATATCCTGTTCAAGGTAAAGCAGCGCCGACACCTGCTCGATAACGCCTTGAGCAAAATCGTTCACAGAATGGCACTCGAATAAATCGGCCGAGGCCTCGATGACCTTTAGCAAGCCCAGTCTATTTTTTTCCAATGCCATTAAATCTCGATAAGACGACAAGCTGGTATACACACAAGTAAAAAGCTTCTGCCGGGTCAGCTCAGTCTTTTCCTTATAATCGTTAATATCGTAACTGGTAATAACACTGAATTCCGGCGCCTGACCCGGCTGGCCCGTGCGTAGCACGATGCGAACAAATTTATTTTTCATAACCTCGCGGATATAGCGAGCTAAATCCAGCCCTGCACTGTCCGTTTCCATGACAACGTCAAGCAGTATCATCGCGACATCATCGCGAACGCCCAAAATTTTCTTGGCTTCAGCCGCCGAATAAGCGTTCAAAATTTCCAGTCCATGCCCAGCGTACTCGAAACCATCGAGCGCCAAGGTGGTGACCGAATGGATCTCCGGTTCATCGTCGACAACGAGAAGCACCCAGGGTGTGGCGGTCGTATTACCACTTAAATCTGATGACTCTTCAGCGAGATTCAACGCGTCTGTAACAGTCATAAGGTCACTCCTTGCGACTGAATATTCATAGGGAAAATCAGCGTAAGCTCAACGCCTTTGCCAAGTTCACTGTGAATATCAATAGTGCCGCCCAATTGCTGATTTACGAGGTTATACACGATATGCATACCCAGCCCACTTCCCCCCGAACCCCGACGGGTAGTAAAGAAGGGATCGAACACTTTGTGCAAATGTAGCTCGGACATGCCTGCCCCATTATCCGAATAACTCAGGCGAATCATGTCCGATTCAGCCAGTACAGCGCTTAAACAAATTTCGCCCGCCTGCTCATCATCAGGAAAGCCGTGAATAAGGGAGTTCATCACGAGATTCGTTAAAATCTGGGAAATAGCACCCGGATAGCTATGTAGAGCGATCGATTCGTCTACATCAACATTAACGACAACACGGGTTTTTTTAATTCGCGGACGCAGACTCAGCAATATTTCATTGATGTACTCCCTAAGATTGAAACGCCTGGTTTCGCTACTTGTCTGATCGACCGCGACCTGCTTGAAGCTGTGAATCAGATTCGCCGCGCGATTAAGGTTATTCAGTAAAATATTCGCAGATTGAGTGGCGGTTGACATGTACCGCCGCAAGCCCGAATCCGTCAGTTTACCTTTTTCGTATGCCTCGAGGGTTTCCTCAGTTGCAGAATGCAAGGTAGATGAAGCCGTCACTCCAACGCCAATAGGCGTATTGATTTCGTGCGCGACACCAGCCACAAGTCCTCCGAGCGAAGCCATTTTCTCCTGGTTGACTAATTGTTCCTGTGTGTTTTTAAGCCGAGCCAGGGTATCGTTTAAAATGCCGTTTGAACTCTCGACCTCTTTCACCCTGATTTCCAATTCGCCGCGTGTCGATTGAAGCTGATGATCACGCTCCTGAATTTGTATCATCATGGTATTGAAACTGTCGAACAACTGTCCAATTTCGTCATTGGCATATTTCTCAACCCGGGTCGTGAAATCCGTTTCTGACGATAGCTTCTGGGTGGCGCCCAAAAGACTACTGATTGGCTTCTCAATCAGCCCTCTGAAAAAACTTGTCATGCGATAGGCTATAGCTATGCAGATCAATAGCGTCACGAATACCGCCAATGCCGCCACTTGGGTTGAAGCCACCAAATCACTCACATTTCGACGCAGGTAAACATAGCCAAGCTGCTCGTCACCGACGTGTACAGGGATGACGGATTCAATATACCGAGACTCGTTTTTAGAAACCAAGGGAAGGCGCCTAGGTGCACAACTCACTTGGGCATTTACGGCTTTGTATTGCGAAAAAAGCGTCGGATCCTGCTCGGCTTCAGTCGCGCTGTAGACACAGGCCAGATCCAGCTCGGCTATCGATTTAAGTGAGCTCAAAAGTGTCGTTGCCGCCCTTTCATCGCTGAAGCTCAGAGCTGCCGAGACATTTTCCGCATAAATTCGCGCCGTTATCTCAAGCTCATGATTCATACGCGTCTTGGTTGTCGTCCAGCCAAGCGTGAGGTAGACCAGAGCATTTATCAACAAGACAATACAACTGGTACCAATAATAGCCGCCATCATCTTGAACCGTATCGAAGAATTTCGAAACGACCTCAGGCTGACGTCCACTAGTAAATCACCCGCTGCGCCAGCGAAAGTAATTTGCTACTAATGGTTAAGCCTTTCTTTTCCGCCGCGGCTAAATTTATTTCAAAGCGGACTCCTTCATTGACGATCACAAAGCCGAAAACACCGCCTTTATCGACGAAACCACTGCCGTCCCCCACAGTAACAAGGCCCGCACCACCCATTTCCTGACGCCAATCTTCCTCCAGTCGACTATCAAGAACATAGGCAAGGTGACATTGCGAAGCCTCTGTTCGGTCTCGCAAATGCAAAACTTCAATAATGCGACCCTGAGTTGATTTCCCGCCAACGGTTTCGCTCACCAATTCAAATACCTCGTCGTCTTTCACAACACAGATACGCAAATTACTATCGGTATCAGTCTCGCCAGAATCCGACCAGGTAATATATTTGGTAAAGTTATAGATAAAGGCAGATTTAACGCGCATTTCCAGCTGGCCTCTATCTGCAAAGCTTGACGATGGACACACACTCACGGCAAGCACCATTAACAGTGGTCGGCATAGCCGCTCAAGCCAAAACCGTCCTACATCTTTGAGAATAATCCTCATCTTTAATACACCCACTCAAGTCCAAATAGCAGACTTCGGTGTACCTCGACCTCCCGGCTGGGTGAGCTAAATTCGGCATGGGCCCTATCGAGTAGATTTTGACCCATCACAGTCAATTGAAGATTTTCGTTAGCCTGCCACGAAATTGATATATCAAGCTCTGTATAACCGTCTACGTCTAGATCAGGAAGCTCACTCACGTTGCGAACGCGAGCTTCGAAACTCAGAGTATCATTGGGCAGCCACGTGCTGCGCAGCATCGCCTGATGGCGAGGGTCGTTGCGATTTGCTGGATTAATTGAGGTATCGGAGCTGCCTCGCTTCGCATGGTAGTCCGTATGCTGGTAGGTGTAGGAAGCGCGGTGAACCCATTGTTCGGAATAGTCCCACTGCACAAAAACCTCGGCACCGCTGGTATCGCCCTCGCCTTCATTAGAAATCTCAAGCGGAAATACATTAGCGTTGGTCCCGCGCAGTTGATCGTATTCATTGCGGTAGAGCGCTAAATCCAGCGTCAAGTCGTCCGAGTAACGATGTCGGATTCCGAACTCCATCGCAATTAAACGCTCTGGCTCAAAATCCTTACTACCCTTGATAAGGACCGTGCCCGAGGGAAACGGCGCCGGCGCAAAAATTATAATATCTTGGTCCAATCGGGTTGGAATCCTGACCGCCCGGGAAAGCGCCGCCCATAGTGTCGAGTTACGAGTGGGCGTGAACGCCATGCGTAAGGTGGGCTGTATCTCGGTGCCCGAGTAATCATTCTTTTCTGCTTTTAAACCCACGGTAAGGCGCAAGCGATCTTTTACGAGTTCGATCTGATCCTGAATAGAGGCATCGAATGTTTCATCGCTGCGTTTGGCCGGTAGAAACCCTATGATGTTCTGGTCAGGCGATTCAATCTGATCCGATGTCTTATTGTAAGACATACCCAGCACTAGCTCGTGGCGCTCACCCACCTTGAAGTGCTTGACCGCCTCTATTTCAAAGGTTGTTCGATCTTCTTTAAATAACGAGGGAATGTTGAAAAGCGAGTCTTCCACATAGGCACTTAATTCAAAGCCTGCGCCATCGGCTTGATCCACCACCCAGTTCGCCAAAACGAAATTTATTTCGTTCGTTTCTTCGCGGCTGTTGCCGGGCTGTTCGACGCGGTCTTTGTAGCGTTCGCCTTGCAGGGTCAATGTCGATTCGCCGCGACCCATATCGATATCCGAGCGAAAACCTAAGCGCTGGCTTTCAAAACCATCGCGGGCATTGCTACCGTCGCGCAGACGAAAATTGGCGTAGTTTTCTTCCCGCCCGTAAATTTTTAGTGCAGCTTTTTCGCCTTTGATCGCGCTTGAAAAACTGGTGTGATTACGTTGCCCGTTACTCGCACCAGTTTCGGCGCGAAAACTATCCGCATCGGCGGCAGAGCTGGTAACAATGTTGATGACCCCGTTGACCGCATTGGCTCCCCACATCGACGCACCGGGCCCGCGAATAACCTCGATGCGATCAATATTACTCATGGAAATATTGTGTCTCTGCCAATACACCCCAGAAAATAGCGGCGTGTAAAGGCTGCGGCCGTCCATTAGCACTTCGAGCTTGTCGACCAGCGTACCGTTAAAACCGCGGCTGGTCACTGCCCAGCTATGAGCATCAACCCGCGCTACCGTAACACCGGGCACCAACCTGAGGGCCTCTGGCATGGTTTTAACGCCAGAGCGCCGAATTTCGGCTCCGCTCAATACATAAATGGCTGCAGCAGAGCTCAACCAAGGCTCCGCAGTCTTGGATACCGAATAGACATTGATACCCATTAGACTTTCAAGCGAAAGCTCAGCCAAATCCCCCACGTTCTCGTTCGGTGAGGAAGCCGCCAACGAATGTAGCGATGACGAGATCGCCAAGGCTACGCATGAGCGTAAGAGCACTTTTCTTGCATGGACGTTAGACAATCACCTTCTCCCTTTCTGACAAACGCGCCTATCGCGTGATTGTCCGGCACCGACACACTACGATTCCTGTCGGTCTCCTAAAAAATCATTATCGTAAGAGGATAGTACACACAAACTGTAAAGATACTAAGGGCTAATTAAAAAGAGGTGTATTGGGGGATGTACTGACTCGTAGTGTAGTGGCATAGTGAATTTGGCCACCTGATTAGAGTTGCTGCAGAAGCGATGGCTGTGGGTAAATCCACCATGGATAAATGGGTTCGTCAGCTGCGAGCTGAGCGCAACGGTATTTCGCCGCATGCCACGCCGATGACACCCGATCAGCTGAGGATTCGAGAGCTTGAGAAGCGACTCCAGCGAGTTGAGGGATAAAAAGAAATTTTAAACAAGGCTACCGCTCTCTTGATGTCAGACTCCCTTGTTCTGGTTGAATGAACAATTCTCGTTAATCGAGAAACTCAAAGAGAGCCACGCGGTGGCATTAATTTGCGATGTGCTTGGGGTTAATCGCAGCAGCTATAAGTATTGGGTTAAGCAGTCTAACATGCCGAGCTTAAAGCGAATCAAGCTGCTCAGTGAGGTTCGAGCAGCCCACCAGAATAGCAATGGATCACCCGGTGCGAGAACGATTGCAACCATCGTAACCGACAGAGGTATTCAGCTCAGCCGGTATCGCGCGACGCGATTAATGAAAGAGCTGGAGCTGGTCAGCTGTCAATTGCCGAGTTATCGTTACCGGAAGGCTCATAAGGAAAATATTGCCGTACCCAACAAGCTTGATCGGGAATTTGCAGTTAGTCAGCCGAATCAGGTTTGGTGCGGCGATGTAACATATATCTGGGCGGGAAGGCGCTGAGCTTATCTGGCGGTGGTGATAGATTTATATGCACGCAA
>JBLHMO010000027.1:0-28537 GCA_047622145.1 Paracoccaceae bacterium | reverse complement strand
CTGGATAGGAGAATAAGAGCGACAACAAAAATAGCTGTCAGCGCACCAACCAAATACTTCATTAGGGAAATTCCTCTCATGGAAAATAAACTTTTTTGTTTTAAATTTGTAGCGCCATCTAAGCAAGCGCAATCATGGAGGCGTCACTATAATACAACGCACCAGCGGCCTACCCATTAGCACCAGTGACGATTCGTCCGTCCCGACAGTACCGGCCTGACGAATCACTATGCAACACTTTACCCCTTTATCAAAAACCATAAGAGACGACACTGCCACCCATATTATAGGGAAAAGGTTAGTAACTTGTACCCTTATGCCACGCTAGACTTAACTTTCTAATTTACAATTAGCTTCGAATTCATCTTCAATACAGTTTACAATTCCGTCACAAAAGTCACAAAAGTCACGAAAGTCACGAAAGCCACGAACGGGAGGAAAAATGGCTACCGAAACACGCTGGGGCAAGGGCAATCGCCACGACGATCCTATTCGTGCTAGAGAACATATCCTGATGGCAACCTACAAGGTTGTTACCAGTAAAGGCATTGGTAAAACTACTATCGCGGAAATTGCGAAACAGGCCAAAGTTTCAAGGCCAACAATTTACCGCTACTTCGACAGTCGCGACGATATCGTACAAAGCCTGCTCGCGAGCCGTCAGGATCATTTTTTCCTGCGGATGCAGACAGCAACTAAATCATTTCGCGGGGACTTTCCGCGCCTGGTGGAAGAATGCCTCTGCTATGCACAGCAAACCACCACTAAAAACCGGAACAACGATCTGGTTGCTGGCTCGAATGCCGGGCAGATAAAAGCCTACTTTGAGAATGTGGGTTCAAAGGATCACTGGGCCAATATTCTCGATGAGCCCTATCGCCAGTATCGACAAAAAACCGGCAACGTTGTCGACCTCCAAAGCCTGAAAGGATTCTTAGGGATAATGATTCTCACCATTCGCATGTACCCTTTCCGGAATCACGAAACCCTGCGAAATCAATTGCAGGCGGTCATGGCATTAGGGAAATCAGATCGCTAAGTGCGTGCAAGCTTTAAAAAGACCATACCAAGGGTACAACCGTGACGGTAATAATTCCGACCAGTATCGACAACGGAACGCCCAGCCTCATAAAATCCTGAAACTTGTAATTTCCCGGCCCGTAGACCATCAGATTGGTTTGGTAGCCAATGGGAGTTGCAAAACAGGTCGATGCCCCGATCATCAAGGTCACAGCCAGTGGCACCGCACTGATACCTAACTGTTCGCTCGCGGCCATTGCCACCGGAAACAATAATACCGCTGCCGCCATATTCGAAATAATGGCCGAGAACAAGGTCGTCAGAGTAAATAGTGCTATCAACAGGGCTATTGGCGATCCCGCCGATAGGCCAACCATCAACTCAGCGATAGTCTGCGCGGCACCGGTTTTTTGCATTGCTGTGCCCAAGGCGATGGCCGAGGCTATAACCAGTAATATTTGCCAATCGATACTGCGGCGCGCATCCTGCGTTCGTACGCATCTAGTCAACACCATTAAGCCTGCCGCCAGTACCGCTGCCTTGAACATAGTCATGAAACCGCCCGCAACCGCGGCCACCATGCCCAATAGGATCAAGCCCGCAACACCGCGCTGCTCATGCCGAACAGGGCGCGAATTTTCGATTTGGCTAACCAACAAAAAGTCTCGCGAGTAACGCTGGCTCTCGACAAACTCGTCATTGGTTTCCAGTAAAAATGTGTCACCCGGCCGTGGCTCAACATCGCCAATTTTGGTTTTAAGGTGCTGGCCGCCGCGCGATACGGCGATAATGACTGCGCTATAGTGATTGCGAAAACCCATATCTCGAACAGATTTCCCCAAGAAGGGAAAATTGGGCGACACGACCACTTCAACCAGACTACGAACTGCCTGATGTGTATCGAGCTTAAACACCTGATCATCAGCCATGCGCAGGCCGTGGATGTTTTTCAAATCGACAACCGAGCGTACATCTCCGGCAAAAATCAGGCGATCATTCGCCTGCAGGAGCTCGCGCGGCGACACCGCGGTCAGCAAGCGACCATCGCGATCAATCTCTATTAAGAACATACCGGGAAGCTGTCGCAATCCTGCGTTTTCAATGCTCTTGCCACATAAAGGACTGCCCGTGTCGACCAGCATTTCAACGACATATTGTCGGGCATCTTCGAATCGCTGCACTTCGCCATGTCGGTCTGGCAGCAGCCAGCGACTGGTAAAGATCGTGAAGATAATTACTACCAGCACACAGGGAACACCCACCCAAGCGAGGTCAAACAGATTCAGACCGACGCCGGAGTAGGCCTTGAGCATATCGTTCACAACCAGATTGGTGCTGGTGCCGACCACCGTACAGGTACCCCCAATAATGGCGGCATAGCTCAGCGGAATCATTAACTGGGAGCTGGAGATATTGTTACGCCGCGCCCAATCGCGGACCGCGGGCACCATCATTGCCACTACGGGCGTGTTATTGAGCACAGAACTAAATATTGCAACCGGCGCCATCAGGCGAAACTGTGCCGAGGCGGTATTTTTGGGCCTGCCTAAGAGATTGTGGGATATCCAGCTGACGACACCGGTATCGGCCAACGCTTGAGCAACCACAAACAGGACCGCTACGGTTGCTAAACCTTCGCTGGCGGCTCCAGCTAAGGCCTCGGCAGGCGTTAATATATTGGCAAAAACGAGAACGGCGACACCGGCCAACAGCACCACATCGGCGGGTATACGCGTAACAATAAGCAGCCCAAAGCAACCCGCAATCAATAATAAGGTTTGAATCGCCTCAGGCGTAAACATGCTCAGTTCCGGCGTGTAAAGAAGTCAGTGAATTGGTCAATAAACTGGCCCAACGCATCCGCAGGCAAATCATTAATGCCGGCTGCGGCGGCTCGGCCACCGCCAGTCGGAAATTGCCGGCACAACTCGTCGGCGCCCTGCTTGTTATTTAAGGGCGCACGCACACTGATCAGAAAATTTCCGTTATCTTTGTGTGTGAGAACCGCATGGGCCCGAGCCGGACTGCCATTGGCAAGATCATTGCTATACACGCCACTGACGCGACGTGCCCACGCGTCATTCGGCAGTACAAAAACCGCGGCCTCATCGCTAGCACGTTTCGGACCAATCGCACTTGCCGCTGACATATCCGAGTGATAGCCCTGCTCTAACTTTTCAAAAGCCTCGCGGTTATCTTTGATAAATTCGAAGGGCGAGTGATAACCCGCAAGCTGTCGGTACAAATCGGCGGGGTGAAAATGTAGATCTTCCAGATTTGAGCCGTAACCGTTGTAGTTAATATAAATACCGAGGTTTTCCAAGGTAGTCAGTTGGTCCACGCTTAGTGACAAGGGCTTGGCCGCAGCCACAGCACTGGCTTTCAAATTATCGCCAAACGCGCCCGCGACTGCCCATTCAGCAAACTGGCCATTCAGGTGGCCGTTTATCAACAGGCTAGTGCAGACGTCAGCTGCGGTGTTAATGAGCGCTGTTAGCTTCGGGGATTCTGGAATGTCGCCAGCAAAATGGTGGTCCGAGTAAAACACTTCTGCACCCGCAGCCAGTGCCGACTGCAATGCCTCACGGTTTTTATCCAACGATACGTCGAGCACTGTAATTTGGTCACCGTGCTCGGCTTTGACTTGAAATAGCAGCTCAATATCGCGCTTTACGCCGGTGATCAACTCAGCTTCACGGGCTTCGGCGTTACGCAACTGCACCAAAGAGCAGATGCCATCCGCATCCCCGTTGAAAACATCATATGCCGCCATTACTTAATCACCCGAACTGAACCACCTGAAAAAATTCGCAACAGAATATCACAGCGTTATTCAACGCCAAAATTTAGCGTACCTTATAAGTTAAATTAGCATGAAAATGCCGCCCGCAGGCGGCATGACTTAGATTTAATACAACCTAGCTTATTCCAGAACGATCTTCTCTCGATTCTTTTCCAGCACCACTGCACCCACACCACTAACATCCACTAGTTGTTCTGCACTGGTGAACGGACCGTGCGATTCGCGCCACTGTACAATCGACTGCGCCCGCACCCTGCCGGCACCTTTCAATACCGCTGCGATGGTATCCGCATCGGCTGAATTAATATTAACAGTGGAGGGCTGCTCTGCCGCAAAGGCAAAGCCAGAAAGTAAAAACGCAACAAGAAAAAAACGACGGAATAAAACTGATATGTTCATAACACACTCCTTTGTGTTTTAGAGAAGCGACTCTAACTAGGCCACTGTAAATACTAGCGTGTAGCGATGCTCTGTGCTATCCGCTTTAAGCATTCTAGTGGCGATTCGGCCAGAGTGATGGGGCGCCCTATGACGAGGTAGTCACTGCCCTGTGCCAGCGCCTCAGCAGGACTAGCCACACGACGCTGATCACCATGCTCACTACCGGCAGGGCGAATGCCCGGCGTTACCAGCAGGAAATTCTGCCCCCGCGCTTTGCGCAAGACCGAGGCCTCGTGAGCAGAACACACCACCCCATCCAAACCACAACTTTCGGTAAGTGCGGCCAGCGCAAGAACCTGCTCCTGTAGGCTCCTGTTGACGCCCATAGCGGTCAGCTCGTCCTGCTCCATACTGGTCAACACCGTCACTGCCGTCAGCAGTGGCGCATTTTTTCCCATAGGCTCAATCGCCTGCCGGGCAGCCTCCATCATCCGCGGCCCGCCGCTAGCATGAACATTAACCATCCACACACCCAGTTCAGCGGCTGCACGTACCGCCGCTGCCACCGTATTGGGAATATCGTGAAATTTAAGATCAAGAAAAACGTCGAATCCGGAATTGATCAAAGCCTCAACCAATTGGGGACCCTCGCGGGTAAACAACTCTTTGCCAACTTTTACACGGCACAATGCTGGGTCAAGCAGCTCTGCGAGGCCTAAGGCTCGCGCCGATGTGGGAAAGTCCAATGCTACGATAATCGGTGAATCTGATGCCAATGTTGGTTCCTCATACGTTCCGCCGGCAATCAGACAAAGCCGCGGACTCATTCAATCAGTCGCCTTCCGCACCACGGATCGGCGCTGTGCGCCCCCAATGTTTGCAACTCGGGCACAACCAATGCAAATGCTGACCGGAAAAACCGCAGTGATCGCATTGATACAGCGGTTTCGCCGACAGCAGCTCGCTGAGCATACGCTGCAGCACCTCAAGGTTCTCGCGAGCTGAAGCACTGGCTTTGGGCGCCTGAAAATTAACGAGCTGCAGCAAGCCCCGTAGGGTTGGCCGCCGCTTCAGTTGTTGCGCCAAATAGGCCTCTGCCTGCACTGCCTGCTGGTTGCTGTCGAGAAGCTCTACCAACTTCAACAGCACTGCGGTACCGGGGTATTCCTCGTAGCAAGCCATTAAGTAGCTTATCAGCTCCAATTCTTCGGACTGCTTGCGAAAAGCCTTATGTAGGGGTTCCAGCACCTCGCCAATAAAGAGCCGGTTCTGAATAAACACCCGCTTATAGGCCTTGATGGCAGCCCACGCGTGTCCGCAATCCAGCTCAATATTGCCCAGCAATATAGATGCTCTCACGCAGTTGCGATCGTAATGCAATGCCTGTTTCAGCGTGCTGCGCGCGGCGTGAAGATCCTGCGCCGCATAGGCGATTTCAGCCTTCTCACATAGAAAGTGCGAAAGGGCCCGATGAATGCCCTCGTCAACGTTTGAAATCGAACGCAGCCAGTTTTTCTTAGGCACCAGCTCTTTGCCCACATCAATGGCGCGATCCCATTCTTTTTCGTCTTGGTATATTTCAAGCAGGTGCCGCAGCGCGGTTCGTCGCCATGCCTGAGATTGCTGCAGCAGATCGCGAAGCATCCGCTCGGCACGATCCAGTAAACCGGCGCTGATATAATCGCGAGCCAGCTCCATATGCACTTGATGTAATTGATCACCACCGAGGCTGGGCCTGGCCAACAAATTTTGATGAATTCGGATTGCGCGATCAACCTCGCCCTTTCGGCGCATCAGGCTGCCGACGGCCAGATGGGTTTCCAGAGTATCACTGTTGACGTCCAGTGAGCTGACAAAGCTGTCTATTGCAACATCAGGCTGCTCGTGGAGGAGGAAATTCAGGCCCTTATAATAAGCGACACTGGCATCCGGTGACTCTGATTGCTCAGATTCACTCGCGTTGCGGCTCCATTTACCCAGTATCCAGCCTATGGCAATGGCCGCTACCAATAATAGAAAGTGGCTAAATTCCGGCATATCAGGACTTGGGTGAGTTTGCTCTCAGCTGGTTAAGTTCTTTTTCGGCTTTCGCCAGTTTCCTGCATACCAATTGATACTGGCCTTTCGATTGTATCAGCTTTAATGCGCTGATAAGCAGCCCACTAAGCCCTCCTAAAATAAAGGCGGCTACCAGCCACAAGGATAAGCGCAGCTCAGGCAATTTCATAACGAGCAGATCGAGCGGCACGGGCGTGTCGTTCTGCACCGCAAAAAGAGCACCGTACGCCAGAATAGCGATTAGGAATATCAGGAAAAGGATTTTCTTCAGCAAGCCCATTACATCTCAGTCCAAAAAAAACGGCATGGCCGCAAGACCATACCGTTTATGTCCAATTTTCACCAGCAGTTCAGTTCTTCTGCAACCCTAGGTTTACCCGTTCACGCATTTCTTTACCCGGCTTGAAATGCGGCACATATTTACCCGGTAGCTGCACAGTTTCGCCCGTTTTCGGGTTGCGACCCAATCGCGGAGCGCGGTAGTGCAGCGAAAAGCTACCAAAGCCGCGAATCTCAATACGCTCACCCGTGGCCAGCGTTTCCGACATATGCTCCAGCATGGTCTTTACCGCTAACTCAATATCCTTGTGGGAAAGTTGAGATTCCATGCCCGCAATGAGTTCTATAAGTTCTGATTTGGTCATCGGATCATCCTGTCAATCTGCCACCAGATTAGTAGTAAGCGCAGGATTTAACAAGGTTTTTAGGAATTTTGTGGTCCTTAAAGAGATCTGAGCTGCCCGAGGGTAGCTCAGATAGCAAAGTGGGCGCTTTCGCGCCCACTTTATTCTCAGTCCTTGTCCATCTGCGCCTTGATCAGGTCGCCGATAGTCCCAGGGCTGGATGTTACCGTCTCTTGGTCTTTAAGAGACTTAACAGCTTCTTTCTCGTCTGCCATGTCCTTAGCCTTGATGGACAGGTTTATAACGCGGTTTTTACGATCAACATTTATGATCTTAACCTCGATTTCGTCCCCTACCTTCATGGCGTTGCGGGCATCTTCAACCTTGTCACGGCTGATTTCGGAGGCTTTCAAAGTCCCTTCGATTTCTTCAGCCAGCACCAGAATCGCTGCCTTGGCATCTACTTCTTTAACGATGCCTTTAACAATGCTATTTTTGTCGTTCTCAGCTACATAGTTGGAGAAAGGATCGTCTTCCAGCTGTTTAACACCCAGCGAGATACGCTCGCGCTCGGGGTCGATAGACAGGATAACGGTTTCGATCTCGTCGCCTTTCTTGAAATTGCGAACGGCTTCTTCGCCAGCTTCATGCCAGGAGATGTCTGACAGGTGAACCAGACCGTCGATGTTGCCTTCCAGACCGATGAAGATACCGAAATCAGTGATGGACTTGATGCCGCCGCTGATTTTGTCGCCTTTGCTGTAAGTAGAAGCAAACGCATCCCACGGGTTTTGTTGACACTGCTTGATACCCAGAGAGATACGACGACGCTCTTCGTCGATGTCTAGAACCATAACGTCAACTTCATCGCCAACTTGAACAACTTTAGAGGGATGAATGTTTTTGTTGGTCCAATCCATTTCGGATACGTGTACCAGACCTTCAACGCCCTCTTCGATTTCGGCAAAGCAGCCGTAATCGGTCAGGTTAGTCACGCGCGCTTTCGTGCGAGTGCCTTCGGGGTAACGGGCAGTGATTTCAACCCAGGGATCTTCACCCAGTTGTTTCAGACCCAGCGATACGCGGTTGCGCTCACGGTCAAACTTGAGGATGCGAACGTCAATTTCGTCGCCGACATTGATGATTTCGCTAGGATGCTTGATACGCTTCCAAGCCATATCGGTAATGTGCAGCAGGCCGTCGATGCCACCCAAGTCTACGAACGCGCCGTAGTCAGTCAGGTTTTTAACGATACCTTTAACAACCATGCCTTCTTGCAGAGAGGCCAGCAGCGCTTCGCGCTCTTCGCTGTTAACGCTTTCCATCACAGCGCGGCGCGAAACCACCACGTTGTTGCGCTTTTGATCCAGCTTGATAACTTTAAATTCAAGCTCTTTGCCTTCCAGGTGCGCGGTATCGCGAACTGGGCGGACATCTACCAGTGAGCCGGGCAGGAAGGCGCGGATAGAGTTCACATCAACTGTGAAACCGCCTTTAACCTTACCGTTGATCACACCAGTAACAGATTCTTCATCAGCGAAAGCTGTTTCGAGTTCTTTCCATGCTTCTGCGCGCTTGGCTTTTTCACGTGACAGGCGGGTTTCACCGAAACCGTCTTCTACGCTTTCCAGCGCAACCTGCACTTCGTCGCCAATATTCAGCGAGAATTCACCGGAATCGCTCAGAAACTGCTCACGGGGAATAACACCCTCAGACTTCAGGCCAGCGTGTACTGTGACCCAATCGCTGTCGATATCTATGATTACGCCGGTTACGATTGAACCGGGCTGCATATCGATGGTCTTTAAACTTTCTTCAAACAGATCTGCA
This sequence comes from Paracoccaceae bacterium, assembly GCA_047622145.1. Lineage (GTDB taxonomy): Bacteria > Pseudomonadota > Gammaproteobacteria > Pseudomonadales > Spongiibacteraceae > Litorivivens. Next base: position 19,822 of record JBLHMO010000027.1, on the reverse strand, counting down.
AAGCTTTCGCTCATGTGTAATTTACCTATTTGGGCAGCAACGCTACCGTTTCTCGCCGCAAATCCAGCTTATGCGGGTCAATGGGTTCTGCTGAAAATGCGCGCTAGCTGGAATCGCAAAATTTTCAACACTTTAAAAACGACTGCTTGAGGCAAGGCATTTGCCAGCAATTAGCCGCTACATAAGACCACGTTCGCGCACAATGGCGACAACATGATCAAATACTGCTTCAATGCCCATGCCGCTACTATCAACGATAACAGCATCATCGGCAGGCTTCAGAGGAGCCAATTCACGCTCCGAATCTCGCTTGTCACGGGCGCGGATGTCCTCCAAAACGGCGGCAAGGCTAACATTTTCGCCCTTATTAATCAACTGTTTATGCCGTCGCTCCGCACGCTCTTCGGCGCTGGCAATCAGAAATATCTTCAGCGGCGCACCGGTAAATACTACCGTCCCCATATCGCGGCCATCGGCGACCAGCCCCGGCTGGCTCGCGAAGGCTTGCTGACGACTCAGCAAAGCCGCGCGAACGCCCTGAAATACCGCTACTTGCGAGGCCAAATCGCCGGCAGATTCGCTGCGCACTGCATCACTAACGTCTTCACCCTCCAGAATCACGGCCGTGGGCTCACCCGCGGCACCAGGTTCAAAGCGCACATTGAGATTGCGCGCCAATGCCGATAGTGGCGCCTCCTGATCCAGTGCAATACCGTGTTTTACGCTGGCCAATCCCACCAGACGGTACAGCGCCCCGCTATCAAGCAATGACCAGCCCAAATGCTGAGCCAGCAGCTGACATAATGTCCCCTTGCCCGACCCGCTGGGACCGTCTACAGCAATGACCGGCGCGCTCAAGAGCCAAGCTCTAGCTTCATACCCACGTGGGTGGCCAATTCAACAAAGTTCGGAAATGAGGTGACCACATTGTCCGCGCCCTTTATATGAATGGCCGCACTTGCTCGTAAACCCGCTATGGCAAAAGCCATGGCAATACGGTGATCGTGATGGCACTCAACCACACCGCCGCCCATCACCTGAGGAGACGAGCCGCCGCCGACAATTTCAATACCATCCGGCGTCGGCTTAGCCTGCACGCCCAAAGCCTGCAATCCGTCAGCCATCACCTGAATACGATCGCTTTCTTTAACCCGTAACTCTTCGGCACCGTGCAGTACCGTTTTGCCTTCCGCGCAGGCGGCGGCGATAAATAGCGCTGGAAATTCGTCTATGGCCAACGGCACCTGATCTTCAGGAATATCGATGCCCTTTAATTGAGACGAACGCACCCGGATATCGGCAACCGGCTCACCGCCTACCGCACGCTCGTTTTCCAGCGTGATGTCGCCGCCCATAGCGCGCAAAATATTGATCACACCAATACGGGTAGGGTTAACGCCAACATGCTGCAGCAGAATCTCGGAGTCTGGCGCGATGCTTGCCGCCACCATAAAAAAGGTCGCGGACGAAATATCTGCGGGCACATCAATATGCACCCCTTGCAAGCGGCCGCCGCCGACGAGGCTGACGGTGTTGCCGCGCTTCATCACCGGATAACCAAAACCGCGCAACATACGCTCGGTATGATCGCGGGTGGGCGCCGGCTCACTGACTGAGGTTTCACCGGTGGCATATAAACCCGCCAACAAAATACAGGATTTCACCTGAGCGCTGGCCATAGGCATAGCGTAATGAATAGCTGTTAGCGCCGAGCCACCTTTAATTCGCAGCGGCGGTCGCCCGCCCTCAGCGGTGTCGACGGTAACGCCCATTTCACGTAGTGGTTTCGCCACCCGCTCCATAGGGCGCTTATTGAGGGACTCATCACCACTCATAGTGACTTCGAATTTCTGGCCAGCCATTAATCCTGACAGCAGCCGAATCGTTGTGCCCGAGTTACCCACACACAAATCACCCGCAGGCGCCTTGAGGCCATCGCGACCGACACCGTGAATTTTGACTCGTCCGTTTTCGGGGCCTTCGATCTTGACGCCCATTGCCTGAAAGGCCTTCAGTGTGGCCAGTGCATCTTCACCTTCGAGAAAGCCATCCACGGTAGTGGTGCCATCGGCAATAGCGCCCAATATAATAGAGCGATGCGAAATTGATTTATCTCCGGGCACTCTGATGTTGCCATTCACGACACCACCCGGCTGTGCGATGAAATCCAAATTTACTCCTTGGTTTTTACTTGATGTTGGCTAAGAAAGTGTTCATCACGTGCCGCTTTTGCTCGCGTGAAGGTATCAAGAATTTCGGCGCTGTCGTCTAACTCAATGGCCGTTCGCAGCTCGGCAAGCCTGGCGGAGAAATCATCCATCGACGACAACACAGCATCACGATTGGCGCGCACAATGTCGTGCCACATTACCGGGTCACTAGATGCGATGCGTGTAAAATCCCGAAAGCCCCCCGCGGCGAATTTAAAAATTTGCTCAGCGGAACCATTGCTCGCCAAGGCATCAACAAGGGCGTAAGCCAACACATGCGGCAAATGACTGGTCGCCGCTAATACGCGGTCATGTTCTTCAACCGGCATATCCAACACTTCAGCGCCGGTGTTTTCCCACATCGCCCTAATCACCGCCAATGCACCAGTGCCTGTAGTCTCCGTCGGTGTCAAAATCACGCGGTGATTGACGTACAAATCTTCCCGCGAAGCTTCCACGCCGCTCTGCTCCGAGCCGGCGATAGGATGGCCCGGTACAAACTGCGATGGCAGCTCTCCAAAAATTTTGCGCGCTGCATCCACCAGGCTGCCTTTTACACTCGCCACATCAGTGACAATCAAATTCTTACGCATATAGGGCTTGAGATCGGCGAGTACCTTTTCCGCAATAAGGGTTGGCGTCGCTATGACGACAATATCCGCTTGCGCTACGGCTTCGCCCAAATCCAGGGTCCAGCGATCTATCACACCCAGTTCCTGCGCCTTGATCAACGAGGCTGCGCGGCGGCCCGTGCCTATAACTTCCGCCACGCAGCCCTTCTTCTTTAACGCCCGCGCAAGCGAGCCACCTATCAGACCCAGCCCCACTATGGCGAGTTTATCGATCACGTAATTGCACTCAATACAGTTGGTAGGGCTTCCAGAAAGCGCTGATTTTCTGACTCCAGCCCAACAGAGACGCGGAGAAAGTCAGGCATGGCGTATACGCCCACCGGCCGCACAATGACGCCTTCGCGCAACAAGCCCTGATACACCTGCGCGGCGTCGACCGGCACCTGAAAGGCGATAAAATTGCCTACTGAGGGTATCCATTTAAGACCTAGGGCACCGAAGCCCGCACCCAGTTGTTTCAGCCCCGCTGCATTCACACCTCGACTTTTTTGCAGATAGTCTGCGTCACCCAGTGAAGCTTCGGCCGCAGCCAATGCAACAGTGCTTACGTTAAAGGGCGCGCGCAAGCGATTCAGTAAATCACATACCGCTAGCGACGAAATACCGTAGCCGATACGTAAGCCCGCCAAACCATAGGCTTTCGAGAAAGTGCGCGTGACCACCACATTCGGGTGTTTTTCTAGATAATCGAGTCCATTGGGAAACTGCGCTTCAGTCACATATTCGGTATAGGCTTCGTCCAGCACAACAATCACGTTATCGGGCACTGCGTCGAGAAAAGCTGCCACTGCCTGCTTGCCGACCCAGGTACCCGTAGGGTTGTTTGGGTTTGCTATAAAAATAACGCGGGTATCCTCTTCTATCGCCGCCAGCATAGCATCGAGATCATGGCCCCAGTCTTTGGCAGGCGTGACAATGGCTCTTGCGCCACAGGCCTGCACCGCAATCGAGTACACCACAAAAGCGTGCGCGGAAAAGACTGCACTTTTACCCGGCTCAAGAAAAGCTCGTGCGATCAAATCCAGAACGTCATTGGAGCCGTTACCGAGTGTGATTTGATCGGGGTTTACCGCATATTTTTCAGCGAGTTTGTTCTTGAGCGAAAAGCCGCTGCTGTCTGGATAGAGGTAAATGCCTTCTGCAGCCTTACGACAAGCCTCTACAGCCAGCTTGCTAGGACCGAGCGGATTCTCGTTACTGGCAAGCTTAACCACATCACTCAAACCCAGCTCGCGCTGCAATTCCTCGATGGGCTTGCCAGCCTGATAAGGGTTTAAGGCCTGAACGCCGGCGTTAGCCAGAGCGATAAAGTCACAAGACATACTCATCCCACACTGTGTGTTTTAACCGAGATCAGAGCGCGGCCTTGGGATAGGATCCCAATACCTTGATCAGAATTGAATGCTCTTCAATATCCAGAAGAATCTTGCTGATGCTCGAATCCTCACAGTGCCCTTCAAATTCGATAAAGAAGACATAAGCCCAGGTTTCGGTGCGCGAGGGTCGCGTGTCAATACGAGTCAGCATGATGCCGTCTTTATGAAACGGCTCCAGCAGCCTAAACAGGGCGCCGGGTTTGTTGCGGGTAGACACAACAATAGAGGTCTTGTCATTGCCGCTGGCAAGCACCGATTCACGCCCAATAATTAAAAAGCGCGTGGTGTTGTCGGCGCGGTCTTCAATATTGGATGCCAGCTTGGTCAGCGCGTATTGCTGCTCAGCCATATCACCGGCAATAGCGACCAGACCGGGTTCGGCCGCAGCCATGCGCGCCGCTTCCGCATTACTGCTAACAGCAACGCGCTCAATACCAGGAAAGTTCTGATCCAGCCAATTGCGACTTTGTGCCAAGGCTTGCTGGTGGGCACAAATGCTTTTGATATTGTCTTTGGTCGTACCCTCAGCCACCAATAAATGCAGCCGAATACGCAATTCAACCTCACCGCAAATTTTCAAGGGCGAGTTGATGAAATTATCCAGGGTATGGGCAACCATGCCTTCGGTCGAATTCTCGACCGGCACCACACCGTAGTTACACTGTTCGGATTCAACTGCAGCAAAAACGGCTTCAATCGTCGGTTGGGACACGCCCTCAACCGCGTGACCGAAATGTTTTAATGCAGCCGCCTGAGTGAAAGTTCCCTCTGGCCCGAGATAGGCCACTTCCATCGGCTTTTCAAGGGCGAGGCAGGCCGACATAATTTCGCGAAAAATATAGGCCACTGCGTTATCGGACAAGGGGCCTTTATTGGCATCCTGGATACGTTTTAATACCTGAGCTTCGCGCTCTGGCCGATAAAACAGTAATTGCTGGGTGCTGCTACTCCCTGAAGACTCAAACTGCCGCGCCTGCTCAAATGCCCGAGATTTTACGCTCGCCACTTGCTGGGCACATACCGCCCGCCGATTCAGTAATTCGTGGATTTCTGAATCGATGGTGTCGATCTGCTCGCGCAGCTTGTTCAGTTCAGACGCTTCATCCATTGCGCTGTGCAAAGTCCTTCATGTAGTTAATCAAGGCATCTACCGCAACTTCTGGCACGGCGTTATAAACGCTGGCACGCATGCCGCCAACTGAACGGTGGCCCTTCAGGTTAAGCAAACCGGCTTCGTCAGCGCCCGCCAAAAAGGCCTTATCAAGGTCAGCACTCGCCAGAGTGAAGGGAATATTCATCAAGCTACGGCTTACCACTTCAACCGGGGTCCCATAAAAGCCGCTGTTGTCTATATAACCGTACAGCTTTTCTGCCTTGCTTCGATTCAAAACTTCCATCGCATCAAGGCCACCCTTGGCCTTAAGCCACTTAAATACGAGGCCTGCCAGATAAATCGCCATGGTCGGCGGGGTGTTGTACATAGATTCGTTTTCAGCCGCCACCTCGTAGTCCATGCCAACCGGACACAATGGGTGCGCGTTGCCCAACAAGTCTTTGCGGACAATCACGATAGTTAAGCCTGCGGGGCCAATATTTTTCTGGGCACCGGCGTAAATCAAACCGAATTTATTGACGTCAATTGGACGAGACAGAATAGTCGAAGACATATCCGCAACGAGCGGCACATCGACTTTAGGCGTCCAGAAAAACTCTACGCCACCGATGGTTTCGTTAGGTGTGAAGTGCAGGTAAGCCGCATCTTTATTCAACTCCCAGCTTTCAAACGCAGGAATGCTCGTAAAGTTATCGGCTTCGGAACTGGCAACGACGTTAACGTCGCAATAGCGCTTGCCTTCTTTGATGGCCTTTTTCGACCACTGCCCGGTATTCACATAGTCAGCCGTCTTGGCATCGCCCAGCAAATTTAAGGGCACCGCCGAAAACTGAGCGGTGGCTCCACCCTGTACAAACAGCACAGCATACTCGTCGGAAATACCCAACAATTCGCGCAAATCCTGCTCGGCTTGAGTTGCTATGCCGACAATTTCAGATGAGCGATGACTCATCTCCATGACTGACAGGCCACTGCCCTGCCAGTTCACCAGATCGCGCTGCGCTTCTTCCAGTACTTCCATCGGCAATGCCGCAGGGCCTGCACAAAAATTATATTTACGGGTCATGCTGCTCACTTTTAAAAAATATCAATATTACGTAGGAGCCTGCGAGGCAGGTGCTTTGCCTTAGCGTCAGATTCTTGACGTACGACGCTAAACCTACATTTTCTTACGCTTCGGGCTCAGCGATCACTTCGCCTTCAACTTCTTCATCACTTTCTTCAATCCGCTCAACACCAACGAGATTTTCACCGGTTTTCAGGCGAATCAGGCGCACACCTTGAGTGTTACGACTGAGCACAGACACCTCGTCGGTTCTTGTTCGCACCAGCGTACCCTGATCAGAAATCAGCATCAGCTCGTCGCCTTCAAAGACCTGCACCGCGCCCACCAAGGCGCCATTGCGCTCGCTGGTCGCCATGGCGATAACACCCTGAGTTGCACGCCCCTTGGTTGGGAATTCGCTCAGTTCTGACCGCTTACCGTATCCATTTTCGGAAACGGTCAATACCCGGCCGCCCTCTTTCGGGATGATCAGCGAAATCATGGTATGCCCTTCTGGCATTCTGATGCCGCGCACACCCTTAGCGGTGCGGCCCATGGAACGCACGTCTTCACCTTTAAAGCGCACGGCCTTACCGGTACTGGCGAACAACATCACGTCGCTATTGGCATCAGTGATTGCCGTGCCGAGTAGACGATCGCCCTCTTCCAGCTCAATCGCGCGTAAACCCACGCTGCGCTGGCGGGAAAAATCTTTCAGTGGCGTCTTTTTGACTGTACCAAATTCTGTCGCGAAAAATATGAAGTGGTCGTCCAAATACTCATCAACACGCAGTATTGAAGTGATTTTTTCGCCCTCATCCAGCGGCAGTAAATTCACCATCGGGCGTCCGCGCGCGCTGCGCCCAGCCACAGGAATTTGATACACCTTAATCCAATACACCTTACCCAAATTGGAGAAACACATCAGCGTGTCGTGGGTATTGGCAATCATTAGATGTTCAATGAAATCTTCGTCTTTAACCTGCGTTGCCGACTTGCCCATTCCGCCACGCTTTTGCGCCTGATAATCATCTAACGGCTGAGTTTTGGCGTAACCGGAGTGGGAAATCGTCACCACACGATCTTCTTCATTAATCAAATCTTCCATCGTCAAATCAAGCAGAGACTCGATGATTTCACTGCGACGTTCGTCGCCAAATTCAGCCCGCACGGCCTCCAATTCTTCGCGAATAACCCGCTTCAAGTGATCTGCGTCATCCAAAATACTCAGATACCTGATAATTTCGTCCAGCTTTTCCTGGTATTCAGTGATCAGTTTTTCGTGCTCCAAACCGGTTAGCTTTTGGAGACGCAGATCCAGTATCGCCTGCACTTGCTCTGGTGACAGAAAATAGCTGCCATCGACCAGACCAAAATTGACCGCCAATTCGTCAGGCCGGCAAGCGGTTTCGCCCGCACGAGCCAACATTGCCAACACGTCGCCGGGCGGCCAGCCTTTGGCCAATAGCGCTTGCTTCGCATCTGCCGCGGTAGGCGAAGCTTTTATCAGAACGATGATCTCGTCAATATTCGAAATCGCAACAGCCAGACCTTCTAGCAGATGGCCACGTTCGCGGGCTTTGCGCAGCAAATAGATAGTACGGCGCGTGATCACTTCGCGGCGGTGTCGCAGGAAGTATTCCAGCAGACCCTTCAGGTTAATTTGCTTGGGTTGCTCGTCGACCAGGGCGACGATATTGATGCCAAATACGCTTTGCAGCTGTGTTTGGGTGTACAGGTTGTTCAGCACGACTTCGCCACTTTCGCCGCGCTTCATTTCGATAACAACACGAAGACCGTCTTTGTCAGACTCGTCACGCAGCTCGGAAATGCCTTCGATTTTCTTCTCTTTCACCAAGTCAGCAATCTTCTCAATCAGCCGCGCCTTGTTCACCATATACGGCAATTCCGATACGATAATGGTGTCTTTGTTGGTTTTCTCGTTGGGTATGACTTCTGCGCGAGCACGTACGTAGATGCGACCACGACCGGTGCGATAGGCCTGCACGATGCCGGCGCGGCCGTTAATAATACCGGCTGTCGGGAAATCGGGGCCCGGAATGAATTCCATCAGTTCGTCGATGGTCATATCCGGGTTATCGAGCAGCGCCAGACAGCCACCCACCACCTCTGTCAAGTTGTGAGGCGGGATGTTGGTTGCCATGCCCACCGCGATGCCGGATGAGCCGTTAATCAATAGGTTGGGAACTCTGGTCGGCATGACCTCTGGAATCATTTCGGTGCCGTCGTAATTGGGCACCCAATCCACGGTTTCTTTGTCGAGGTCAGCAAGGATCTCGTGAGCGATTTTGCGCATACGGATTTCGGTATAGCGCATGGCCGCAGCCGAGTCGCCGTCAATCGAACCGAAGTTACCCTGACCATCCACCAGCATGTAACGTAGTGAGAAGGGCTGGGCCATACGAACTATCGTATCGTAGACCGCGGAGTCGCCATGGGGGTGGTACTTACCAATAACGTCACCAACAACCCGTGCCGATTTCTTGTAAATCTTATTCCAATCGTTATTCAGCTCACTCATGGCAAACAGCACGCGCCGGTGCACCGGCTTGAGACCATCGCGTACGTCTGGCAAAGCACGCCCTACAATGACGCTCATGGCATAGTCGAGGTAGGACTTTTTTAGCTCGTCCTCGATATTGACCGGTAGAATCTCTTTCGCTAACTCACCCATGCAATCCGATGTCCTTAGTGAAGCTGGTTATTATTCGCAGGCCGCCTTCACGTACAAAAACTCCCCGATCGGGGCCAACAGTGGCCTCGACATCTAGGAAGAAAAAGCGGCTGGGGATACCCCCTCGGAACTGACACCGAACTGGCACTCAGACACCGAAATCAAGTGCGCTAGAGTAGCACAACGGGCCACATTTCTCACAGTGAATTACCGGCTTTTACAGGCTGTTAGCGCAGATGTGGCAGCATTTTGGCGGGCAATCCGGTTATACTTGCCGCTTTTCAGACAGGGGAAGCCCGCGCGCGATGACTGCGATCACTGACCAACAGGCCGACTGCCTGATTTTTGCACAATGGATCATTCCTGTTACCGAAAACGGGCCGGTGCTGACTGACCACGCACTCGCCATTACGGGCAACAAGATTAGCGCTATTCTACCCGCAGCGCAGGCGCGCAAACTCAATGCAAAAAAGGTGCTCGAACTCCCTGAGCACGCCCTAATGCCCGGGCTCATCAACAGCCATGGGCACGCAGCCATGAGCCTATTTCGCGGCATGGCTGACGATCTGCCACTGGATATCTGGCTGAACGACCATATTTGGCCAGCCGAAGACAAATGGGTCAACGAAGAGTTTGTCCGCGACGGCGTCAATCTGGCCATGGCCGAGATGATTCGCAGCGGCACGACCACCTTCAGCGACATGTACTTCTTCCCCAATATTGCCGCCAAAGCAGCGACCCAAGCCGGCATGCGCACGCAACTGGCTTTTCCGGTATTCGAATTCCCTAGTGCTTGGGGCCAAAATCCCGATGACTACATCCACAAAGGTCTGCAGGTTCACGACGACCACAAGCACAATCCCTTGGTAACTGTGGCCTTTGGCCCGCATGCGCCCTACACGGTCGGTGACGAGGCCATGAATCGCATCGCGACTCTGGCCGCCGAGCTCCACGGTGGCGAAATCAACATCCAGATTCATTTACACGAATCCGCCTTCGAAGTTGCCCAGTCCGAGAAGGAATTCAGCATGCGCCCTATCGCCCGTCTCGCGGAGCGCGGCATTCTCGGCCCGCGGACACAGTGCGTGCATCTGGTCAGCGTGAATGACGAGGATATTCGCACCCTCGCTGACAACAACTGTCACGCAATTCACTGTCCCGAATCCAATATGAAACTGGCTGCCGGCTTTTCTCCGGTACAAACCATGCTCGACGCAGGCATCAATGTCGCCTTGGGTACTGACGGCGCCGCCAGCAACAACACTCTCAATCTGTTTAACGAAGTGCGCAGTGCCGCGCTGCTGGCCAAAGGCCTCACCGGCAATGCCGCCGCCCTGCCTGACAACGTGGCATTAGAGATGGCTACCATCAACGGCGCGCGCGCCATGGGGCAGGACGCCGAACTTGGCAGCCTAGAAGTAGGCAAACTAGCTGACCTCATCGCTGTGGACTTGTCCGCATTGGAGCAACAGCCCGTTTACAACCCAATTTCGCAGCTGGTGTATACCCACGTGGGTAGCGCCGTTAGTTACAGCTGGATTAACGGCCGCATGGTCATGGACAATCGCCGCCTGACCACACTCAACATAAACGAAATCCGCGAGCGCACGCAGTACTGGCGCCATCAAATCAGCAAGGAATCCTGAGCCGTGTCACTCGAGAATGTAGACCCCGCCGAAATCGCGAAATTTGAAGAACTGGCCCACCGCTGGTGGGATCGAGAGAGCGAATTCAAACCCCTGCACGACATCAATCCGCTGCGGGTAAATTACATTGATGAGCGAGCCTCGTTGGCGGGCAAGTCTGTCGTCGACATCGGCTGTGGCGGCGGCATTCTTAGCGAAGCCATGGCCCACCGCGGCGCACGCGTAACCGGCATAGACATGGGAGAAGCCCCCCTCAGCGTCGCCCAGCTCCACAAGCTCGAGTCCGGCGTTGAGGTCGACTACCGCCAGACCACCGCCGAGGCGCTTGCCGCGGAGATGCCTGAAAGTTTCGACCGTATTACTTGCCTGGAAATGCTGGAGCATGTTCCGGAACCCGGCTCGGTGATTCAAGCCTGCGCCGAGTTATGCAAACCCGGCGGCGATTTGTTTTTCTCGACCATCAACCGCAATCCCAAATCTTTTTTGTTTGCGGTTATCGGCGCCGAATACCTGCTCAGACTGCTGCCGCGCGGCACCCACGAATACGCAAAGTTTATTCGCCCCTCTGAACTGGCTGGATATATACGCGACGCTGGCTTGTTGATTCAGGACGTCACCGGTATGACCTACAACCCCATCACCAAGCACTATGCTATGGGCCACGATACCGACGTGAACTACATCGTTCACGCAAAAAAGCCGGCCTGAGCGCATGATTCAAGCAGTACTGTTCGACCTCGACGGAACCTTGATCGATACCGCCCCGGACTTTGTCCGGGTGCTAAACGGCATGCGCCAGCGTCGAAATTTATCCGATATCGCCTACGAGCGAGTTCACGCCACCGTTTCTGAAGGCGCGCGTGCGCTGGTCGAACTTGGCTTCGAACTCAGTGAAGGTGACCAGGACTTTGAAGCCCTGCGACAGGAATTACTGGACAACTACCGGCAACAACTGTCCGTCGAGTCACGCCTCTACCCGGGCATGAACGATGTACTGGCATGGCTGAAAGCGCGCAATATTAGCTGGGGAATTGTAACCAATAAGCCCTTGCTCTATGCCGAACCCCTGATCCGGGATTTGCAATTGCAAGAGCGCTGTAAAAGCCTGGTGTGCCCTGACCACGTAAAACAACGTAAACCCCACGCCGAACCGATACTGCTGGCCTGTAGCCAGCTCGGCGTCGACGCAAAATCCAGCGTCTATGTGGGCGATCATCGACGAGACATTGAAGCCGGCAAAAATGCCGGCAGCACCACCATCGCGTGCAGTTACGGCTATATCAACAGCCAAGACCCCGCCGAAAGCTGGAACGCCGACTACACTGTCAAGCACGCGATAGATATTATTCAAATTCTCGAGCAGATTCAGGAGACGCCGTGATACACACCCTGCCCGACAACTTTCAGCCCGCGACAGATTGCCTGAAAGGTAAAAACATCCTCGTCACTGGCGCTGGCGACGGCATTGGCCGCGCTGCCGCCCTCGCTTACTCCCGCTATGGCGCAACCCTTATCCTGCTCGGCAAAACGATTTCCAAGCTCGAAACCGTTTACGACGAAATTGAAGCCGCCGGTGGCGCACAGCCCGCCATTTACCCCATGCACCTTAGGGGCGCTATCATGAAAGACTTCGATGATTTGCACGACACCATCGACCGCGAATTCGGAAAACTCCACGGCCTGCTGCACAACGCCAGCATACTGGGCGAACGCCGCAGTATCGCTCAAACCAGCGTCGAAAGCTGGAACGAGGTGATGCAAATCAACCTCAATTCCAACTTTATGCTGACCAAGGCGCTATTGCCCATGCTCGATAGCGCAGCGACCGCATCGATCATCTTTACCTCTTCCAGTGTCGGTCGAACCGGCCGCGCATTCTGGGGCGCTTACGCCGTGTCCAAATTTGCCAGCGAAGGGCTCGTTCAAGTACTGGCCGACGAACTCGCCAACACCGGCAATATTCGCGTCAACAGCCTCAACCCAGGGCCCACCAATACGGCCATGCGGCGCACGGCTTATTTGGCCGAAGACCCGAAAACCAATCCTGACCCCGAAGACATCATGCCCTTGTATTTGTATTTAATGAGCGACGATAGCAAGGGGCAAACGGGGCTGCAGTGGAACGCCCAGATTAAGTAACTGCCCCCCCCAAACGACCGGTGGGGGTAGGGTTTGGGTGCGCTGTCACCCAAATAACGAGCATCGCACTAGGGGATAGCACGAATCGAGTCTGCAATAAGCTGAGGGCCGGCATAGATAAAGCCGCTATATATTTGAACGAGCGACGCACCGGCTGCAATTTTCTCCGCGGCATCTTCTCCGCGCATAATTCCGCCTACACCAATTATCGGGATTTTTCCTTTGAGCTGCTTAGATAATTCGCGGATCACTTCTGTGGATTTCTCTCTCACCGGTGCACCGCTCAAGCCACCGGCCTCGCTACCGTGCTCAAGGTGTTTTACGGCATCGCGCTCGATCGTGGTGTTGGTGGCAATGACGCCGTCCATACCGAGCTCTAAAAACACTTCCGCCACATGGGCAATATCATCAGGTGCCATATCTGGCGCGATTTTGACCGCCACCGGCACATAGCGACCGTGTTCCCTAGCCAATTCCGTTTGTGCAGTTTTCAGTTGCGCCAGCAGTTGCTTAAGCGGCTCACCAAATTGTAGGTCGCGCAGACCGGGCGTGTTCGGCGACGACAAATTAACGGCAATGTAGGAGGCATGTGCATAAACCTTGCGCATACAGATCAGATAATCATCAACAGCATTTTCTGCGGGAGTGTCTTTGTTTTTGCCAATATTAATCCCCAGCACACCATCAAATTTGGCCTTTTTCACTTGCTCCACGAGATAGTCCACACCGAGATTGTTAAAGCCCATGCGATTGATGATGGCCCGAGCTTTCGGCAAACGAAAAAGACGCGGCTGCGGGCTACCCGGTTGGGGCTTTGGCGTCACCGTGCCCACTTCGATAAAACCAAAACCCAGAGCCGCTAAACCGTCAATATACTTTGCATCTTTGTCCAGCCCCGCTGCCAACCCAACTTGATTGGAAAACCGAATGCCCATCACCTCAATCGGCTTTTCGATTTTGCGCGGCGCTACCAACGAGCTTAGGCAAAATCGGTTCGCCAGAGCAATTCCTCGCATTCCGAGATGATGTGAAGCTTCTTCCGGCAGGAGGAACAGGAGACGTTGCATCAGACTGTACATAAAGGTCCTTCAATTGCTTTTAATGTCAGTAAAAAAATTTCGATAGCGTTCACTTCCGGCGAAACAGTCGAGTGAAATCCTGCTCCAAGGCATATAAGCTGGGTAGGTAGAACAAGGTTATGATGCTTCCGAACATGACGCCCCAAAGCATAACCATGGCGATGGGCGCAACAATCGGATTTAGACCGAACAGCCCGTAGGCAACCGGATAAAGCCCCGCCACGGTTGTCACTGTTGTAATAAAAATGGGGCGCAAGCGCGTGCTGGCGGTTTGCACCAAGGCATCGCGCTCAATCACACCGGCACCGCGCACACGATTAAGCTGGTCAATCATAATCAGTGAATCATTCACCAGAATACCGGTTAGGCCAGTGATCCCCACCAGAGCCGACAGACTCAGCTCCATTCCCTGTAATGCAAAAGCAAACATCACTCCCAGCACACCCAAGGGGATGACCAGCAAAATCAAAAATGGCTGCGTGGCGGAATTAAACAGTAGCACCAACAAAACCAAAATCCCTACACCGGCCAGTAGGGCCGCATTGCCGACATTACCAATAGCCTCTTGCTGGCGATCAGCTTCACCGCCGGTAATGATTTTGATATCGGCAAAGCGTTCACGCAGTTGTTGCTCGTCGATAAAATCCGATACCTTATCATTGATCTGTGCGACCGAGATCAACTTCTTGTCTATATCTGCAGACACGGTGACGGTGCGCTCGCCGTAATAATGAAACAAGGTACCTTCAGCCGGCGTTGTCTCAAAATCCGCAACGCTGCGCAGCAAAACCGCTTGGCCACGACTGTTGATCAAGGTCAGACCGTATAATGTTTCTAATTGTGCCTGTTCCGGTTGCCGGTATTGCAGGCGAAAGCGAATACGCTCATCAACCGTCTGCATTTCATCGACCAACATGCCGTCGAAGGCTACTCGAACAGCCTGCGTGACGCCCTTTACGGTTAGACCGTAGTTAGCCAACAGTTCGTGCTTCAGCTTGAGATCGATTACATCTTTGCCGCGCTTATAGGATGTCCACACCTGGCTTACGCCCGGCATGTTTTCAATTGCATGAACCAGCTGATCGGCAACGAGGTAACGATCCTCAGTATTGCCGACCACGTCCAGCTCGATTGCCGAGCCGCTCGGCGGCGAATTCTCATTCGGTACAACGCGCATCATCAGAATATCCGGCTGGGTTTTAATAAATTCGCGCATGCTGGCGACAATGGTTAGCGAATCGCGCTTGCGCTCCATTTGCGGTTTCAGGAATACGTCAATCAAGCCCCAAGAATTCTGTCGCCCCTCCGTCACCGTCGCCATATGCATGGTGTCGTGATGACCAATGATGATTTTGCTGGCGAGAATATCGTCAGCACCCACGTAGGCAATCATTTCCCGTTCAAACTGACCGAGCCGTTCGCGGGTATACTCAAACGACGAACCCAAGGGTAGCTCCAGCTGCACTGAAATAGAGTCGGTATCACCGTCGGGGTACAAATCAAAGGTGAGATTCTGGCTGCTATAGATGGCCGCCGAACCGGCCAAGGCCGTAATCGCCAAAAAACTGAGCACCCGGTGCCGAAACATATGCCGCATAATCCAGATGTAGGCGCGCTCAACAGGATTGAACCAGGGCCGCGACAGCGACACACCGGCAACGTTGCCGCGCAGGGCGTGGGCAATATGTGCAGGTAACATCAGCTTAACTTCAAGCAAAGACGCCACCAGCACCATCACTACCACCGCCGGCAGCATCCATAAAAACTTGCCTTCCATGCCGGACAAAAACACCAGCGGCATAAACGCCAGTACTGTGGTAGCGGAACTGGTAACAACCGGTGCTGCCATCACCGCGGTGCCGTCTATCGCGGCTTGCAGTGGCGACTTACCCTTTTCAGCTTCGCGAAAAATACTTTCGGCAATCACTATCGCATCGTCAACGAGCACCCCCAACATCAGGATCAAGCCAGACATACTGAGCTGGTTCATCGAAATATTCAGGCTCGGCATAAAAATAAAGGTAATAAGAATAGCGGTGGGAATACCTACCACAACCCAGATAGTGAAGCGAAAAGGGAAAAAAGCCAGCAGGGTAAAAAACACCAGCACCATACCCACTAAGGCATTACTCGTAAGCACTTCCAGCAGGTTGCGGGCATAGCGAGTTGTGTCATTGAATGCCGTGAGTTCTACGCCGGGAGGCATCAGCCTTTGCTGATCGCGAATAAAATCACGCAAATCATCCGAGACGGCGAGACCGTTGGCGTTGGCGGCCTTTTTGACCAGCAAACTGATGCCGGGTTTGCCATCGGAGATGGGTTGCACCACCCAGTCTTCGTAATCCACCACCACTTCGGCTATGTCCTTGATGCGCACAAAATTATTGCGCCCGGCTGCACGCACGATGACATCTTCTACGTCGCGTGGGCTGCGAAATTGTCCCACGGTCACAATATCGCGCTCCGAGGTTGCTGACTCCAACGAGCCACCCGAGTCGCGTACATTGCGCGCGCGAATGGCCGCTGTAATTTCGTCGTAATCCATACCCAATTGTTGCAGGCGCTGGGGATTTAGCAGAAGTTTTACTTCCTTGCGGCGATAACCTACGCGGTCAGATCCGGCTACCCCGCTGACCCGGCGCACATCCACTTGCAAGCGACGCGCGGTCTTACGCAAAACGTCCTCGTCGACTCGACCACTTATCAGTATTTCCATCACTGGGGTGCGATCGGGATCTTCGGCAAAGATATCCGGCTTTTCCGGTACCTCCATGGGCATGCGCTGATAGGCGCGATCAATCGCTTTTTGCAAATCGTCGCGAAAGACGCGGTTTTGGGCGCGGCTATTGTCGGGGTCGGATTTAACAAGAACGCTGGACTGCCCCTCCATGCTGGCCGAGCGCAGATTATCGATACCCTCGATTTTTAGAATTTCTTCTTCCAGCGGCACCGTCAGTGCAAGCTCGACATCTTCGGCACCGGAGCCCGGCCACGGCGTGGTAACAACGAATACACCGGTATCTAGCGAGGGGTAGCTACTGTAGACCTGCGAACGGGCAACGATGAAACCGCCCAAACACACCATGATAAGCAGCAGGTTAACCAGCAGTGGACGCCTGGCGAAAAAACCGATCAGGCCCTGCATTACTCTACCTCAGCCACATTGACCATCTTGCCATCGGCAAGTAGGTCGAGATGACTGACTATCAGCTGATCACCGGCTTCAAGACCCGCAAGCACAGGCAGGTTTTCTCCGGCACTGGCGCCGAAGCTGGGCTCTACTTCACGAGCAAGGCCGTCGGTATAGATAAACACGACGCGGCGGCGATTGCGGTCAGCCAGATGGCGCTTATTGAGCACTAGCACGTTTTTGCGCACGATACCGGACATGCTCACCTGAGCCGACATACCCGCGCGCAATTGCCGGTCGGCATTGTTCACCGTGAGCTTTACAGTGAAATTGCCGGTCTCTGCCTCCGCGGCCGAGCTAACCAGCTCTACACGAGCATCAAATTGTTTGCCGGGCATTGCCGGGGTCGACACCGTCGCCCTATCGCCAAGGTGCAATTGATTGACTTCGTGTTCACTGACAAAGGTCACCACCCGCAGGGTATCGGCAACCTGCACCGTTGCCAGCAGATTGCCGGGCAAAACCGTTTGTCCCGGCTCAACCATTTTACGGTCGATGACCCCATCTACCGGGCTAATGATTTTCGTTTCCCGTAAATTCTGCTCTGCTAGCGCCAACGCGGCCTCGGATTCTTCGACCATTGCGCGCGAGCTGTCATAACTGGATTCGCTCTGCTTGAGTTGCTCTCGAGACAACGCGCCCTTCGTCATAAGATCGCGATAGCGAAAGTAGGTGGCGCGGGATTTTTCGAGCCCTGCCTGAGCGCTCAACAAATTGGCTTTGGACTGGCGTACACGCAGCTGCTGTTTTTGCTCATCTAGCTCGATCAATAAATCGCCGGCACTGACGTTCTGGCCTTCGCGAAAGTGTACCTTTTTGACGGTGCCCGAAAATTCAACACTAATGGAGATTTCTTCGGTCGATTCAAAATGGCCGTAGGCCGTGAACTGAAGCTGCCAATCACTCGGTTCTAGCATTTCTGTGGTGACGACTAATTGCTCGGCGTGTTCGCTGAGCGTGGCGATGGGTTCAACTTTTTCGCAGGCAGATAGCAGCAGAGCCAAGACACAAAGCACCGGGCTCACAAGGCGTGATCGCATTGTGGATAGTTCCTGATTATTTAATGCCTTAGTTTACGCGATGCGGGCCGATGATACAGTCGGCTTACCAAGCCTTAATAATCCTCGGCATACCCCTGATCGGGCAATGGGATATTACGCGGCGGTATGCAGCCCGCACTCGGCGTTTTCGGCGACCTTGGTGGGATCAAAGTAGTGTTTGCAGCTAGGCAGCTGATGCTCGGCCATATAGCCGGCGATGTCGTTCTGAGTCCAGGAAAAAATTGGTGCGACTTTGAGCAGGCCCCTGGCATCCAATGACAGAACATCGAGGCCCTTGCGAAAGTCGGTCTCTTCCTTGCGGATACCCGTAATCCAGATTTTGGGTTGCAGTGCTTTGAGGGCCCGATCGAAGGGCTCAAGCTTTACTTGACGAGTAAATTCCCGGAACAGTTCCGGCGTTTCATCAGGGTGTGGAATCCCCCCCATGATGGCGTTGCGGCGCTCGGACGTCATGTCGGGTGTGAAAATTTGCATATTCGGCTTGAGGTCTTTCATCAATCGCTCAGCCACACGATAGGCGTCGGCGACGTTGTAGCCGCTGTCTACCCACACCACGGGTACACTCACATCAACCTGCGTTACCAAATGCAGCATGACGGCTGCGTTTTGGGAGAAGCTGGTGCTGGCCATAACCGGTTCGCCCAACGACAGCGCCCAATGGATAATCTCTTGGGGTGGCTTGCCGTTAAGTTCGGCATTGAGTTTGGCTAAATCCAGATTTTTCACAGCTCGGGTCTCGTGCACTCTTTTTACAGGTAGGCAACGATAGCACAGCATTGTCGGAAATAGAATAAAACTGTATTAAAAACAGTGTCTTATAAGATAAAGCAATATGCTTATAACAGCTTGCTACTTGGGTCGCCGCTCGACAAGATGAGGCCTACAGCGAGTCTGAACCCACCGTAGGCCTGAATAAGAGCAGTGTTTCAGGCAGGTCGAACTAGGCCAACCAGCGACCAATCGGCGTTTTCGCCCAGAGGATGTTCATGAATTTCTTCATGCCTTCCACATTCTTCGCGCTGTGCGGATAGCCGCTCTGCAATTTGCCCTTACCTTTGTCGATCAGGATAGGCTGTGCAAAACAGTAACCGCGCAAGCCGGTCACACTATTCACCTGACCGATGCCGCTGTGCTTACGTCCTCCAAACGGCGCCGAGGGCACACCGTAGGTCATGGCCATGTCGTTAATGCTGACACCGCCAGTGTCGATCCGGCGAGCAATATTAAAGCCCTTCTCCAAATCGCTGGTCCACACATTACCGTTCAGGCCAAACTCGCTGTCGTTAGCCAGACGCAAAGCCTCATTTTCGTCCTGAACTTTCTGAATACAAATGACCGGGCCAAAGGTCTCATCACGCATGATAGTCATATCATGGGTCACGTCGGTAATGACCGTAGGTAGATAGTACAAGCCCTTCTGATTAGGGTTGCGTCCGCCTCCGACCCATATCTTGGCGCCGTTCTTTCTGGCATCTTCAACATGGTCTTCAATAATAGTCATCTGGCGGTCCCAGAAAACCGCACCGACATCTTCGTCGCCGCCGTGCTCGGGCCCCTGTTTAAGGGCTTTTGCGCGCTCGACGATCTTGCTTACAAATTCGTCGTAAACACTTTCCATTACGTAAATACGCTCGG
>JBLHMO010000026.1:0-28772 GCA_047622145.1 Paracoccaceae bacterium | reverse complement strand
GCCTTTATTCGCCCCGGTGGCACAGCTGGATAGCGCGGTCCCCTCCTAAGGGACAGGTCTCAGGTTCAAATCCTGACCGGGGCACCAATTATTACTATCGTGGCCAAGACTCGTGCCACGCTATACTACGGCAACGGAAACCGCCGCACCCATGTCGGGATTAACTACTTTGGCAAACACGAACACCAACGATCTGGACAGCGGTTGGCAAATCTACATGCGGCTGCTGAAATACCTGAAGCCACTGCTCCCAGCCTTTGCATTGAGCATATTCGGCTATATGGTGTTTGCCGCCACGACGCCCGCGCAAGCGAAACTGCTGGAGTTGCTAGTCGATGCCATCGAAAACAAAGACCACGACGCCCGCTATTATATCCCGCCAGCGATTGCTGGCGTGTATCTGGTTCGCGGTGTCGGCACCTTTCTCGGCAGTTACTTTATGGCGCTGGTGGGAACACGCATCGTCACTCTGCTCCGCACCGAGATTTTCGGCCATTTGATGCGCCTGCCTGTCAACTATTACGACAGTAATAACAGCGGTCAGATTATCGCCCGCACTGTGTTCAACACCGGCATGGTTACCGGCGCCGCCACCGACGCACTGAAAACGCTGGTGAGCGAAGGCTTTACGGTTATTGGCTTGCTCGCCTACGCCTTCTACCTCAACTGGAAGCTGACGCTCATTTTCCTCGCGATCGCGCCGCTAATCGCTTTTATCGTCACCAGCGTGGGACGAAAACTGCGCAAACTGAGCAGCAAGGTTCAAGATTCGATCGCCGATATAACACAAGTGTGCTCCGAGGCCATCACCGGCAATCGCATGGTGAAAACTTTTCTCGGAGAACAGCGCGAGATTGATCGCTTTGTTGGCGTGAACGAAAAAAATTACACCCAACAAATGAAAATGGTCAAAATTCAAGCGCTCAACACGCCTGTTATGCAATTGATTATCGTCATCGCCATGGGCACCATAGTATTTCTTATTCTCGCTCCCGAGTTTTTGTCAGCCATGACGACCGGGCAGTACGTGGCCTACATAACCGTTATTGGCCTAATCCCCAAGCCCGTCCGCCAGCTGGCCAACGTCAATGCCACCATCCAAAAAGGGATTGCGGCCGCTGTCAATATCTTTGCCATTCTTGATCTTGACCAAGAAGTAAATACTGGAACCAAGCGCATCAAGCACTTGCGCGGCGAAATTGAAGTACGCGATCTTAAATTCAGCTATAACGTAAACGATAAGCCCGCGCTAAATGGCGTCAGCTTTATAGCCAAGCCCGGTCAGGTTGTTGCCTTGGTGGGCCGATCCGGCAGCGGAAAATCTACCCTCGCCTCGCTGATTGCCCGCTTTTACGATTATAAAGACGGCAGCATTTTTGTCGACGGTGTCGATATTCGCGACTACGACCTTTACGATTTTCGCGCACAGCTTGGCATAGTCACCCAAAATGTTGTGCTATTTAACGACAGCATTTTGAACAATATTGCCTATGGCTGTAATGCGGCTGGCGACATGACTGCCATACAAAAAGCGGCCGATGACGCCCACGCCACTGAATTTATCGAGCAGCTTCCTCTTGGATTCGACACGCAGGTTGGCGAGAGTGGCGTTATGCTATCGGGCGGACAAAAGCAGCGAATTGCGATCGCCCGCACCCTGCTAAAAGATACGCCTCTGTTAATTCTGGACGAGGCAACCTCGGCGCTGGATAACGAATCCGAGCGGGCCATTCAGCACGCGCTCACGGAATTTATGAAATCGCGTACTACGCTGGTTATCGCCCATCGCCTTTCAACCATTGTCACTGCAGATCTGATACTGGTGATGGACAACGGTGAAATTGTGGAGCGTGGCACCCACAGCGAATTGCTCGCGCTCAACCAGTATTACGCTCGCTTGTACGAACGGGGTTTTGACGAAAATAGCTGAGGCCTTGCGCTTAACTCTTTTGGCTATAGGGAACAGCGATGATACCGCACAAGGCATCAATCAGTTTTTTGGCAAATTCATCTAGCCCATCGGCGGCCCCGCTCAAACTCTGCAACGCTATGAATCATGCAAACGCCCATCATCTTTTGGCGTTGAAATACTTGCTGCTGTAAAGCGGATTTGGCCTCAGCCTCCAAGCGCCGACCGAGTTCAAATGCATTCGCCTACCAGGGTTTTGCAGTATTTTCTCGGGCCACAAAGTCCGGATAACGCTCTTGTAAGCGTGCTAGAAATTCGATGTAGTGGCTGCGCTCAGCTTCGCTGCGTACTTGTTCAACAAAGGGCAAACCAGACAGCCGATCAAGGGACGCAGCGACTGAGCGTCGCCACGTGCATTGCAAGCGCTCAGTAAGTCCGCGCGCTTGGCCTCGATGCGACTCATTCGATACTCCAGAATCGCACGTGGCGATCGCCAAAGTGATATTGCATCGCCGCCACTTTTTTTTGGCCGGCGGCGCGTGCGATTTCCCGCAGCGACACCGACTCGATGCCATTGGTGGCAAAAAAGCGCTCTGCTGTGAGAATAAGCCGCTCGCGCGTGTCGGCGGTATTGTCTAGGTCTTTTGCAGGCACGTTTTCAGCCACTTATTGAGCAAGCTCGGTGGCGAGAAAACCAACCGTACGCTCAAACTGGCCGTCTTCAAAGGCCATCACGGCGGCATTGAGATCGGTAACACCAGCGTCGCGCAGGGTTTGAATTTGGGCGCGCAGTTCCGCCTCGTTGCCCACCAAAGCAATATCGGCCGGAGTCGTGGCGCCTTCTTTTTCAAGCATGGCCTTGTAGGAAGGTAATTGCCCGTAGAGCGCCAGTTGTTCGGCAATCTTGGCGCGCACCTCACCGGCCTTGTCGGTCAACACCACCGGCAAGCCGGCAATCACGCGCGGCGCTGGCCGACCCGCTTCACTTGCGGCGGCGGTAATCGCCGGTACGATGTGCGAAGCCAGCGTTTGCACCCCCGTCATCCAAGTAATCGTCCCCTCCGCCAAGCGCCCTGCAATCTTGAGCATACGCGGCCCCAAGGCTGCCACGATAACAGGCGGCTTGCTCGCACCCTGAATATTAAAGGCGGCATTGACGCGAAATTGCTCACCCTGATGGCTGACCTGTTCGCCGCTGAGAAGAGCCTGCAAGACCTGCAAATACTCCTCCATATGCGCGGCAGGTTTGTCGTAGCTCAGGCCAAACATATCTTCAACAACCAGCTTGTGAGACAAACCGATGCCGAGCAATAAGCGACCGTGGGAAGCCGCTTGTGTTGTCAGTGCTTGCTGGGCCATCGCCACCGGATGGCGCGGGTAGGTCGGTGTCACAGCGGTGCCCAGATCAAGTCGCTTGGTGACGTTGCCGATAATACCCAGCATAGAGAGTGCATCCAAACCAAAAATGTTAGGCATCCACACGCTGTCAAAACCCTTGGCTTCAGCTTGCTGCGCAATGCTGACCAGATTATCGACCGTAGTTTCAGGCCCGGAGTTCAAACCAATCTTAATCCCAATTTTCATTCACATCTGCTCTGTTAGGGTTATCTGGCGCGTGCGAAGGTCATCATACAGGCTAAGCCCTGATAATTCCTCGGATTCGGCCAAGTCCCGTCTCCCGAATACGACCGACCACCAGCGATGCATTAACACATTGGCGGGTCAAGAAAAGCGTCCTATACTGAGCGTGAGTAACTAGTGGGGAGCATCTAAACAATGCCTGCACAAGACACGATACTTCCCTCCTGGCTGGACGAGTGCCGGGAGGAAAAAGACCGCACGCCCGAGGACTACATCCTTTGCAGCCTCTGTCTGTCGCCTGTTACCCACAAACAGGCTCAGCGACAGGTGCAAGGCTCCCATGAACACCGTGTAATTAACCCGCACAATATCACCTTCCAGCTACTGTGTTTTGACACCGCTCCCGGCTGCACGATCAGCGGCGAACCTACCCCCGCGTTTAGCTGGTTCCGCAGCTATTACTGGCAGTATGCAACCTGCAGTGAATGCCACGAGCATATGGGTTGGTACTATCAAAATTCTGACAGTGAGAGCTTTTTTGGCTTGATTGTCAGTAGGCTGGCAATATCCGGTTAGCGGCAAACTCAGGCAGAACGGTTAGCCCATTAAACTATTGGGAAAGGTGAGTACAAATTCACTACCCCCATACAAGCCCGCTTTATACGAGATTCTTTCTTGATGGAGTTCCACCACTTTTCTGGAAAGCGCCAGCCCCAAGCCTATTCCGTGCCCAGCCTCTGCAGTATCCAGCGATTTGAATAGCTGGAAAATTCTATCCCGATAGTTTGGGTCAACGCCAATGCCATTGTCGACAACCGAGATGCTGAACTCAGTATCGTGCATTGCGCAGCGCACGTGGATTTCAGGCACTACATCTTCTGCACAATATCGAATAGCGTTGTCAATCAAGTGGCGAAACACTAGCCTTAACTCTTGTTCGTTACCCAAAATAGTGGGTAGACAATCGATAGAAAATACTGGCGATGAAGTCAAAAGTGCCTGATCGACTACTTCCCGAACGAGTGGGTCCAGCGCAACGGCAGCTGACGTTTGGTGACGCCCCAAAGCGAGATATTCCATCAGGCCAGCCACTATTTGTTTTGCTAGCACAGCCGAATTAATCAAACAGTCGAGATACTCCTGCTGCTCTTCGAGTGAGTCACTTTCATCGGTTTCACCAAGCATTTCGGCAAAGGTGCTGATACGCCTCACGGGCGAGTCATTCGCACTGAATTTCCGCTAGACTCGGGCAAATAGAGCGTTTATTCTCCCTATACTCCGCTCCGCTCAGAGCGGCATAAAAGAAACTAGGGGGCGATCGGATGGATGTCATTGCGCAGCGCGAGTTTTCCTTGCCGGCATCGCGTGTGTGGACATTGCTCGCGGATTTTGGCGCGACCGATTGGTTGTCCGCTTACTTCTACCGGGTCGATGTCGAAGGCTCGGGGATTGGCATGGTGCGGCGTCTTTACCAGACGGCTGATGGGCATCCTGCCGTTCATCGTCTGGAGTCCGTCAATCATGACAAGAAAACCATTTGCTGGTCTATCCACCAGACCGTGTTCATCCCAGTTGACACGATTGACGCGGAAACTCGTGTCGAGAGCTTACCCGATGATCATTGTCGAGTCATCTCGAGGTGGAGTTTTGAGCAGCCCGAAGACGCCGATTTGGACGAGCTGTATACAGTTACTGAACAGTGGGTGTTGGGCGCAATGACGCTGATGGAGCGCTATCTCTCTGCAAACCAGTGACGCAACGGAGTAGCACCCGGCATTCAGGCAAACAGGCAAACAGGCAAACAGTTTCGTCCGGAACAAAAAGAAAACCGCGCCCAGCCGTGATTGCCACGCACCTGATCAAGAAATCAGGGCGTACCCACAGGACGGCCCAGACGGGTGCCGTCACCCTCATCCAGCGCTCCGGCAGTGCGCCGAACCTCAACATCCACTTTCACATGCTGTTCCTCGATGGGGTGTACGTCGACCGTGTCGACGAATCAGTCGGGTTCCGTTGGGTGAAGGCGCCGACGAGTGCCGAGCTTACCCGACTGTCGCACACCATCGCCCACCGAGTCGGGCGTTTTCTGGAACGCCACGGCCTGCTGGAACGGGATGCCGAGAACAGTTTCCTGGCCGAGGATGCGGTGGACGAGAATCCTATGGATCAACTGCTGGGGCATTCGATCACCTACCGCATCGCCGCGGGGCCGCAGGCGGGGCGCAAGGTGTTTACCCTCCAAACGCTACCCGCCAGTGATCCAGAAGAGCCGTTCGGCGACGCGGTGGGCAAGGTGTCCAGCTTCTAGCGTCGCGCTACCCTGCGTATTGGCATCTTAATCCCCTTTCAGTACGATAGGTTCGACCAGCGCCTTAGAGACATCCACAAAGGCCCATGATTACACTGCAGCACAGTAGCAGCGGCCAGTGCTTAATTCTGGCACCCAATCGCTCGGCAGACTGGCAGGCCAATAAACGTCTGATTGTTGCCATTACTCTAATAAGCACGTTGATTGCCGGCGGGTTTGCCTACCTGGGCGCGTGGATTATTTTGCCCCTTGCCGGAGCGGAAGTTCTGGGCTTAAGTGCGGCACTTTATTGAGTGAACTGGCATCAGTACTATCGACAGGTACTGTGGTTTGAAGGCAATGAACTTCGAATCGAAAAGGGCTTTTACCGTCCCCGAGACTGTTGGCGCTTGCAACGTCAAACTACCGCCATTCATGTCAGTGAGGTTTCTGGAGGCAACAATCCGCCCACTATTCATTTGGCCCAAGGGGCAAGCTGTGTCGTCATTGGCGAATTTCTCAATCCAGACGATCGCCAAACTCTACTTAAAACGCTGAAAGAGCTGAGCTTAAATACCCGCAGCTTCAGCAGCGACGGCAGCGACGGCAATTTAACCGCCTGACGCTACTGCTCCACCTGTAGGCTTATCTCACCGAGTCCGGCGAAGCTTGCCTGATACACACCTTCTTGTAGCGGGAGCATTTCGCCCATCGCGCCGGTTAGCAATATCTGTCCCGGCTGAATCACCCAGCCTTCGCCCACCATTTTATTGATCAGCCAATACAGCGCGCGCCACTGGCTACCCATAACCTGGGTTGCTTCAGCGCGCTGCTGGAAAGTGCCATTAAAACTGAGGGTCGCGCGAATGGCATTCACATCCACCTGTGCTACAGGTCGCGCCGCGCCAATAAGAAAATAGCGGGCGCCGGCATTGGCCGCAACCACCGCCTCACCCGTTACACCGACTGCGCTCTCAAAACCGAGGTCGGGCAGCTCAATAGCCGGCATGACTTCAGAAATTACATGCCTGACTTCAGACACGTCGGCCAATGGCTCAGGAATCAGTGCATTGACCCGAAATGCAAGTTCAACTTCCAGCATAGGCCGACGATATTGGGAGAGGCGGATAATGGCTGGGCTACCCTGATAGACAATGGGGCTATCCGGCCACAATACGCCGGCGATAGGCTCATTGAGGCTGAAGCGCTGCTGACTCGCGGTCGTTGTCAATCCGGCCTTGAAACCGCTGGGCGAATGCTCGCCCAAGGCTTGAAGTACGGCGCTGCGCTGTTGCCGATACGCCGCCCCCAAAGAAACTGCCTGTTCGGCGCTGACACTCAGTGGTGGCTGGCTGAAAGTGTGTTCACGAGCACCCGGCCCTTGCAAACCGCGGGCTTGTGAACGATGGCCATCGCCTGACCGATCATTCGCGCTGCCAGGCAGGTAGAGAATGGAGCAGGCGGCCAGTCCAAGACCCATGACGATAGCACTCGTGCATTTCAGTAACTGTCTAAACACCGTATTCCTCTCTGTCCCAGTTTAATATCGTCAACGTCCCACCGTCATGGCGGCCGGGACGCCACTCAGGTAAAATGACCGCCCTGTTTCAGCACCCCCCTAATCCCCGAGGTAGTAATGTCAAATTCAACAGTCGGCTTCGTCAGTTTGGGCTGCCCAAAAGCCCTGGTCGACTCAGAGCGTATTCTCACGCAATTGCGGTTAGATGGCTACGACATCGTGCCGAGCTATCAGGACGCAGACGTTGTTGTAGTCAATACCTGCGGCTTTATCGACAGCGCCAAACAAGAGTCGCTGGACGCTATCAATGAAGCGATGCAGAAAAACGGCAAGGTCATTGTGACGGGCTGCATGGGTAAGGGCAAAGATGCCAAAACCATCCAGCAGGCACACCCCGGGGTCTTGAGCGTCAGCGGACCCGCCGCTTACGATGAGGTCGTTGGCGCGGTGCATCAACATCTGCCGCAGGAAGAACGCGAACACGACCCGCACATGGACCTGATGCCCAGCATCAAGCTGACGCCACGGCATTATTCCTACCTGAAGATCTCCGAGGGCTGCAACCATCGCTGCAGCTTTTGCATTATCCCGTCCATGCGCGGCGACCTGGTCAGCCGCCCGCTCAGCGACGTGGTGGCTGAAGCAAAACAATTAGTCGAACGCGGCACCCGTGAATTACTGGTGATTTCCCAAGACACCAGCGCCTACGGCGTCGACCTCAAATACAAGCTGGATTTTGTCGACGGTCAGGCTCTGGAAACACGCATGCTCGATCTCGCCGTCGCGTTGGGCGAGCTCGGCGTGTGGGTCCGCCTGCACTATGTCTACCCCTACCCGCATGTGGACAAGGTCATTCCATTAATGGCCGAAGGCAAGCTGCTGCCCTACCTCGACATTCCTTTTCAACACGCCAGCCCGCGCGTACTGAAACTGATGAAGCGCCCAGGCAATCAAGAAAAAGTACTGGAGCGTATCAAAGCTTGGCGCAAAATCTGCCCTGACTTGGTCATTCGCTCCACCTTTATTGTCGGCTTCCCCGGTGAAACCGAAGAAGATTTTCAAATGCTGTTGGATTGGCTCGAAGAAGCCCAGCTCGATCGTGTCGGCTGTTTTCAGTACTCACCCGTTGACGGTGCCACTGCAAACGAACTGCCTGACCCGGTGGCCGACGACCTCAAACAGGATCGCTGGAACCGCTTTATGGAAACCCAGCAGCGCATCTCCGCAGCAAAACTGCAGGAACGAATTGGCCAACAGTTAGAAGTCCTTATCGATGAAGTTGATGAAGACGGCGCCATTGGCCGCAGCTACGCCGACGCGCCGGAGATCGATGGCAAGGTTTACCTCGACGGTGTAACTGATCTGCAGCCCGGTGATGCCTTGCTGGTAGATATTATCGGCGCCGACGACTACGACCTCTGGGCCGTGCCCAGCGCAGCATAAAGCGCCCCGTGAATTGTATTTTGCTGGAAGTACGCGAGCTGGACGCAAGCGGCGTCGCGCACATTAGCGGCGCCCGCTTCGAACATATTCGCGACATCCTGCGCGCCAAAACGGGCGAGTCGATCAAAGTCGGTATTATTGGCGGCAAGCTTGGGCTGGCTACCATCACTGCGCTCACTAACGATTCGATCGAGCTGAACGTTTGCTGTGACGAACCACCGCCAGCCAAGCTGCCACTAACCCTTATTCTTGCACTGCCACGACCCAAAGCGGCCCGCAGGCTGTGCCGCACTATCGCCGAGCTGGGCGTGCCGAAATTGATTTTGCTAAACAGCTACCGCGTTGAAAAATCTTACTGGCAGAGTCCCTTGCTAGCACCGGACAAAGTGCGCGATTATTTTATCGAAGGTCTGCAGCAGGCGGGTGATACAATCATGCCAGAACTGCAGATTGAGCAGCGTTTCAAACCCTTTGTTGAAGACCGTTTAGCTGCGATTACGAACAATACCCGCGCGCTCGTTGCCCACCCCTATAACGCCGAGTCGACACCAAGTGCAGAGCAGAGCCCTACGGTTTTGGCGGTGGGCCCCGAAGGTGGTTTCATTCCCTACGAAATTGATAAATTAAAGGCTGCGGGCATGCAGACGATAAGCATCGGCGAGCGGATTTTGAAAGTCGAAACCGCCGTTCCTACCCTGCTCGCCAAATTATTCGATTGACCGTCTAATTCACTTACCGCGGAGCAATTTTCCCGCTGCCAACTTAAGTAATAAGACCGAATAGAGTTTGTGGAAGCCGCTTAAGGCATCAAATAGCAAACCCATACTTTTCTTGCCCGTGCGTGAATTTTCCACCAGCACCACTGCCGAGCCAAAATACAAAATCGTTTCTAAACTGTTCCTTTCAAAACTGTCCCTTTCAAAACTAGAGGCAGCATGCTTCACCATTAGCCAAGATCGGGTTCGACCGCGCAAATCCGACAGCAGTATTTGATCCGTCGTACTTGCCTCTACCCGCCAGGCTGAAAAGCAATCAGCGGCGCCGCTTGCAAGTGCTTCGGCGTCACTGTCGGTCGCCGGATACCCACCCAGAAAGCCAATTAAAAAGCGCTCGAGTTTGAAGAGCCACGTAGTATAAAAACTGACGATAAAATCGCCGTGAGAAACCGGAAAGGGAATGCGCGTGGTATAGCAATCGGTGAACGCGTCCGCACCATGATAGATGTTCAGCAGCGCGTCCTCGGGGAGCGGCACTTTTTCAATGGTCATTGAACTCATACACACTGCTCCTCTGGTGGCTCTCTTTGGCGGCCCTTCAAGCGACGGGAATTACTTGCCCCGCAATTGCCGTGCGGGGGGAGGCGCACCAATATGGGTTTGTTGGCGCTGCGTGGCCAGTTCCACCTGTTTCTGACGCTCACGAAAGCGCATCTTTTGATCTTCGCTCAACTCATCAAAGCAATGCGGACAGGCCACACCTTTTTCAAAGGTGTGGCTGCGTTTGTCATCGTCACTGATCGGCCGACGGCAGCCGTGGCACTGGTCAAAGCTGCCAGCGCTGAGATCATGTTTAACGGTAACGCGGTTATCGAATACAAAACATTCACCCTGCCACAGGCTCTGCTCGGCGGTTGTTTCCTCCAGATAGTTGAGAATGCCGCCTTCGAGGTGGTAAACCTCTTCAAAACCCTGTTGCTTCATGTACGACGACGCTTTTTCGCAGCGGATGCCGCCGGTGCAGAACATCGCGACCTTTTTGTGTTTGCCGGGGTCAATATTCTGTTTTACGTAGTCCGGAAATTCGCGAAAGGTTTTCGTGTGCGGATCGATCGCACCTTTAAAGCTGCCAATCTCGACTTCGTAGTCATTGCGGGTGTCAATCAACAGCACCTCCGGATCAGAAATCAGGGCATTCCAATCTTGGGCTTTGACGTAAGTACCCACGACTTCGTTGGGGTCGATGTCATCCACCCCCATGGTCACTATTTCTTTTTTAAGTTTGACCTTCATTCGGTAGAAGGGCTGCTCGCTATCGATCGATTCCTTCGCATCCAGCGCAGCCAAACGCGGGTCGGCGCGCAAATAGGCCAAGACCTCGTCGATCGCCTGACGCGTGCCAGCAACGGTGCCGTTAATCCCCTCGTGGGCCAGCAGCAAGGTCCCGCGCACATCGCGATCGAGACAAAACTGCAGCAAGGGCTCACGTAGCTCATGGAAATCTTCAAGGCTGACAAAGCGGTACAGGGCCGCTACTACAATCTCCGACATCTTTTCCCTTGCCACCCTATTGCTGCCCGCCCTGCTTGCTGCCACCGAGGCATTCGGGCGACGCCGGTGCCTGTGCCTGCCGTTC
This sequence comes from Paracoccaceae bacterium, assembly GCA_047622145.1. GTDB lineage: Bacteria > Pseudomonadota > Gammaproteobacteria > Pseudomonadales > Spongiibacteraceae > Litorivivens. Next base: position 17,681 of record JBLHMO010000026.1, on the reverse strand, counting down.
TTGCCACTCATCGGGCGTGTAGGTGTGCATCGCCAGCGCATGCACAGGGCCAGCCAACTCGTCTTTCAGCACGCCATAGATTTTCTGATGCCGAGCCACCTTGCGCATTCCGGAAAAAGACGCGGCCACCACCACCACTTTGAAATGGGTTTCGGAGTTGGCGGGCACTGAGTGCATATGACTCTCGTTGACCACGTCCAGCAGATCGGGGCTCAGCTCGGCCGTGAGTTTGCGTTCAATAATCTGCTGTATTTGCATATCTACTCAGTTAACAGCCTTGTAAGGCACTTACCTAAAATGGACAGGTATTATACACACTGACCTACAAATCCGGCCAAAAGCGAGCCGCTGCGTTGTCAGCGCTGGCCTCACACTGTGGCTAGTGTTTAACTAGTCCACAATTTTTCGACAACCATAAGACCATTGCCCATGACTCATCGAATACTAACCTTAATATGCTTATCACTGTCTCTTGCCCTCAGCGCGCATGCTGGGCCGGTTAGTCAGGAGCGACTGCTCGCGGCGGATCAAGACAGCGATAACTGGCTCAGCTACGGCCGCAGCTACAAGGAACAGCGCTTTTCGCCGCTCGATGAGATCAATGTCGGCAACGCACAGGAACTAGGTCTGGCTTGGTTTTTTGAGACCGACACCCACCTAGGTCTGGAAACTACACCGCTGGTCATCGACGGCGTGATGTATTTCACCGGTGCGTGGAGCACCGCCTACGCCGTGGATGCCGCCACCGGCAAGCTGATCTGGGGCTTTGACCCCGAAGTACCCCGCGAAAAAAGCATTTCCGCCTGCTGTGGCGTGGTAAACCGAGGCTTGGCCGCCTGGGAAGATAAACTGTTTCTCGGCACCGTGGACGGTCGACTGATCGCCATTGAACAAGCAACGGGCAAACAAGTGTGGTCTGCCCAAACCACCGATCCCAAGCAGCAATACTCCATCACCGGCGCGCCCCGGGTGGCCAAGGGCAAAGTCTTTATCGGTAATGGCGGCTCCGAGTTTGGCACCCGAGGTTATGTGAGTGCCTACGACGCCGACACGGGCGAGATGGTCTGGCGCTTTTACACCATTCCCGGCAACCCCGCCGACGGCTTTGAAAACGACGCGATGGAACGGGCTGCCAAAACCTGGAACGGTGAATGGTGGCAGTACGGCGGCGGCGGCACCTCTTGGGATGCGATCGTCTACGATCAGGAGCTGGATCAGCTTTATATTGGCGTCGGCAATGGCGCCCCCCACAACCGTCGTATTCGCAGCCCCGGCGGCGGCGACAATCTCTACCTGAGCTCGGTACTGGCCTTGAATCCCGATACCGGCGAATACATTTGGCATTATCAGGAAGTACCGGCCGACAACTGGGACTATACCGCGTCGCAGCAAATTACCCTGGCCGACATTCCCTGGCAGGGCGAGCTGCGCAAGGTCATTCTGCACGCACCCAAAGCGGGCTTTGTTTATATTATCGACCGCGCCGACGGTAAATTACTCTCCGCCGAGCCCTTTACCACGGTAACCTGGGCCAGCCACTACGATATGGACACTGGCCGACCGGTAGAAAACGAAGGTCAGGACTACGACGGCAAAGCCGCCATTGTTTACCCCTCTGCCATCGGCGGCCACAACTGGCAGCCTATGGCCTACAGCCCAAAAACCGGCTACCTCTATATTCCCGAGCTGGATATGGGCATGCCCTTTGATGAAATCAAAGCACCAGACTACAAACACCTGAAGCGCCACTTCAATACCGGCTACAAACTCACCCAAGACGGTGCTTCCCAGCGCTTTACCCAAGCCCTGTTAAAGTATCTGCCCAAGGCACATTTGCTGGCCTGGGACCCGGTCAAACAGCAGGTCGCTTGGAAATTGCCGCACCCGAACATTCACAATGGCGGCGTGCTAGCCACTGCCGGCGACCTCGTCTTTCAAGGCACCTCTGACGGCCGCTTTCTCGCCGTGAGCGCCGACAAAGGCGAAATTCTGTGGACCTTCGACACCCAGAACAGCGTCCTCCCCGGCCCCGTTAGCTACCGCGTAAATGGCGAGCAATACATTGCGGTGGCAGTCGGCCGCGGTGGCGCCCTCACCATGAATACCGGCAAGTCCTACCCCACGACCAATCCCAATAATCGCATTATGGCCTTCAAACTGTCAGGCAGCGCGTCACTGCCGCCGGTTGTGGTCGCCGATAAACCGCTACCTCCGCCCAGCTTGGGACTGAGTGAAGACGAGGTGAAAGAAGGCCGGGATTTATTCCAGCGCTTTTGTGCACGCTGTCATGGCGCCGATGCCTTAGGCGACGGCTCGGTTCCGGATCTACGTCATCTGGAAGCAATTTGGCACGAAAACTTCAATGCCGTAGTGCTCGATGGTTTGATGGAAAAAGCTGGCATGCCGCGCTTTGACGAAGTACTGGACGCCGAGCAAGCCCGAAAAGTGCAGGCCTTTATCATCGAGCGTGCGCATGAAGACCACGACCTGCGCCAGGAACAAGGCTGGTTTGCGGATTTGAAAAATGCAGTAGTGGATGTGTTTGCGCGCTTTACTGCGTGGATCATTCGCGCAACTACCAGCTAATACCACTGCAACAGGAAGGGAGGCGCCCGCCCCCTTCCTAACCGCATTGTAGCCCCACATAAGTGCCGCGGTGCCGGCAAAGCCTAACTATTCCCAAACAAATCATTGAAAACCGACCAGTTGGTCTGCAACCTGAACGACTACGCCTTTTAGTCTTGGAGCACCTTCGTGCAGCAACTGCTTTTTAGCCTCAACAACCTCTTCGAGCGGCTCCCCGGCGCACTAATCCCCTACCGCTGGCTCTGCTTGCTGCTGCTTATCGCCATGTCGATCTTTGCCGGCATGGGTATCAAACAACACTTCGCGGTCAATATGTCGCCGGAAGTCTGGTTTGAAGACGATGCTCCGCCCCTCCAGATTCGCGATGCCTTCCGCCGCCAATTTGGCAGCGACGAGGGCGTCTATATCGTTTATCGCCACGCATCCGGCGATGTATTTTCCGAAAGCGCCCTGCGCACACTGGCAGCCCTCCACAAAGACATCGAGCAGGCCAGCCTCAGCGAGATCGACAGCCCAATCTCTCGCATAACGCAGGTTGATAGCCTCTACAACGCGCGCTACCAAATTGCAGAGGGCGACACGCTAATCGCCAAAAAACTCATCGGGGCAGATTTTTCCGACAGTGAAGCAGAGCGTGCGCTCCGCCGGAGCATTGCACGCAGCCAGGACAGCTTCGAGCGCGTTTACTACTCCAGCGACTTCACCTAGGGTGGCATTGCCCTCAAAACCAACTTTGGTACCCTTCCAAGAGAATCCGAACTAAGCCAGAACTTCGACAACAGCAACGATCTCTTGCAAGACGATGCATTCTCTTACGGCCTAGCGGGCGACGACGATCCCTTGCAGGTTGACACCGATGCCGAGGTCGCAGAAGTGAAATATGCATCAGTGCAGCTCGTCGAGTATCTGAGTTTTATGAGTGCTCTGCGGGACATCGCCGATCAGCCGCAGAACAGCAAAAACTCCTGCACCACCACGGTCGGCCGGAAAACACTGATTTGGGGCACGGTCGAAGGAACTTTCGTCACCGACATCGTGACGCCCTTTGACTATACCGAACAACTGCTCACCGACTAAGGCAACGTACGCCAGCCACAGGATATGCTGGTCGGCGAATGCTTTTTCAGCGGCAGCCAGCTGCAGGCTTTCTATACCCCCGAAGCACGAACCGATATTTTTCAGCACCACCGTCTCACTTTTGAGATCGCCTCCGGTTATCCGCCAGCGGATCTCAGCGTCGACGCCGAATGGGGCCTACGCTACAAGTGGCACGGCAGCCGCGTTGATGTAAGCGTGATGTATACGAGGCTTTACGACAATACCCCAACGCCCGTCTACTTTGGCCCCACTCTGAATCAAGGTAACGCCAACATCCCGCTGACCGCCTTACTGGGTCCGGCCCTTGTGGCACTCACGCCAGTTCCCGGTTTTGGTATTCGCGCGGAACTCGCCGAATTCGATATGGCAGGCCTTGCCACCTCCATCGCCCTTGGCCGCCTGCTGCTTAAAGCCGAGATCGCCCACCGCGACCAGCAATTAATAGCTATCAGCGGCGAATCTACCGAGCGCTTTGATGCCGCATTGGGCATTGAGTACACCAACAGCGGCAATCATCTATTTAACGTCGGCATTTGGGGTACTCACGTTAACAACGAAGCAGCGCCCGAACAGAACATTCAGGCAGTAACACTCGGCTGGCGCAAAACCTATCTCAATGACGACCTGGTGATGAGTCTGCTGGGTAATTGGGCCTCCAGTCCTCGCTTTTCCAGTTTCACCGTACTCGCGGAGTACCAGTGGAATGACTACTGGAACACCTCGCTGGCACTGAGCTTTGCGGACCTCAGCGAAGTGGACATAGCGATCCCCATCGTCCCGGCCGAAGAAGCCGCAACCCTGAGTATCCAATATGAATTCTGATGAGCGCCGCCTGAAAATCATTGATGCAGCAATCGAAGTGCTGCTCGACAAAGGGGTGGCCGCGGCACGGATGAATGATTTCGTCGAAGCGTCAGGCCTGAGTAAGGGCGGCGTTTACCACCACTTCAACAGCAAGGAAGACCTGCTGATTGGCGTGCTGAGCAGCTTTCTGGATAATAATATCGACCGCATACACATCTCCATTGATCCCAAGCAATCGGCCTACACGCAACTTATCGCCGTACTGCAAAACCACGAAGAACTCATCCTCGAACTGGGCCAATACAACCAGCTCTTTCTCGACTTTTTTTCACAAGCTCCCTACCTGCCCCGGTTTAGGGAATTGATGCGCCAGCAATACGAAGTATTTCAGACTGTACTGGCAGTACCTTGTGCGACTGGGAATAAAACAGAAGGTATTCGCAGCTAGCACTGATGCAGACGCTATCGCGGCTGGTTGACGCGGCGTGTTCGACGGTATTGGCATCGCACTGATGATCGCCCCGGAGAAAATCGACTTCCCTCGCTATGCCATCAATAGCGCAAAAGCGATGGTTAATGGCATCCGCGAGTAATAAATTTTCGCCGGCAGGGCCGGGGCCCACAAAGTGTTGCCGCAATGGTGGGAGCGAGTCTTGCTCGCGAGAGCAACTAGGCCACACTACCTGCTGCCGCACATAAAAGAGCGCATTTACGCCCCAACTTCGGCTTGACCCAGATAATCCGAGAAGCCCAACACACCAAAACCCGTGGCCAATACCAGCGTCGTCAAAATCACTGTTTCAGGCCTAAGTCTTTGGCCTGCCCGGCAGCAAACGCTGACGCTTGGGCAGTCGCTTCCCGCAACTACTGTTTCGACGTTTCCGCTTGGTCAACAACACTAAAGCCGTCATAAACAGCAGGTCCGCCAGCAGCGCCACAACAATGGCTGCCGACAAAAGAACGCCGAAACTGGAAATAATCGCCATGCTCGATAGCAGGTAGCAGGAAAATGCGCCCACCAGAATAATCGTGGTAATCAGCAGCGCTGGCTCTACATCTTTCAAAGCCAGCACCACGGCTTTTTCATGGTTTCCGGTTTTCAAAAACTGCCTGCGCAAATTGATCATCAGGTGAATGGTATCGTCTACCCCTATCCCGATCGCAATCGTTGCCAACAGCAGCTTAACGTAATCCAAGTGCATGCCCAGCCAGGTCATCGCGCCCAGCACCACCACGACCGGAGCAATATTGGCAATCATGGCTAGCATGCCCACTTTGATCGAGCCGAATGCAATGCACAGAATAACGGCCACCCCCAGAAAGATCAGACTGTATCCCACGATCTGGGTGCGACTGATGTATTCAGCCATCTTGACCCACATGAGTCCGACACCGGTTTTTTTAACAACCGTCCCGGGCACAGGGTTCTGCTCGAGGTAGCCATCGATATCACCAAGCAATTTTTTCAGGTTGCGTGAATCAGTCATAGAAACCCGCAATTCCACCACCGCCTTGGCGTAGTCATGCGACACAAAATCGTAGACCTCTTTACCACCGAATAATTCATAGACAAAAAAGTACTGGGATATCTGATTCTGGTTTTCGGCAAGCCGATAGTATTGGGGATCATCGGCGTGAAAACTGCGGTTGATGTCCTTCTGCAAATCGACCACCGAGAATGAATTTTTGACGAAAGGTTGAGCCTCACTGAATTCCTGTAGTCCTTGCAGGGCTTAGAGGAACTCAGGGTCTTTTATGCCATCGGAGCGCTGGGTGTCAAAAATATAAACAACTCTCAGAATGCCGCCCATAACATCCTCAACAATCTCAGTGTGTTTGCGCCACTCGACGTGGGGTTTGAATTCTTTCAGGAAATTAAATTCTACTTTCACAAAGGTCAAACCGATGAAGCTGACCGCCAGAATCACTGCGCCACCGGCCACCAGTCGCCTAGGATAACGAACGCTAACCTCGGCGCACCAGTCCACCACTTTGAATACGAAGGGTTGCACATAGGGCTTGTCAGATTGTTTTTTTGACTTGCCGCTACCGCCAGCGGCCCGATCAGTCCAAGCATGCTGGCTCGGAAAAGAATCAGTGAGAATACAGCCAGCAGCAAAAACGTCAGGGGTATGCCCACCGACGAGTCACTCATGAACACGTTGTTATAGGCCGCGTTCATGGCCACATCGCCAGTCTGGAAAAACTCAATACCGGCAAATTCAGGACTGGAGATTATATTGCGAATGGCCGTATCGGTTACCTGCGGGTAGAGGTTATCCAGCGCCGTACCCTTTTCCGGGTCGAACATAATGTCTTCAAGCTGATCGACACTGCTTTTGTTCATTTCCAGAATAATGGCCGAGTACTGCCCGGTTTTATCGATCAGGTAATCGACATATAAGGGCCTGCTCATCACCAGCTCACGAATTTCCAGCAATTGCTCCTGAGTTTCCGGCAACTTACGCATCAGCTTGCCAACGTCAATGGTGTCCTCGTCGGCCCGTATAAATTACGTATTGCTCAGGCTGGTCACTTCGCGCACAAAGGGCACTTCATTTTCGAGCCGCTCGGTCAGCAAGCTGATTTTTTTCATCGCGTCAAGATCGAAGACACCGTATGCGGAGTCCGGCACGCGGAACAGGATGTACCCGACTTAATCTGACACAAATTCGTCGAGATATTCTATATAGGAGGTATAGGCCGAGTCGCTGCGGTCAAAGTACGTGTCCAGACTGTTGTCGCTGACGACTTTGGTAGCGAAAAAAAGACCTCCGCCAAGCAAGACAAGACTGAACTGGGCCACCACCCAACGATTGTGGATGGCCCAGCCAGCCAGATGTTCAAAAACGCGGTCAATACGGTCTACAAGCTTGTTGGGCATGCCTTGTCCCAATTATTGTTGTTTTAACTTCGCTCTAGTTCAGCTTATCAGGTGACGTTGCGACTCGCGAAGATAGGCTTCGACCATCGCTCCCACCTGATCGACCGGCGCGGTTTTCATGCCGCCGCTTGCACCCTTTTTCATACGCGCATAAACGCCCTCGACAATGCAGGCCATCTTCCACCAGCCGAAGGCGGAATAATAGTTCTGCTCATCAAGCGTGTAGCCCGACTTTTCCGCATACAGCTTTGCTACGTATTCCCGCTTTGGAAACAGCGGATTCAGCGTCGGCGGACTTTGTAAAAAACTGAGCTGTTCACCCGGCTCTGCCCAGTATTGTAGAGACCAAAAAAAATCCACCACTGGGTCACCCAAGGTGCACAGCTCCCAGTCCAGCACTGCAGCAATACGCCCGTCTTTAGCCAAGACACAATTATCAAAGCGGTAATCGCCGTGAGCGAGACCCGCGGGTCGACTCGACGGTGGCGCCAATGATTCTAGCTGGCTGTGCAAACTTTCCAGCAAAGGCAGGTCACGGGTTTTTACCGCCTCTGCCTGTTTGCGCCAGCGCTTCAATTGGCGCTGCAAATAGTCTTCGCGTTTACCCAGATCACCCAGCCCAACGGCGTCTATATCGAGTGTATGCAACGCGACTTGAACATCAACCAGCGACTCAGTCGCCGTCGCCGCGATCTTGTCGTCGATAACAGCAGTGCTTTTCTGGTCGCGCAAAATCAAACCGTCGACAAAGTCCATAACATAGAACTCGGCGCCGCTCACCTCAGCATCCTGACAATAAGCCAAGGTTGCCGGTACCGGGATGTCGGTATTTTTATGCAGCGCATCCATAATCCGCCACTCCCGACTCATATCGTGGGCGGTTGCAAGGACTCCGCGCACTGGCGGCCGGCGCAGCGCGTAGACTGTGCCTACAGCATCCGTCAGCTTATAGGTCAAATTAGAGCCACCTGCCGCGATCAAGTCGAAACTGTAGGGCGGCTTACTCCCCGCGAGATGGGTTTCCAGCCACGCGGTCACCGCATCAATCTCAATGCCTTTTAATTCCATCATGCTTTCTTTGCCGTCGCTTTTGCCTGTGCCTGTGCCTGCGTGATTAAGTGCCCAAACTGCTCGCGAGCCTTCGCTCTCTTACTAGGAACATGCTCGCTAGGCCAGCCTTCAACAGCCTCGACTTCTTCCAACAACAGTCGCGCCACGCTCTGCTTGTGGATTTCATCGGCGCCGTCGGCCAGACGCAGCGCCCGAGCTGAACGATACATGCCTTCGAGTGGCATATCGCAGGTATAACCCAGCGCGCCATGCAGTTGTATGGCGCGATCAATCACGCCTAGCAGGATACGCGGCGTAGAAAACTTCACCGCCGAAATCTCGGTTCGCGATTCCTTGCTGTAAGCACCTTTGCTATCCATGGTCCAAGCCGCCTTCATGACAAACAGCCGAATCATCTCTAGCTCACTATAACTTTCAGCAATAATATCCTGCACCATTGGCTGCTTTGCGAGCGGCTGTCCACGACTGTGACGCGACGCCGCCCGCTCCAACATCATGTCAAAAGCGCGCTGGCATTGGCCAATCATTCGCATGGCGTGATGAATACGACCGCCGCCGAGGCGTTTTTGCGCCAGCAAAAAACCTTCACCGGGCTCACCAATCATATGGTCCAGCGGCACCCGGCAATTAGTAAAACGAAGATGGGTGTGACCGCCAATGCGATCCATCAGAAAGTCGTCGTCGACCTCGCCGGGGTGGTGCATGGTTGGCACATCGCGCAGCAGCTCCAAACCTGGGGTTCCCTTGGACACGATTACCATGGCGGCGCGTTTGTGCGGCGGCGCCTGCGGATCAGTCACACACATCACCACCAGAAAATCCGCCACCGAGGCATTGGAAGAAAACCACTTCTCACCGTTTAACACCCATTCATCGCCTTCGCGTTCACAACGCGTAGCAATTCCGGTGGGGTCCGAGCCGGAAGTGTGGGGTTCAGTGAGGCAGAAGGCCGAGCGCGCTTGGCTGCATAGCAGTGGATATAGCCAGCGCTGTTTTTGCGCCTCAGTGGCCCCCACCGCTATCAACTCGGCGTTGCCGGAGTCCGGACCCTGACAACCGAACATTTCCGGTGCTAGTTCGGAGCGCCCCAAAATTTCATGCATCAGCGCGAGCCGCTGCTGACCCATGCCCTGACCACCGTGTTCTGGCTCCAGATGTGCCGCCCAAAGACCGCGAGCCCTAACGATTTTCTTTAAGGGTGCCCACAGGGCATCCAGCTCGGCTTGATTCAAACCCGTGATTAACAGCTCCAGAGGTATCAGCGTGTTGTCGACAAAACCCCGCATCCAGTCGAGCTCCAACTGAAAATCCAGGTCGGTAGAAAAATCCCAGGCCATACTGCCTCCTATATCGGCGCGGCGGGTGCCACCCTTAAATTTCACAGCGGCCTCTAAAGCCGCACTCGTTTTCATTATGCGAAGGATCGAAACTCTGGGGTACGTCCGCAATGGCCTGAAAACATTGCCTATCTGGCCAACTCTCGTTTAGGCTAACGCCGTGATTCTTACCCCTGCTACCCAAGCACCAGCCGAGGGCATTCCATGCGCTAACGCCGAGAAGCTGCTGCGCCTAGCGCTCGCCCAAGGCCACGAGCCCCAAGCCCTCTGCAACGACGCCAGAGTGGAATTCCCTTTGCCAGAATCACTCGACGCCGCCACCTATTCCCGTCTATACGGCGCGTTGGCCAAGACGCTAAACGACGAATGCCTGGGCTTTTACCCCGACTGGAAAATGCCTCCCGGCAGCTTTGCCTTGTTATGCAGGGTCATGACCGCCTGCTCCAGCCTGCAACAGGCGCTGCACGAAGCCGGCCGCTTCTTTGAAGTTCTCAATGGTCATAAACATTCGACACTCTATGGCGTTGACGGTGACCGCAATGCTTGGCTTAGTTACCCCTCAGGCGCGCGCCGTAGTGCCAATGTTTTTAACCGACAAAATGGTATTGCCGGCGCCCTGTCTACCTATCAGCGCCTCTGCGCATGGCTGGTCGCGCAAGCGCTACCGATCCGGCGGGTTGAGCTCTGCGGCCCCGAGCGGGTTAATACCGACAAATTTCAAAGCATATTTCAAAGCCAGATTCATTTCGGCGCGGCCGCCAACCGTCTCTACTTCGACCGCGCCTGCCTGCAGTGGCCCATCCGCCGCGACGCCCAGCAGCTCAATAGCTTTCTGGCGCGCGCTGCCTACGAGTTGATCGGGCTACGAGAGATGGACGCCAACCGAAATGCCAGCCTGAGCCACCGCCTTGGACTGTTAATGGACGCGAGCTTCGCGACCCAGCAACTGACCCAGAATCAAGCGGCCCAGCAATTGGCGATGTCAGCAAGAAGCCTGCGCCGCCAATTGGCTGAGGAGCACAGCAGCTTTCAGGAAATAAGGGACCGCCATCGCTTTCAGCAGGCGGAAACCCTGCTCCGCCACAGCAAGCTGAATATTGCGGAGATCGCCGAGCGCCTGGGTTTCGACGACGCCAGTGCCTTCCACCGCGCCTTCAGGCGCTGGACCGGCACCACCCCCGGGCGCTTTCGAGAATCATGAAATGACCGGTTTCTTCAGGCAGTTCTACCGAAAACCCCTATATCCCCCGCGGGCAGCTTTCGGTATTATTGCCCCCTTAGCTGTCATTGCGAAGTGAGCATTCAATTCCCATGTCTGATTCCCAAAAGAAAAATAAAGAGTCTAATCACAAACCGCCAATCCTGTGGGCGCAGACTATGATGTTTGTGATCACCATGGCTATCGCCCTGATTGCGGTTCCTTGGTACGGATTTACTACTGGCTATCACTGGAGCCAATGGACTGGCTTTGTGTTCATCCTCGGCGCCAACGGTATTGCCATCACGGCGGGTTACCACCGTTTGTGGGCACATAATGCCTACAAAGCTCACCCCATTTTACGGATGTTTTATGCACTGTTTGGCGCCGCTGCTTTTCAGAACAGCATTCTGATTTGGGCTTCTGGTCACCGCCGCCACCACCGCCATGTTGACGACATCGAGCACGATCCCTACTCCGCCCAAAAAGGCCTGTGGTTTTCTCATATGGGCTGGATGATTCGCGACTATCCTGCTGGGCGCGACGACTTTGCCAATGCTCGCGACTTACAACGCGACAAGATCGTAATGTGGCAACACAATCACTACATGAAAATTGCACTGGCCATGAATTTCATACCCGCCATGTTGGTAGGCTGGGCTTGTGGCGATATCGTGGGCGGCATTATGCTGGCCGGCGTTTTACGCTTGGTGGTCAGCCACCACACAACCTTCTTTATAAATTCGCTGGCCCACTTTTGGGGTCGCCAGCCCTACACTGATGAAAACTCTGCCCGCGACAACGGTATTCTTGCGCTATTTACCTATGGCGAGGGCTACCACAATTACCACCATATTTTTCAGAACGACTACCGCAACGGCATTCGCTGGTGGCATTTCGATCCAACCAAATGGTTGATTAAGAGCTGTTCCTGGGTTGGGTTGGCCTCGGATTTGAAAAAGATTCCCAACTTCAAAATCCAGCGCGCCCTTATTGCTATGCAATTCAAGCGCGCCGAAGAAAAACTCAAACAAGCCAAGGCTGTCGACGTCAACGCCGTTACCGAATTTCTAGAATACGAGTACCAGCAATTTGCCGCCAGCCTGCAAGAGTGGAAGCAGTTAAGCCAAAAGGCCTATTCCGACAGTTACCAGCAGCTAGTAGAAAGCAAGGAGTTGCTGCAGCAAAAATGGGAAGAAGTATCGCTGAAAAGCCGCTTCAAAGAATTGGAATACACACTAAAAATGCAGGCTCAACGACTGCATATGCTTACACTGGAATTGCAGGCCGCCGCTGCCTGATCATCAGAGAACATGATAGCAAGGCGCCCCTGTGGCGCCTTTTTTGTAGCTGAAATTCAGGTCATCTGGCATTCACACAGACCCAGGATAGTCGCTCTGGCTAGCCAATCTACAAACCGGCAGCCCTCAGCCAAACAACTTGCGTAAGCGCGCTACGGCCTCTTCCAGCCTATCCATAGAGGTTGTATAGGCAAACCGCACATGCTCCTGGTCATGAAAACGACCAAAGTCCGCGCCGGGGGTGATCGATATTCCATGCTGTTCCAGCATATCGACACAAAAGCTCGTGCTATTGCCACCAAAGGCCTCAATCCCGGCGTAGAGATAAAGCGCACCGGCAGGAGTATTGGGAATATTGAAACCCAGCTTACGCAACTCCGGCAGCAAGTAATCGCGTCGGCGCTGGAATTCGTCGCGCCGATTATTCAGGATAATTCTTGTCTCGGGCGCAAAAGCGGCAAGTGCGGCGTACTGCGCCATCGTTGACATGGAAATAAACAGGTTCTGGGCCATTCGCTCCAAGTGGGGAATGGCGTCTAGCGGCGCCACCAGCCAGCCGAGCCGCCAACCGGTCATACCAAAGTATTTCGAGAAGCTATTGATGACAAAGGCGTCGTCGGTAATGGAAAGAATACTGGCTGCCTTTTCGTCGTAATCCAGTCCGTGATAAATCTCGTCCACAATCAGACTGCCGTTCTTGCGCTCGCAAAGTGAGTGAAGGTCGCGCAATTCATCAGCGCTCAAAATTTCACCGGTAGGGTTGGCGGGCGACGCAACAATGGCGCCCACGGTGTTATCGCGCCAAGCGGCTTCGGCTTTCGCAGCATTCAATTGGTAGCGGTCTTCCGGGCCAACCGGCACCAGCTGCCCTTCACCTTCCACCAAGCGGAAAAAGTTTCGATTGCAAGGGTAACCGGGATCCGTCATTAGAATGCCCTGACCGGGATTGAGTAGCAGTCCGGAAACCAGCAACAGCGCGCCGGAGGCCCCCGGCGTAATCATGATGCGCTCAGGGGCAACGTCGACACCGTAATCTGCTTTGTAATAGCGAGAGATCGCTTGCCGCAATTCCGGAATACCCGCCGCCTGCGTGTAGTGGGTTTCGCCTCGTGCCAGCGACGCTTGGGCTGCCGCAATAATTGGCGCTGCGGTAGAAAAATCAGGCTCACCCGCCTCCAAGCGCACAATATCCCGCCCCTGGGCTGCCAGTTGCTTGGCCCGGGCAAGCACCTCCACTACCCGAAAAGGTTCGATATCCCGCAGCCGATCAGCGTAACGTCGCATTTCCAGAGGCTCCCCCAAAAAATACGCTATGTTACCAGCAGTACCCCAAGTGACACAGGCCGGCTAAAGAAATCGAAATCTGACCTATACTGCGCACTCACATTTTATCGGCATCGCCGCGCTACACAGCCCTCGTGGCCTATTTTTATGGCGCGATTGGGATTTATCTGGTAGCTTTGCCGCTTTAGCGCCGGGGGTGGCAGTTGCATCGCTTCTGTCACGGCGCTTATCCAGTCGTTGATGGAGAGATTGAATCAATGCCAGCAAAGCAAAAAGAAGCGGGAGTGTTCAAAAACTTCGAGCCCTACAAACCGAAAAAGGGCGAAAAGTACATGAACGACCAGCAGAAGGACCATTTCCGCGCCATTCTGCGCAAATGGAAATCCGAGCTGATGGAAGAAGTTGACCGCACGGTTTCCCATATGAAGGACGAGGCTGCAAATTTTCCAGATCCAGCCGACCGCGCCACCCAGGAAGAGGAATTCAGTCTAGAGCTGCGCACCCGTGATCGCGAGCGCAAGCTGATCAAAAAGATTGACTCAACACTCAACCTGATCGACAACGACGATTACGGCTTTTGCGATACCTGCGGCGTAGAAATTGGTATTAAGCGCCTAGAAGCGCGTCCTACCGCCAGCCTGTGTATCGATTGCAAAACGCTGGACGAAATAAAGGAAAAGCAAGAACACGGCTAATCCTTCCCGGGCGACCTCGGTCGCCCCATCACTATTATGAGCCAGCTTAATACGCCCTATACAGGTCGTTTTGCCCCCTCCCCTACTGGCCCATTGCATATTGGTTCGCTGATCGGTGCTCTCGCCAGCTTTCTGGACGCGCGCGCTGCTAGCGGGCGGTGGTTGCTGCGCATGGAGAATATTGATCCGCCGCGCGAAATTGCCGGCGCCGATCAGCGCATTCTAAACACACTTCGCCGTCACGGCCTGCACTGGGACGGCGAAGTGCTCGAGCAGCGCAGCCGACACTCCGCCTATAACGATGCCCTTGCCCTATTGCTAAACGGTGGTCACGCCTTCTACTGCAGCTGCTCACGCCGCCAGCTGCGGGCAGCGGGCGGATTGCATCACGGCGAGTGCACTGCTGCCGTCGATCAACACGATTGCGCTATTCGCCTGCGAGTGCCTAACGCGTTAATCACGGCGACAGACCGATTGCAGCCCACCCTACGCCAGCATCTGCTGAACGAGGTCGGTGATTTCACCCTCAAACGCCGCGACGGCCACTACGCCTATCAACTGGCAGTGGTTGTCGATGACGCGTTTCAGGAGATCAGTCACGTGGTACGAGGCTCGGATCTATGGGTGTCAACGCCGCGACAGCTCTATCTGCAGTCATTGCTTTATCTCACCACTGCGTCATATCTGCACTTCCCGGTCATTTTAGGTGATGACGGCCACAAACTGAGCAAGCAGACTTTCGCCTCGGCCGTCGACGACAGCCGGGCCTGCGAAAACTTGCTGCTCGCACTGCGCTTTTTAAATCAGGCACAGCCACCGCAAACCTTCGCAACCAGCACCACTCGAATTCTGCAGTGGGGCGTCGAGCATTGGAATCCCGAGGCCATACCGCGCGCAATGGGTGTACCGCAATCGGTGTTTTACAAAAACTGAAGCACTCAAGTACCATGAGGGTCTTGATCTCAGGTTTTGTCCATGCATATCCACTCTTCACTCATTTTCCTGTTTACTGTTTTTTTCCTGTTCACGCCCTCCTTGGAACAATGGCTTCTGAACGGCAGTATTGCCTGGTATCGCCCGCACCTAATCTGGTTCGGTGTGGTTATCTTTGTGTATATCAGCCAACTGGATACCTCGCGCGATGAGCTTTGATTTGAGCATACTGTTCGCTCTTGGCACTGGTTACCTGCTGCTGCTGTTCGCAATAGCTTACGCCGCTGAGCGCAAGCTCATCCCCGCCGCAGTGATAGATCACCCCGCGACCTACGTGCTCTCGTTGGCCGTATTTGTCAGCGCCTTCGGTATCTATGGCATTGTCGAGCTAGCGCAAAATTTCGGCTACAGCTACATGAATTACTACCTTGGCATCGCCGCGGTCTTTATTGTGTCGCCCTTACTGTTATCGCCGCTGATGCGCATATGCCGAAGCTATCGGCTGAATTCGCTGGCAGACTTACTCACCTTCCGCTTTCGCAGCCAATGGGCCGGGGCACTGGTGACCTTCTTTATGTTGCTCGCCATGCTGCCGCTGCTGACGCTTCAGATTCAGGCAGTGTCCGAATCCATGCTGGTATTAACCAGCATGGACCCCGGCAATGACGAAGCTCCTTTCCAACGCGATGCTCTGGCCTTGTTATTCTGCGTGGTGATTAGTGTGTTCACCATTTTGTTTGGTTCTCGCAATCTCGGTTCGCGGGAAAGCCACCGCGGGCTGGTTACCGCCATTGCCTTTGAATCCGTTGTTAAACTCGTCGCCCTACTGGTAGCCGGTATCGCTTCGGTGTATCTGGTGTTCGATGACTTCGCCGGTATGCAACAATGGCTTGCCACACAAGACGTGCTTGTGGAGGCGCTCAACCGACCTGCCGGTGGCGACAGCACGCGCATGATGCTGGTGATGTTTTTTGCTGCCGCCGTGTGCCTGCCGCATTTCTTTCATCTGCTGTTTGCCGAAAACCCCCAGCCAAGGAACCTGCGCATTGCCAGCTGGGCGGTGCCGCTGTACCTGCTGTTAATTAGCTTGCCGGTATTTCCCTTATTGTGGGCTGGCGAAGCCATGCAGTTAAATACCACCGCAGACTATTACTCACTGGCTATAGGTCTTGAGACGGGGCAACGCTGGCTGTCACAACTGGTCTTTATTGGCGGCCTGTCAGCAGCCAGCGGCGCCATTATCGTCGCCACCCTCGCGCTGGCCTCGATGAGCCTGAACCATCTAGTGCTGCCGCTGTATCAACCCGACAGCAAAACCGACATCTACTCCTGGCTACTGTGGACCCGGCGCGCGCTGATTCTGGTTATTATTCTGGCAGGTTACGGTTTTTACTATCTGATTCCCGATCGCCATACCTTAAGCGAACTGGGGATTGCCGCCGTGTCGGGCTGCATGCAGTTTTTCCCGGGCGTACTGGCCGTGTTGTACTGGCCTCGGGCCAATAGCACGGGGTTTATTGCCGGCCTCACTGCCGGATTGTTGGTGTGGGCGGCCGGTTCGCTGGCCCCCTTGGTCAATCTCCTTGACGCCAACTGGATTCCTTCATTTTACGTAGGTGAATTGCCGCAGAAGCTGAACTGGGTCGCTGTTATGGCGCTGTCCATCAGCACTAATGCCTTTGTTTTTATCGCCGTCTCGCTTCTCACTAGTACCCGCGAAGAAGAGCGTATTGCCGCCGAGGTCTGCACGCTGGACGATTTTAACCGACCCGTGCGCCAGATGCTCGACTTGCAGGACGCCACCGAAATGCAGCACCGTCTCGCTTACGCGCTCGGCGATAATGTGGCACAACGGGAGGTCAGCAAGTCACTGGAAGAACTCGGGCTGAATCCAGGCGAAAAACGTCCTTACGCGCTGCGACGCTTGCGCGATCGAATCGAAATCAACCTGTCTGCCTTGATGGGTCCCGGCGTTGCGAAAACACTGGTCGACCAACAGTTACCCTATGCCATTAATCAGCAAGCCACCAGTGAAGACATCACGTTCATCGAGAGCAGGCTAGGACTCTACAACACCCACCTTACCGGCCTCGCGGCCGATTTGGATAATCTGCGCCGCTACCACCGCCAAACGCTGGACGAGCTTCCTATAGGTCTTTGCTCATTGGGTGCAGACGGCGAAATTTTGATGTGGAACCGCGCCATGGCCGAGCTTTCGGGGGTCAGTGGCGAAGACATTACCGGCTCACGCCTTACAGACCTGGGCGAACCTTGGCAGGCATTATTTGAGAATTTCGTCAGCAGCGAAGATCTCCATTGGCGCAAACAGCAATTTGAAGACGGTAACTACATGCGCGCGCTCAACCTGCACAAAGCCGCGGTCGACCCACTAACACGCAGCGAGCAGGTCATCATTGTAGAAGACATCACCGAAACCCAGCTGCTGGAAAGTAAGCTCACCCACCAGGAACGCCTCGCGTCCATAGGCCG
>JBLHMO010000025.1:0-29042 GCA_047622145.1 Paracoccaceae bacterium | reverse complement strand
ATTGTAGGAAAGCTCATCAGTTCTACGTCACTTCTGCCACTTGAACAGCCCTACTTTGACACTTTTGACAGTGGAAAATATTGTCACAATTGTAAAAAAGTGTGGCAACAGGACGTGCAAGTGTATTTACGGTAATTCTGCTGTATGTTCATGCTGATCATTGAAGCAAAGGTTTTGAAGGCCATGTCAGCTCATCGCATACTCATTGTTGACGACAACGAGGATATCCGTGAACTGGTGTCAAACCTGCTTGCCGGGGAGGGCTATCAGCCGGTAATGTATTTATAGCTATTTTAAAGAGTCATTATAACAGTAATAAATGGCTTTGCATATCTAAGTTAAATAACTTTCCGATAAAGTCGAAAAGCTTCTGCTTTTTTAACTCCAGATGCCATACCACGAAAATTAGCTAACGTCTCTAGCCCCTTGTCTGATCGTGGAAACGGAAAAGGCCTTGCCTCACCTTCATATTGATGCCAGGCCTGAAGTTTTTTATCCCAATATTTTTCAATATCAATAAATACATTTGGTTTAAAATAAGGATCAAATTTCCAATTACCACTGCAAATCACTTCGAACCCATATATTTCCTTTGGAATCCATTCGCGTGTCGGACGACATGCAACTTCGACAGCTTGATGGGTAATGCGATGATCAATATTTACTTCTGAGGGATTATGGGTAAGAACTATTGTGGGTTTAAACTTCTCTAAACACGCTTCAATTTCTTTTGTGATGGATAAAAGTGAATGTGTATCAAACTGCGTGCACAATCTATCTCCAAGCCTGTAATCACAATGAAAGTCACGGCTCAAATTTCGGGGCAGATAAAAACCTGTAATTCCACGTCTATTTCACGATAGCTAGACTGTCGATATTGTTATTACACGATTTTGGGATAAGTTATATTACCCATAGACTGTTTATATTGTTCTTTATTACCGGCATTTAGCCGGAACCAGCACCCTAGCCGCTCAAACATCCTAATGGAGAATCGCCGTTAAGATTAGTCGCCAACCGAATTAATCAAATCCATCTATGTGAGTTGCCGTGACTTGGTACAAGTCTTTCCTTAATTAGACAGCCCATCTCTATAATTACCACTCAGATTAATTTAGTTGTACGACTTTATTATTCCGCTACTGCAAATGTTGTACGACTTTATTGTAAATTTTACGACTTTATTCTCACGTAATACTGTGTATTTTTATATAATGCAATCTACTCTACCGTTACCGACTTCGCCAAATTGCGCGGTTGATCCACATCCGTGCCCTTGAATACGGCAACGTGATAAGACAACAACTGCAGCGGAATTGTGTACAGAATCGGTGCGATAACTTCTTCGCTGTGCGGTACTTGAATAACCGTCACGCCTGGTTCATTTTTGAAGCCCGATTTTTTATCCGCGAACACAAAAAGCTGACCGCCGCGGGCCTGCACTTCTTCGAGGTTGGATTTGAGTTTTTCTAGCAACTCGTTGTTGGGGGCCACGGCAACGACCGGCATATTGTCGTCGACTAGGGCCAAGGGGCCGTGCTTGAGTTCACCTGCGGGGTAGCTTTCGGCGTGAATATACGAAATTTCTTTAAGCTTTAGCGCGCCTTCCATCGCAACCGGCCACTGTATGCCGCGACCCAAAAACAGAGCGTTGTGTTTGTCGGAAAAGGCTTCTGCCATGATGCATACTTCAGCATCGAGAGTGAGTGCACTGGCGATGGTTTCCGGCAGTGAATGCAGTGCTTTCACAATACTAGCTTCGGTAATTTTATCGATGGCATGGCGCCGACCCAGTGCAACGGTTAGCAATAAAAGCGCCGTAAGCTGCGTGGTGAAAGCCTTGGTTGAGGCGACGCCAATTTCCGGGCCGGCTTCGGTCATCAAGGCCAAGTCGGATTCGCGCACCAGAGAACTCTGTGCAACGTTACATACGGTGAGTGTCGCGGTGTAATCCAGTTTTTTTGCAAGACGCAAGGCAGCCAAGGTGTCGGCGGTTTCTCCGGACTGAGAAATGGTGACCAGCAAGGTCCCAGGGCTGACCACAAATTTTCGGTAGCGAAACTCACTGGCCACCTCGACTCGACAGGGGATTCCGGCGATACCTTCTATCCAGTATTTAGCGACCATACCTGAGTGGTAGCTGGTGCCACAGGCGACGATCTGCACGCTGCAGACTTGGTCGAAAATATCGGTCGCTTCGCTGCCGAAGGATTGTTCAAGGATATGGTCTTTGCCCAGCCGGCCCTGCAATGTATTTTTCACCACGTGTGGCTGTTCGTAAATTTCTTTGAGCATGAAGTGGCGGTACTCGCCTCTGTCGGCGGAGTCGGTATTGCCAGTGATGTGCTCGATTTTTCGGGTAACCACCTCGTCAGCGCTATTCCAAATTTTATAGCTGGTGGTGGTGATCTCGGCGACATCACCCTCGTCCATGTAGACGAAGCGGTCGGTGACTTGACGCAGTGCCAGCTGGTCTGAGGCGAGAAAATTTTCTCCATAACCCAAACCCAAAACGAGTGGGCTACCGCTGCGCGCACAAACGACACGCTTGGGTTCGTCGGCGTGAATGACGGCTAAACCGTACGCGCCTTCCAATTCAGGAATAGCCGCTTTGACCGCTGCCAACAAATCAAGTCCGCTCTTCATTAGATCATTAATCAGGTGCGCAATGGTTTCAGTATCCGTTTCCGATACGAACTCATAGCCCTTGGCAGAAAGCGATTTTCTGAGTTGAGCGTGATTTTCGATAATGCCGTTGTGAACAACGGCCAGCTTGTCGCCGGAGAAGTGCGGGTGGGCATTGTTCTCAGTGGGTTTGCCGTGAGTAGCCCAACGTGTGTGCGCAATACCCGTGTGGCCGCTTATTCCACTAGAGAGTGCTTCATCAAGTGCCGCGACTTTACCTACGCGTTTACAGGTATTGAGGGCCCCGCCTGCTATAAGCGCGACACCGGCTGAATCGTAGCCTCGATACTCAAGGCGCTTCAAACCTTCCAGCAAAATGTCACTGATGTTACGGTCGGCGACAGCGCCTACGATTCCACACATGTAGTTTTCCTTAGATTCTGTGTAATTTTAATTTTTCTTGGCGGGCCGGTTCCAGCCTGTAATATTGCGTTGCTTGCTGCGTGCCACAGCCAATTCTTCATCGGCTACGTTCGCGGTAATGGTTGAACCCGCGCCGACGGTTGCATTTTTGCCGACGGTCACTGGCGCCACTAAGGATGTATTAGAGCCGATAAAGGCGCCGGCGCCAATCACGGTTTTAGATTTGTTCACCCCGTCGTAGTTACAGGTAATGGTACCGGCGCCGACATTGACGTTCTCACCAATGTCGCAATCACCGATGTAGCTCAGGTGGTTCACTTTGCTGCCAACACCGAGCAGTGCTTTTTTAGTTTCCACAAAGTTGCCGATTTTGGCTTTGGCCGCCAACACGGTGCCGGGACGCAGCCGGGCAAAGGGCCCAACATCGCAGTCTTCCCCAACCTCGGCATCTTCCAATATTGAGTTAGCTTTTATGGTACTGCCATCTGCGACAGAGCTGTTGCTGATCACGCAATTGGGGCCGATATGAACCTGCGAGCCAATGTGGCATTCACCTTCAAAAACGCAGTTCACATCAATATAGCTGTCTTGGCCGACGGTGAGGGCGCCGCGTATATCGATGCGCGTGGCGTCCGCCAGCGTAACACCATTGGCCATGACCTCTTTTGCCTTACCGCTCTGATAGTAACGTTCCAGCTCATTAAGCTGGGCTCTATCATTAACGCCCTGAACTTCCCAAACCGTTTCAGCTTGAACGACGTCAATAGCAACGCCGTCGGCAACGGCCATTTCGATAATATCGGTGAGGTAGTACTCGCCTTGAGCGTTGTCACTACTCAGCGCTGGCAGCCATTTATTGAGATGTTTGGCGTGCACCGCCATCATGCCGGTGTTCACTTCCTGAATTCCGAGTTGCGCTGGCCTAGCATCTTTCTGTTCCACAATAGCAACAACCTTGCCCTGCTCTCGCACGATGCGACCGTAGCCAGTTGGATCACTCATGTTAGTGGTCAGCAGCGACATGCTATTGTCGCCGCAACGCTCGCAAAGTTGCTTCAGCGTCTGTGCAGAAATCAGGGGGACGTCGCCGTAGAGAATTAAGACGCGGCTATTGTCGTCCAATGTCGGTAGCGCCTGCTTAACTGCGTGACCGGTTCCGTTTTGTTCGCTTTGTTCGATCCAGGATAGGTCCGCACCTTCAAAAACAGCGGTGACTTTGTCTGCGCCATGCCCGACAACAACATGTATGGCATTGGCATCGATTGCGCGAGCAGCATCGATCACATGACCCAGCATGGGTTTGCCGGCAATGGGGTGCATCACTTTGGGTAAGCTTGAGCGCATCCGCGTGCCCTTGCCGGCAGCTAGAATCACAACTTCAGTTTTCACGGCGCATCCTGTTATATAGTGACTATCTGATAGTATCTGAAACCAAAAAGGGTAGCCATAAGCTACCCTTTTGTCGGTACGTTCACAGACGCAGAAATATCTACAGCTGGGGCTGTACTAATTACTTCTTAAGATTTTTGCGAATCTGCTGCAAAGTCCGGAGCTGCGCAGTAGCAGCTGCCAATTGCGCTGCGGCACGAGAGTAGTCTAGTTCGCCACTCTGGTTGTGCATTGCATGTTCGGCTGCCTTCTGGGCTTCCAGTGCAGAAGCTTCGTCGAGATCGCCAGCACGCACGGCGGTATCCGCCAGAATACTGATAGAGCCTCGCTGAACCTCAAGATAGCCACCGGAAACATAGTAAACCTGTTCTTCACCACCATCTCTGATAACGCGAACAGGGCCTGGCTCCAAGGAAGTCAGCAGAGGTGCGTGACCGTAGATAATACCCAGATCGCCCAGCGATCCGTGCGCCACGACCATTTCGGCCAGTCCGGAAAATATTTCTTCTTCCGCACTTACGATGTCGCAATGTATGGTCATAGCCATTATTTAACCTCTGTTCTATAAGGCGCCTTGCGGCGGCGCATGCTCTTGAGCGCTCAGGGCTTACAGCTTTTTGGCTTTCTCGATCGCTTCGTCAATAGTGCCAACCATGTAAAACGCTTGCTCGGGCAGTTCGTCGTGCTGACCAGCCAGAATTTCCTGAAAGCCGCGGATGGTTTCTTTCAGAGAAACGTACTTACCGGGGCTGCCGGTGAAGACTTCAGCAACGTGGAACGGCTGTGACAAGAAGCGTTCGATTTTACGTGCACGCTCGACCATCAGTTTATCTTCTTCAGACAGCTCGTCCATACCCAGAATCGCGATGATGTCTTTCAGCTCTTTGTAGCGCTGCAGAACAGTCTGCACGCCACGAGCCACATCATAGTGCTCGACACCGATAATCAAAGGATCAAGCTGGCGAGAGGTAGAATCCAGTGGGTCAACCGCAGGGTAAATACCTTTTGCAGCGATATCACGGCTCAATACAACGGTAGAATCCAAGTGAGCAAAGGTGGTTGCTGGCGAGGGGTCAGTCAAGTCATCCGCCGGCACGTATACCGCCTGGATAGAGGTGATAGAACCCGTTTTGGTTGAGGTAATACGCTCCTGCAGAACACCCATTTCTTCCGCCAGCGTTGGCTGGTAACCCACCGCTGAAGGCATACGGCCCAGCAGTGCTGATACTTCGGTACCGGCCAGAGTATAACGATAGATGTTGTCGACGAAAAACAGGACATCACGGCCTTCGTCACGGAATTTTTCAGCCATGGTCAAGCCGGTCAGCGCAACACGCAAGCGGTTGCCGGGCGGCTCATTCATTTGGCCGTAGACCATTGCCACTTTTGATTTGCTGAAGTCTTTAACGTTAACAACGTTGGCTTCCTGCATCTCGTGATAAAAATCGTTACCTTCACGAGTACGCTCACCGACACCGGCGAATACTGACAAGCCGCTGTGCTCGGTCGCGATGTTGTTGATCAATTCCATCATGTTGACGGTTTTACCAACACCGGCACCACCGAACAAACCCACTTTACCGCCCTTGGCAAAGGGGCAAACCAAGTCGATTACCTTGATGCCGGTTTCGAGCAGCTCGTTAGAGGCCGCCAGCTCTTCATACTTAGGCGCGTCGCGGTGAATCTGCATACGCTCTTTCTCACCGATAGGACCACACTCGTCTATCGGGTTGCCCAGTACGTCCATGATGCGGCCAAGAGTTTCTATGCCCACCGGAACTTTAATCGGCTCGTTAGTATTGGTTGCTTCCAGACCACGGCGCATGCCTTCTGAAGAACCCAGTGCAATAGTACGCACTACACCGTCGCCCAGCTGCTGTTGAACTTCCAGTGTCAAGCCGCTTTCTGTGATGATCAGTGCGTCATAAACCTGTGGCACAGCATCGCGTGGAAATTCCACGTCGATAACGGCGCCGATGATTTGTACGATACGTCCGCTACTCATTTCTGATTCCTCTTAAACCTAAATTCAAAAATTCTTTAGCTGCCTAGGGCTACTACAGTTAACTAACTGCCGCGGCGCCACTTACAATTTCCGACAGCTCTTGGGTAATGGCTGACTGGCGGGCCTTGTTGTAGACCAGCTGCAGGTCGTCGATCAGATCGCCTGCATTGTCAGTCGCGCTCTTCATAGCAATCATGCGCGCGGCCTGCTCACAAGAACCGTTTTCTACAATGGCCTGATAAACCTGCGATTCAATATAGCGAGTCAGCAAGCCTTCGAGCAGTTCTTCAGCATCGGGCTCATACAGATAGTCCCAGTGATGCTTCAGGCTTTCGTCGTCGTCAGCCGGCAAAGGTAGCAACTGATCCACTTGCGGCGATTGAGTCATGGTGTTCACAAACTCGTTGCGCACGAGGTACAGGCGATCGATCTTGCCTTCGCTGTATGAATCCAACATGACTTTAACGCTGCCGATCAGATCGCGCACCGACGGGTCTTCACCCAAGTCGCGAACACTGGCCACTACATTGCCGCCGAAACTCTGAAAAAACGCGCCGGCTTTGGCACCGATCAGGCACAGGTCTACTTCGACGTCTTTGTCGGCCCAGGTTTTCATGGAGCGAATAGCGCTTTTGAACAGGTTGGTATTCAAGCCACCACACAAACCGCGGTCGGTGGATACCAGAATAAAACCAACGCGCGTAACGTCCCGCTCTTCCATAAACTGATGGCGATATTCGGGGTTGGCGTTGGCAATATGCCCCACCACAGCCCGAATACGCTGCGCGTAGGGCTTGCCCAGCTGCATCCGCTCTTTCGCTCTACGCATTTTACTCGCGGCGACCATTTCCATCGCGCTAGTAATTTTCTGCGTGCTCTTGATGCTGGAGATCTGAGTGCGTATTTCTTTTGCGCCTGCCATAAAAATTAGGCCCTCAAGCGTTCTGTTGGCGCGCCGGAGCGCGCCGTTGAATTACCAAGTCTGAGTTGCTTTGAACTTCTCAACCAGCTCTTTGAACTTGGCTGCAAGTTCGTCGTTCCAGTCACCTTTCTCGTTAATCTTCTTCATCACTTCAGCGTATTCGCTGCTGGCAAAGGAGAGCAGAGAGGCTTCGAAGTCGAGAATCTTTTTAACTTCGATTTCTTCCAGGTGGCCTTCGTTAGCGCAGTAAAGCATTAGACCCATTTCGGCAATGCTCATTGGCGAGTATTGCTTCTGCTTCATCAGCTCGGTGACACGCTCACCTTGGTCCAGCTGGGCCTTGGTGGCCGAGTCCAGATCAGAAGCAAACTGGGAGAATGCCGCCAGTTCGCGGTACTGAGCCAAAGCTGTACGAATACCGCCCGAAAGCTTCTTGATGATTTTCGTCTGAGCCGCACCACCAACACGCGATACCGAGATACCGGCGTTCATTGCCGGACGAACACCGGCGTTAAACATGTCAGTTTCAAGGAAGATCTGACCGTCGGTGATCGAGATAACGTTGGTCGGTACGAAGGCCGATACGTCACCCGCCTGGGTTTCGATAACAGGCAGCGCCGTCAATGAACCGGTTTTGCCTTTGACTTTACCCTTGGTGAACTTCTCAACGTAGGCCTCTGAAACGCGGGCTGCGCGCTCAAGCAGACGGGAGTGGAGGTAAAACACATCGCCGGGGTAGGCTTCACGGCCTGGGGGACGACGCAGCAGCAAAGAGATCTGGCGGTAAGCCCAGGCCTGCTTGGTCAAATCGTCATAAATAATCAGCGCATCTTCACCGCGATCGCGGTAGTACTCACCGATAGTACAGCCGGTGAACGGTGCGATAAATTGCATAGACGCTGGATCAGCGGCAGTAGCTGCAACAACAACGGTGTGCGCCATTGCGCCGTGCTCTTCCAGTTTGCGAACAACCGCCGCAACCGAAGACGCTTTCTGGCCGATAGCAACATAGATACATTTGATACCGGAATCTTTCTGGTTGATGATCGCATCTACCGCAACAGCGGTTTTACCGATCTGGCGGTCACCGATGATCAGCTCGCGCTGGCCGCGACCGATGGGCACCATCGCATCAATGGCTTTCAGGCCGATCTGCACGGGCTGGTCAACCGACTTACGCCAGATAACACCGGGCGCAACTTTTTCAATTGCGTCGGTTTCTTTGGCGTTGATTGGACCTTTACCGTCAATGGGGTTGCCCAGTGAATCGATAACGCGACCTTCCAGTTCGGGGCCGACCGGCACTTCAAGAATACGGCTAGTGCACTTACAGGTCTGGCCTTCAGCTATACCGAGGTAATCGCCCAGTACCACTGCACCGACGGAGTCACGCTCCAGGTTCAGTGCCATACCGAAACGGCCACCTTCAAATTCGATCATTTCACCGTACATGACGTCGGCTAGTCCGTGAATACGAACAATACCGTCAGATACGGAAACTACGGTTCCTTCATTGCGAGCTTCAGACGACACATCGAGGTTGTCGATGCGCTGTTTGATGATTTCGCTAATTTCGGATGGATTCAGTTGCTGCATGCTCTGTTCCTCAATCCTGTGTCTATCGCTTAGGAGTTCATTGCTTCGGCGAGTTTCGCTAAGCGACCGCGCACCGAACCGTCAATAACCATGTCACCTGCCCGGATTAAAACGCCACCAAGCAGTTCTTTATTGACGACTGTCGTTACATTGACTTCGCGTTGAAGTTTGCCGCTCAGTGCCTTCGCCAGTTTTTGCTGGGTCTGGGCATCCAATTCAAAAGCAGTAAACAGTTCAACGTCGATGCTTTTTTCCTGAGCTGCTTTATGTGCTTCATACGCGGCAGAAATTTCTGCCAATAAAGCCAAGCGTTTGTTTTCGGCCAGTACTTTAATAAAGTTCTGGGCCTTGTCTTTTAACGCGTCGCCACACACATCAATAAATGCCTGCGCTTGTTGGGACGACGTCATTGAAGGTGACGTTAAAACCTTTTTGATTACGTCATTTTGCGCGACTGCGGCAGCGGTAGCGAGCTGATCTGACCAGCCGGCCAGATCGCCAGCGGCTAGAGCGTACTCAAACGCCGCTTTTGCGTAAGGTCGTGCCAATGTGCTCAGTTCAGCCATGGTGTACCTCGCTTACAGTCCGACAGCCAATGTGTCGACCAGGTCTTTGTGTTTGGACTTATCGATAGATGCCCCCAACACTTTTTCCGCACCGGCCAAAGCCAGTTTGGCTACTTGCGAACGCAGTTGCTCTTTCGCACGGTTGACCTCTTGCTCGACTTCAGCCTGGGCAGCAGCTTTGACGCGGTCCGCCTCTACACGAGCCTGACCTTTGGCTTCCTCAACGATTTGACTGCCACGCTTGTTGGCCGCTTCGATGATAGCCGCGGCTTCGCCCTTGGCTTCCTTCAAGTGCTTGGCCGCTTTGTCCTGGGCCAGCTCAAGATCGCGACCAGCGCGATCGGCTGCTTCCAGTCCGTCAGCAATCAGCTTCTCGCGTTCGTCCATTGCGGCCCTAATGAACTTCCATACGAAGGCATGGCAGAACCAAACGAAGAACAAGAAGGCGATGGACTGACCAATAAGGGTGAGATTAATGTTCACGCCGACACCTCTGTTTGACGGTTAAAAGAATGTTCTATAAAAGCAAAGATGCTTAGACAGCCATTCCAGGAACCAGTACGAACAGAACGTACATCGCGATACCAACACCGATCATCGGTACGGCGTCGAGCAGACCGGCAATCAGGAACATCTTGCCTTGCAGCATTGGTGCCAGTTCAGGCTGACGGGCAGAGCCTTCCAGCAGTTTGCCGCCCAGCAGTGCAAAGCCGATGGCCGTGCCCAGTGCGCCCAAACCAATCATCAAAGAAACAGCAATCAGTGCCAAACCCATGGTCGTTCTCCTACTTACGATTTAAGTTAAATAAAACAAACAAATTCAGTGAAACTGATCTTCTTCTTCCACCTGGTGCGCCATGGCCATATAGACAATGGTGAGAACCATGAAGACAAAGGCTTGCAAGGTGATGATCAGGATGTGGAACACCGCCCACGCCCACTGCAACACCCCCGCAAAAATACCCAGCACTAGGCCGGCGCCAAACATGGTTGCAATCAGGATGAAAATCATCTCGCCGGCGTACAGGTTGCCGAACAATCGCAGACCCAGCGATATGGGCTTGGATACCCAGGAAATGGCCTCCAGTGCGAAGTTAATGGGCACCAGCACAACGTTGATATACCACTTGGAGCTGTGGAAAGGGTGCAGCGTCAATTCCTTGACGAAGCCCATAAAACCTTTTTTGGCGATGGTGAAATACACCATCAGGCCAAACACGGCAAAGGCCATACCCAAGGTAACGTTCGGGTCGGTGGTGGGCACCGCCTTGAAGAAGAAGTGCGGATTGCCGCTGATCACTGCCGCTAATTGTGGTATCCAGTCGACCGGCACCAGATCCATAACGTTCATCAATAGAATCCAGACGAAGATGGTCAGCGCCATCGGCGCGATCATGGCGTTCTTGTGCTTGAAGGTATCCTTGACGTTCTTGTCGATGAACTCAACCACCATTTCGATAAAGTTCTGCAGACCGCGAGGGACGCCGGCGTGCATGCGACGGGCAACGCGGGCAAAGATAAAGACGAAAATGGATCCAAGGAGCAGGGACCAGAACATAGAGTCGAGGTGGATTGCCATGAAACCCATATCCGAGGCTTCCTGGGAGCTGTGAGCAATCGTCCAGACATCCTGCTCCAAAACCTGCACGGAACCATCAGCCTGAGGACGCTCGTAGCCCGCCGGCAGCTTGCCGTAAGTCAAGTTGGTCAAGTGGTGTTGAATGTAGCTGGTCGTGGTTAAGGTTTCCCCTGCCATGTCTCACTCTCAAATCTAAAAGGTATCTTGAAAAAGCGTCGCCTTTTGCTGACTGGGCGAAGCGATTTTTCGAGCTACCCTAATTAACTTACGCTAAATAAGTCCCACCCTAACGGGCTTGTGTTGCACGCTGGTTGCTAAGCTGCCAAGCAAAAAACGTATTGATCAAAGTCATCGCCACAAAGGCAATTAATAAGACCTCTGCCCGCAGTGGCTGCACGGTACTGAACACCAGCGCGAACAGGATCGCCGTCATCACAAACTTGCCCGCCTCGCCGCGATAAAACGACTGCGCTACCGCAGCAGCGGCGCGTGCCCCCCGATGGCGAAACGCCAAGCGGGCGAAATAAGCATTGGGGAGTACGGATATCAAGCCGCCAATCAGCGCCGATTTGGCTGTAAGCAAATCAATCAGCAATAAACCGGCCGCAAGCACAAAGAGCAACAGCACCTGCAGACCGTATATTTTGAATAGTGGGGGGCCTTTAATCGGCGCAGTTGCCGGCGGTTTTCCACCTCGCCACTGTACCATGCCTCTCCCCAACTACTCGTTTTGCAAGCCGATCGCAGTACTCTATGACTCGTCCAAAAAGCGGTGCGAATTATAGGGTCTACGTGGTTAAGTATCAACCGATATGCCATGAACGTATGCGACAAAATGTCGCGCAATCGCCATGGCCTAGCCGCGCATGGCTCCCGCCATTGGGTAAAAGGGCCTGGCTGCCACTATATCGTGTAGCGAAGGAGCTGCCAGCCACCATATCTGCTGGCCACGCCTTTGAATGCGGCTAAATTCACCTCTGCGTCAGATCCGCCATTGCCCTCAATTCAATCTAGGCCTATCTTCGCGCTATCTATCCTGAAACTGGATCGGTTACGGCCATGCGCACTTTGGAACAATGGCTGGACGATTACAATGCCTCCCACCTTTGTTCGACGACATCCGCTTTCTGCTGATCGGCCTTTTATGGATACTCGGGTTTTGCTACAGCCGCCTGGGCATTCACTACCGAAACTAAGCCCGCCCATCTACCAGCGCGCCCCACTGTGGAGGCGCATTGCCCCATAAAGCTTATTAATATATCATTAGCTCATTAAGTCGCAGGCCGGACTTGCGCTTACACTGCGCTACTATTTACAGCAGGCGATCTGTCGTCGCCCACGATCACGCGGAGGTACACCCGTGCGCCCACATGTAGAACTGATAGACGAAAAAGACCTGATCTGGCATCCCGCTGAATTTATGTACGCCAAGGGCGAGGCGAGGCAGCGCAATCTTGCCTATGACGAAGAAGACGGTTCCGTATCCGCCAGCATCGAATTTTTAAGCGACTGGACCCGCCCAGCCGGCGTACATGCCGCGCAAACCGAATGGTATGTGCTCGAGGGCGAGCTCAGCATCGGCGATGAAGTGCTGAGCGAGGGTGGCTACTGGTGCACACCGAAGGGCGTGGTGGCCCCTGCCATCGGCGTCAAGCAAGGCACCAAGATATTGTTTTTCCGCGAATACGGTGATTGGGCTTTTGAAGTGACCGATGTGAACAAAGACGGTATCCGCGCAGACCAGAAGTTGGTGATAGCTCGCACCACGGAGTTGGACTGGATCAACGTTGAAGACGGCAGTCCCATGCGCTTCGATTTGGGTGGCACACCGGTACCGGGCCTGTACATCAAAATGTTGTACCGAGATGAGAAAACCGGATTTTACACGCGCCTGATTAAAGCCAAACCCAACTGGCGTGAGCATCCCCTAGCTCACCACCCCGTATACGAAGAAGCTTACTGCCTCGAAGGTAGCTTTCACTACAATTATGGTGAAATGTGGCCAGGGACTTACTTTTTTCGCCCGCCGCTGATTCGCCACGGCGACTTTACGGCCGGCGACCAAGGCACCGTATGGTTGCTCAGGTGCGACGGCGATTTGGTCGATTGGTATACCGACAACGCCCGCGTCGAAATGAAGGGCGATCCGGTTAACTGGGGGCCAGAGTACCCTCACACGATTGCACCCGTGCACCTGCAGCCGGTGCGCTCGCGCTCGATTGGTGACTGGGAAGATCCAGGCTATCAGTGAGCCGCCATCGATTTCCACGATTAATAGCGGCTGCCTCGTGCAGCCGTTTTTTATGCTATTTGCCACTGGAGATAATTCGCGCAAGCAAGTACCTTACGCTACATCATCATTAATAAGAAATAGACTTATGGAGCAGCTGAGCGGCCAGGATGCGATGTTTTTGCATGCGGAGATGGACGGTCTCCCACAGCACATTGGTGGCCTGAGCATATACGACCAGTCATCCGCCGAAGGCGGCACAGTGCGCTTCAAGCAGATTCTTTCTACTCTGGAAAGCAGACTGCATCTCTCTCCAATTTTCACACGTAAACTTGCTCGTGTACCTATGGGTTTAGATAACCCTTACTGGGTAGAAGACGAGCACTTTGACCTTGAGTATCACGTTCGCCACATCGCCCTGCCCTCGCCTGGAGACTGGCGCCAGCTCTGTATTCAAGTCGCCCGCTTGCACGCCAGGCCACTCGATTTGAGCAAGCCACTGTGGGAGATGTATGTCATAGAGGGCCTCGACAATATTGAAGGCCTGCCCGAAAATTGCTTTGCAATGATGCTGAAAGTCCACCACTCGGCGATGGACGGTGCTACCGGCGCAATGTTTTTCCCGCTGATGCACGACTTGTCACCGGAAATCGCTAGCACAGGTGAAGCACCGCCACGCATCATAGAACGTGCGTCCGATTGGCAGTTGCTCGCCAAAGCCTACGTTAACAACCTGCGCAAACCCCGAAAACTTCTGAAGTTGGTCGGCAACGCAATACCCGCCTACCGCCGCATACGCCGCGGTCGCAAGCAGGGCGACTTCCGCTCGCTGGACGACAAACAGAAAACTCGCTTTCAGGAAAAAATATCCCGCTACCGGGTAGTGAGTTCAGTGAAGTTTTCTTTTGAAGACGTTCGCGCGATAAAAAATTCGGTTCAAGGTGTCACGGTAAACGATGTGATGTTAACCATTGTGTCCGGAGCACTGCGCCGCTATCTGGAATCCAAACAGGAACTGCCGGAAAAGACCCTTGTTACCGGCTGCCCGATTGATGTTCGCAACGACGCCGAAAAGGGTGCCGGCGGCAATATGGTCGGTTTTATGACGGTGGCACTGCGCACAGACCTCACTAACCCAAAAGCCTGTCTAGAAGCGATTCAATCCGAGTCCAAACAAAGTAAATCCTACGCCCAAGCGCTGGGCCCGCGTATCGCCATGGACGTTACCGATGTCTTGCCTGGCGGCATGATGGCTCTCGCCATGCGCGCCTCGGTCAGCACCGGGCTGACCGAGCGTGCCGTGATCTTCAACACCATGGTCACCAACGTCCCGGGGCCACCCGTGCAATTGTATTTTTGCGGCGCTGAATTAGTCGACGGTTTAAGTCTTGGCCCGCTTTTGCCTGGGGTCGGACTATTCCATGTGGTGTACAGCACCGTACAAAACAAGAAAGGAACCATTGCAATTTCGTTTAACGCCTGCCGCGAACAAATGCCTGACCCGGCGTTTTATGCCCAGTGTATTCAAGAGTCGTACGATGACTTGAAAACAACGACGCTAGGCTAGCTTACGGTCACACCGTACAAATACAGACCGGGATAAAACGCAAGCCTGCGGCAAATAATAAATCGGGCGAGTTGTCGTAACTTGCTGTTTAACGAGTATGCTGGGTTTTAGCCTCCGCACTCGGTAGATAATCATTAGGAAAGCGATTACTTTGGGTGCTAATGTATTTAACAACACAGACATTATCTGAGCATAATTCAGGAATTTGAATTTGCCATCAGAACTAGATACCTACACTCTCTACTTCGCCTGTACAATTTTTGGATTTTGCAGCATTGTCGTCATGGCAATGGTGCTTTACGTGCACGACGATGAGCCCGCCACAAAATTCTGGTTTTTCGGTTTTCTGTTTTATTTTCTCGCTCTTTTTCTTAGTGTTTCTAGCGATGCTAGCGGACCCATCATCCTGCGAAATGCGCTGTTGATGGGCGCCTGCATGTTGAGTTACAAGGGTGTGATGAAATTTCTGGGCATAGCCTCGTCGACCGCTGGCTGGCTGGTAATGATTACAGTTGCTCTCTTCAGCATCGCCTACTGGACACTGATTTCGCCTTCCCTAGGCTTTCGGAATCTCGTCAGTTCCGTCGTTAGCATGCCGTTCTACCTGCTCATGGCTTTCCACCTTTTTTCTGCAAAAGGCACGCGCGGCCAACTCACGCTCTATAGAACGCTGGGGAGCATTCACACACTTACGGCTCTGGGCCTAGCGGCGCGAATCGAACCCTTAATATCAGTCGGTAATGTGCCCATCACCGCGCTCGATATCGGGCTGGTCGGCCCTATTGCCTTGTTGGCTGTAGCGATAGTAATTTTTACAACCAGTTTCTGCTACACACTCCTTATTAGCGGGAAAATTAAAAAACAGCTGGCGCGACAGGCACACTATGACGGACTTACCAAGCTTAGAAATCGCCACGGTTTTTTTCACAAGGCAAAATTCCTGCGCGGACAATGCGGCATAATGGTAATCGACTTTGATGAATTCAAAATGCTGAATGACACTTACGGCCATGCTGCGGGTGACCATACCTTAATAACATTTTCATCCGCACTAAAACAGCGGCTGCGCTCTGCCGACATATGCGCCAGAGCGGGCGGAGAAGAATTCTGGGTCGCAATCCCTGGGGCCACACTACAGGAAACCGCTGTAGTGGCTACGCGTATTAAGTCTGGAATCGCTGGCAGCAGCGTAATATTTGATAACTCTACCTTTCACTATACCGTCAGTATTGGTGTGACAACTATGTGCGTAGACACCGTGGACGACTTGCACTCGGCGATCCTCGAGGCTGACAATTTGCTACTGGAAGCCAAGCGCAAAGGTCGGAATCAGGTCGTTACCCCACTTTCATTCACCGGTGATTCAGCGCCGCTATTAGAGCCCGCAGATGCTTGACCGCATAAGCATGCCCTCGCTATTTTTAGCGACTACCACCGTCCAGATTGTTGCCGCATTTTTAGTGCTGGCCTCACTAAAAATGTACGAGCGTGAACCGGCCGTACGCTGGTGGGCAGCCTCCTACACCCTGTATGCGGCTAGCGCATTCACCTATGCACTCTCAGGCGGTAAAATAAGCTTATTGGTTATCGCGCAGGGAAATACCTTCGCAATATCGGCCGCGGCTTGCCTTTACTCAGGAATTGCTATTTTTATGGATAGGAAAATTTCGGTGCGGCTTGTTATCGGCGTACTGATCAGTGCCCTGGTCAGCATCAGTTTTTTTGCTGTGCCGGTTGATTCCCTAGCCTCCAGAAATTTAATCTACACCATCGCCAACAATCTCTTTTATATTATGGCTATCCACTGCCTTTTATGTGGAAAAAATCAAAACCGGGGATTTTTGCACTACATCATTTCATTCAGTTTGGCCTTGTTTGTTGTCACTATGTCGGCAAGGGCCGTTGATTTATTTCTTATGGGGCCTAACGGCGGCGTGCTCCAGAATAGCCTCATTCAAATCGCTTGGATGGCGGGCATTCAGCTGACAACCTTTATTACGGCATTCGGTTTTCTTCTTTTGATCAGCTCGAAAATGGCCACCAAACTAAAGCATCTAGGACATTGTGATCCGCTGACTGGCGCTTTAAATAGAACACAATTCGAGGACAACACCAGGCGGTTTCTAGATGATGATATGGGGGCCAATCTAGCTCTTCTTATCATTGATCTCGACAGCTTGAAATCTATTAATGATCAATATGGGCATGATGCAGGAGACAAGACGCTTGCAAAAATAGCGGAAGCCATAAGCTACGGCTGCCCTAAAAGCTCCATATTTGGCAGAGCCGGTGGCGATGAATTTTGGCTGATTACTGATGCCGCCGGTAGCTCCGTTGAAACGCTAGCACACAGCCTCTGCAGCTCGATAGAGAATACGGAAATTCGAACAGAAAAGGCTTCATTTAAGATTTCTGCCAGCATCGGTATTTGTGAATTTGAAGCCAGTCAGTACCTTGTTGATGCAGCCGGCTTGTATTCCTCTGCTGATGCTGCATTATATCGCGCAAAGTCCGATGGCCGAAATTGCTTCCGTATAGCAACTCACCCTCGAGAGGCCGAATTTGCCCCATCGCCAGCGTAACGGCACCCACTCTAGCTTCCGATAGCCCTATCCGGCGCAGCGCGCCAGCGGCTGTTAGCTAAAACCACCTTGCCATCCCAGCAAACATTTCAATGAGTTTCATCGTATCCCTCATGGAATTTTCAGCACGGATCCACCATAAACAAAATAACGATTCTTGCCGACGCGTTTTAGAATGGACTCTATTACCGAAGGCGCGTCTTTCTCAACAAAAAATAAGGTTTTGCCTAATTTTACTTCACGCCAACTAGGGGCTTCATCCTTCGGATACTCGATATCTCTGGTATCCAGCGCGCTCGAGAGGGCGATTGAAAAGGCTGGCGACGTTAAAGCTAAAACACTGATTACAAGTGAGGCGGTTACTTTTATAGCGACCAGACTATAAGCCCTTCGTGTCGACAACACAGCACCTCTACTGCTCGATTAAGCCCAAGTCGTTGGAATTGGCTGCCAACAACATAAAATAAGCTACGCAGAGTCTCAGTATAGAGATGGTGAAAGAAAGCTTTAATCCTTACATGCCCGTACCGCTGGCTGGGTCAAACCCGAATATGCGTATTAGGGATTGATTTTCTTAAGGATTCCGTCCAATTGATTAAGGTTATTATAACTAATCACCAGTTTGCCTTTGCCCTTGGCGCCATGTTGCACCTGCACTGGGGAACCCAGTTTTTCGGACAGCTCATCTTGTAATTGCTTGATGTCGGGGTCGAGTTTTTTAGTTGAATTTTTTTCCGGTGCCTTGGCTTCTTCAAGCAGGCGCCGCACCAGTGCCTCAGTTTGTCGCACAGATAAGCCGCGACCCACAATTTGAGACGCGACCAAAGATTGCTCGTCGGCGGGCAACGACAGCAAAGCTCGGGCATGGCCCATTTCCAGGTCGCCATGCTCAAGCATGCGCTGAACTTCGTCGCGCAAATTCGTTAAGCGCAGTAAGTTGGTGACGGTGGTGCGAGATTTGCCCACGGCTTCAGCGACTTGCGCATGGGTTAATTCAAACTCGCGCTGCAGCCTTTGTAAGGCCATCGCCTCTTCCATCGGGTTCAGGTCTTCACGTTGAATATTTTCAATCAGGGCCATCGCGACAGCGGCTTCATCGGGCACGTCGCGGATAAGCGCAGGAATAGTGTCTAAACCTGCCAGTTGTGCGGCACGCCAGCGGCGTTCGCCCGCGATAATTTCATAGCGAGTGTCGTCGATAGCGCGCACCACGATCGGTTGTATCACCCCCTGAGCCTTGATCGACTCGGACAATTCTTCCAGCGCTTCCGGCTGCATATCCCGGCGCGGCTGGTACTTGCCGCGCTGAATCAAATCCAAGGGAATATTCCGCAGCTCACCGTCAACGGCTTTACCGTTGCTGGCCGGCGTTGCGGCCTGACCCACGGGGACGGCTTCAATAACAGGACTTGCTGCCGCCTGACTGCCTAATAGAGCGTCTAAACCGCGCCCCAAACCTCTTTTCTTTGCCATTATCTCTCAGACCGAATTAATTGAAGCTCAGGCTTTTCAGCAGCTCCGGGTTTATCTGCGCGCCGGAGCATTTCACCGGCCAGTGCGATATAGGCCATCGCACCCTTTGAGTCTTTGTCGTAGTGAATTATCGGCATGCCGTGGCTGGGCGCTTCAGCGAGACGAACGTTGCGCGGTATGACGGTTCGGTAAACCTTGTCGCCAAAATGTTTATACAGCTGAGCCGAGACATCGGTGGTCAGGCTGTTGCGCGGATCGTACATGGTGCGCAGCAGCCCCTCGATACCCAAGGACGGATTAATCAGTTGCTTGACGCGATTGACGGTATTGATCAGCGCCGTCAGCCCCTCTAAGGCATAGTATTCACATTGCATAGGAATAATCACGCCATGGGCGGCGGCCAGCGCATTGACCGTGAGCATATTCAGCGAGGGCGGGCAGTCGATCAAAATAAAATCGTAGTCTTCCGATACCGGCACCAGCGCTTCTCTCAGGCGAAATTCTCGACCAATTTCATTGATAAGCTCGACTTCGGCAGCGGTCAGATCCTGATTTGCACCAATCAAGTCGTAGCCGGCATCCAGGCCCTTGCCGATCGCATCGTCGATGCTGCCTTTTTCGGTAAGGACCTCATAAATGCTCGTTTCTAAAGTATTTTTATCAACACCGCTTCCCATGGTCGCATTGCCCTGGGGGTCAAGATCAATCAGCAATACACGCTTGCGGGTAGCCGCCAGTGAAGCGGCCAAGTTGACGCTTGTGGTCGTCTTGCCGACGCCACCTTTTTGATTGGTGATTGCGAGTATCCTGGCCATGTTGTCACCGCGTTCGGAGTTAATTGCGCTTATCGTTTTCGTTAGCTGCGCTGCACTAGCCAGTATCACGCGCAAGAACCAGCAGATGACGCCCGCCGGCCTGACCCGGCACCGCTAGCAGGTGCGAGCCCATGACGATATAGGGTTTTGGGAGCTGACTCAACTCCTCCCCGGGGTACTGCCCCTTCATGGCCAAGAGCACACCCTCACGCCTCAGCAACGGGCCGCAAGCCTCGGCCATATCGGCCAACGAGGCAAAAGCACGAGACAGGATGCCGTCATAATCGGGCGCTAAACCACAGGATTCAATACGGGCGCGATGAATCAAGCAGTTAGTGAGCCCAAGCTCAGCAACAACCTGCTGCAAAAACCGCGTTTTTTTACCATTGCTGTCGAGCAACTCAAAGTGCTTATCCGGAAAACAGATGGCCAAGGGAATGCCCGGCAACCCGGCGCCGGTTCCCACATCGAGAAAACGCTGCCCCTGAAGGTAAGGCGCAATACTGAGGCTATCGAGCAGGTGTTTAGCCACCATCTCACCGACATCGCGGATAGCGGTAAGATTGTAAGCCTTATTCCACTTCACCAGTAAGGCCAGATACACCATTAACTGGTCGATCTGACGCTCGACCAGGGGCGAAGGCAGTGCCAGTTGTGCTAAACCGACTTGTAATTGTTCTCGCTCATCCGCCATCAATGCAGCTTACGCGGTTTTGCTGCTGCGATTTAGCAAGCCGCGTTTTTTTAAGTAAATAAGCAGTAAAGACACCGCGGCGGGTGTTACCCCGGGAATGCGTGAGGCCTGAGCCAGCGTTTGCGGCCTAGACTCACCCAGTTTTTGTTTAAGCTCGTTGGAGAGTCCATCCACCGTCTGATAATTAAAATCGATAGGCAGGGCGGTGTTTTCAAAGCGCCGCAGGCGCTCTATTTCTTCGGTTTGTCTATCAATATAGCCAGCGTATTTAACGCCTATTTCTACCTGACTCGCCACTTGTGGATCGCTGGAACCCTCACCCTTGAGCGAGGCGACGTCGGCGTAGCTCAATTCTGGGCGCTTGAGTAAATCAAGCAGGTTGAATTCGTGGCTGATGGGCGTTGGGATTTTTTCGTTTAGCTTGTGTGCTTCCGGGGTGTTGGGTTGAATCCAGGTGCTGGCCATACGCTGACGCTCAAGTGCTACGGCTTCGCGTTTTTCGCAAAATATCTGCCAGCGCTCATCATCGACTAAACCGAGCTCTCGACCTTTTTCGGTGAGGCGGGTATCGGCATTGTCTTCACGCAGCAACAAGCGGTATTCGGCGCGCGAGGTGAACATGCGGTAGGGCTCCAAGGTCCCCATGGTTATCAAGTCATCGACCAGCACACCAATGTAGGCCTCGTCGCGTTTTGGACACCAAGCCTCGCGTTCTTGCGCCAGCCGCGCTGCATTCAAACCTGCCAGCAAGCCTTGCGCGCCGGCCTCTTCGTAGCCGGTGGTGCCATTGATTTGACCAGCAAAAAACAAACCCTCAATCACTTTGGTTTCCAGCGAACTTTTTAGGTCACGAGGGTCGAAATAATCGTATTCAATGGCATAGCCTGGCCGCGTGATATGGGCTTTTTCAAAACCCTTAATCGAGCGCACCATGTCCATTTGGACATCGAACGGCAGGCTGGTGGAGATGCCATTAGGATAGAGTTCGTGGGTATTCAGCCCTTCGGGTTCGATAAAAATCTGGTGGCTATTTTTGTCGGCAAAGCGGTGGACTTTATCCTCGATGGACGGACAGTAACGCGGGCCCACTCCTTCGATTACGCCGGTATACATGGGCGAGCGATCAAGTCCGCCACGGATTATCTCGTGGGTCCGTTCGTTGGTATGGGTGATCCAGCAGCAGGCTTGACGCGGGTGCATGTCCAATGAACCGAGATAAGACATCACCGGTTCAGGACGGTCGCCCCACTGCTCCTCGAGACCGTCGAAATTAACGGATTTGGCGTCGATGCGTGGCGGCGTGCCGGTTTTTAACCGATCTACCCGCAACGGTAACTCGCGCAGACGGCTGGCCAATGCGATCGCCGGGGGATCGCCAGCGCGACCACCACTGTGATTATCCAAACCGATATGGATCTTGCCGCCAAGAAAGGTTCCAGTGGTGAGCACCACCGACTTGCTGCGAAATCGGATCCCTGTGTTGGTGAGCGCGCCAACCGCGCGCCCGGATTCAATCAGTAAATCATCGACAGCGGCTTGAAAAATCGACAAATTTAGCTGATTTTCCAGCATCTCCCGAATTGCTGCCTTGTACAAAATTCGGTCAGCTTGAGCCCGCGTAGCTCGCACAGCAGGGCCTTTTCGCGCGTTCAAAACGCGAAACTGGATCCCACCGCGGTCGGTTGCCAGCGCCATTGCGCCACCGAGGGCATCGATTTCCATGACCAGATGACTTTTGCCGATACCGCCGATTGCTGGATTACAGGACATTTGTCCCAATGTTTCGATGTTGTGCGTCAGCAGCAAGGTTTTAGCGCCCATGCGAGCAGCGGCCAAGCTGGCCTCGGTGCCGGCATGGCCACCGCCGATGACGATAACGTCAAAATGCTCGGAATAATTCACTGTAAAAAACCTGCTGCGCTCAAATGGGAGGGTGATTATACGGGTCGCGGTCAGCGCTGCAATAAGCTGGTGAAAATTTAATCAGTGCATGTTTTAAAAAAAGTTATTAGATAAAAACACTTAAAAGAGCAAGAAAGTAAGAGACCTTATTGTAAATATAGTAATAAAGAGGGCCTGAAATGTGGGTAAGTATTTTAAGTCATTGAATTAATATGGGAAATACGATTAAAAACCCTGTCAATAAGCGGGTCTTCCGCCTGTGTTTTACCTGCTTACCAGGTCTGTACGGAATGGGGATAAGTTTAAAGCCCATATTTAAATCCACAAGCTTAAAACTTATCCCCGTCTTTATGCACAGCTAGTCCACGCAGTTTTCAGTACCTATACATGAAAAATAAATCACTTTTTCTTCACTTATTTGGCTTATCCGTAAAATTATTTAGCTCAGCTGCCGATCGCTTAACAATAACGTCAGCAATAACCACCTAGACCCAATCAGAATAGTGACAAAAGAAAGGGCCCTGTGCTCAAACCTCACGCCTATATACCCTTAAATACCCAAGTAACGGCTGATAACTTTAAAGGAGCTAGTGCTGACACACAGCGCTTATTCGCGGGAAAAAGCGGTCAGTCAGGCTGCTGTAATCGCCGACTGCAAGCGCTAGCACATTGAAATGACTGCGCTCAAACAAGCGTTAGGGAGGATGCGTGAACATAACAAACCCTCGTTAACCGCCAGGGAAGCACCCTCGGGGGCAATCGTGAAGCTCTCGTTAGCTTCTGGCTTGGGGGGGCGGAATGCTCTGTGGGGCACTTTCGGTAGCAATAACTCCGACCTGAGACTTTGCTTTAAGACGCCTATTTGCCAATACAAAAACTAGAGAATATTTTGCCCAACAAATCATCCGATGTGAATTCACCCGTGATTGAACTGAGGGCATTTTGGCTTAGTCGTAGTTCTTCTGCTAGAAGCTCACCTGCGCGATAGAGCTCTAATTGCTCTCTGCCCATAGCGAAGTGTTTGCGAGCGAGCTGTAATGCGTCTACGTGGCGTTGCCTGGCGGTAAACTGACTGTCTGAGCCGCCGTGATAGCCTATACAATCTTTCAGGTGTTCCCGCAATTCATCAATGCCCTCTCCGGCTTTGGCCGAGAGTTGTAAACTGTGGCCGTCACTACTAAGACCGATGGGCAAACCCGATAGATCCGATTTGTTATAGATCACCGTCAGTTTGGATTTATGCTTGGTCACTTGCGCAATCATGTCATCCGCGCTGTGTTGGTCGGTAGAATCGACAACCAATAGGATTCGATCGGCATCATCAATGGCCGACCACGCGCGCCGTATACCCTCCTGCTCAACGGTATCCTCACTGTCACGTAAACCAGCGGTGTCAACGACATGCAGTGGCATCCCTTCTATCAAGATGGTTTCTCTAAGTATGTCGCGAGTCGTGCCCGCAATATTGGTGACTATTGCTGACTCCCTGCCCGCCAAAGCATTGAGTAAACTTGATTTTC
This sequence comes from Paracoccaceae bacterium, assembly GCA_047622145.1. GTDB lineage: Bacteria > Pseudomonadota > Gammaproteobacteria > Pseudomonadales > Spongiibacteraceae > Litorivivens. The sequence continues at coordinate 5,154 of JBLHMO010000025.1, read as the reverse complement.
CCGCATTAGGTTTGCCTGCTATTACAACGTTCATCCCTTCACGTAATAATGCACCTTGTTGCGCACTGTTAAGCAGCTCTTCCATGTCATCTGACAGCGTATTTAAGCCGCTTTGAACCTTACCATCACTGAGAAAATCCACCTCTTCTTCAGGAAAATCAATGGCGGCCTCTACATAAATCCGCAAATGGATTAGCCCCGCAACAAGGGCGTTAACACGACGGCTAAATTCTCCTTCCAACGAACGGACAGCATTTTTTGCGGCCTGCTCTGAAGCGCTGTCAATTAAATCCGCTATTGCTTCTGCCTGCGCCAAATCTATTTTGTCATTAAGAAAAGCGCGCTCGGAGAATTCACCTGGCTTGGCTTGGCGTGCTCCTAGACGAAAAATTTCGCGTAACAGCATGTTGAGAATCACTGGGCCACCATGGCCTTGCAGCTCTACAACATCTTCACCGGTAAAAGAATGGGGGGCAGGAAAGTACAAAACGATACCGCTATCTATCATCTGATCTTTATCGTTAGAAGTATTGTAAAACTGAGAGAAATGCGCCTGTCGCGGCTTAAGCTTTTTGTTCTTGAGTAAGGGATTAACGATCTCTAAACACTGGGGTCCGGAGATGCGGATAATGCCGACACCACCACGACCGGTCGGCGTTGCGATGGCGGCAATGGTGTCGGTGTTGTACATTTAGGTTTTGGCCTGATTCTTCTCGATGCTGCGGGTAATAATGTATTGCTGGGTAATGGACAAGACGTTGTTAACCACCCAGTACAGCACTAGCCCTGCGGGGAAGAACAGAAAGAAAAAGGTGAAAATAACGGGTAGCCACTGCATTACTTTGGCTTGCATAGGGTCTGGTGGCGGCGGGTTTAATTTTTGTTGAATGAACATGGATACGCCCATTATCAGGGGCAGGATGTAATACGGGTCCATCGCGGACAAATCCTGAATCCAACCAAAAAATGGTGCGTGTCGTAATTCCACGCTTTCCATCAACACCCAATATAAAGAAATAAATACCGGCATTTGCACGAGTATGGGTAGACAGCCGCCGAGCGGATTAATCTTCTCTTTTTTGTAGAGCTCCATCATCGCTGCAGACTGCTTTTGACGGTCATCGCCGTGCTGCTCACGCAGAGCAAGCAGTTTTGGTTGCACCCGGCGCATGTTTGCCATTGAACGAAACGCTGTCGCATTCAACTGGAAGAATACGATTTTAACTAGCAGGGTGACGCCTATTATGGATAAGCCCCAGTTGCCTAACAATTTGTGAATTTGGGTAAGAATCCAGAATAGAGGCTGAGCAATCCACCACAGCCAGCCGTAGTCGACACTGAGGTCTAGGCCAGGAGATATCTCTTCCAGTGAGTACTGATCTTTAGGACCTACGTATAAGGTGGCTTTGAAATGTCCGGTTGTTCCTGGGGCTACCGTTTCCGCCTGTGAGGTATAGCGAGCAATATTGTCGCCGCTGCGCGTTACAGAAGTAGTGAACAAGTTCTGGTTTTCGGCCGGGGCGATCCAAGCACTCAAAAAGTAATGTTGAACAATCGCGATCCAGCCACCGGTCATTTCCAGCTTTAAGGGTTTATCGCGCATCTTGTCAAATTTTAATTTCTGAAAGGGATCTTCGCTAGTGCGATAGGCCACGCCGAGAAATGGCTGCATACCCATAGCGCCGCTGTCTTGTACGGTGGGGTCTTCGCTACTGTCGCGTTTTAGCTGAGTAAACAAAGCCGCTTGCCAAGGTTTGTCGCTGCGGTTATCTATTTCATAATCAAGCTCTGCGGTATATGCGCCCCGTTTAAAACGGTAGTGCTTATAAATAGTGAGCTCGCGACTGGGGGCGTATGCCAAAGTGACGGTTAATTCGTCCTGACCATCGGCTAGGGTATAACTGGTTTTGTCGGTACTGAACTCAGGGCGCCCTTCGCGGGTGTCTGTGCCATCCTGGCCAATGAGGCCACTTTGCGCGATATATTCGCGGGCCGCTGAATGTTCGAGTAAAACGAAAGGCTTATCAGGCGTATCTATTTTTGCGAAATGCTTGGGCAGGGCCGCATAGACGACATCACCCCCGCGCAAATCCAGTCGCAATCTAAGGACATCCGTGCTGACGGTGATCTGCTGATCACTATTTGCCTTCGGCAACTCGGCTTCTGGCGCTGTGCCGGGCAGTTGCGGGATGTCTTCAGCGACGAAGTCCCTATTTTCTATGGTGGGGACACTCGGGTTAGAACTGGGTTGGCTGGCTACCGGGGTGCTAGTGTCCTGTTGGCGGAAATTGCCCCATTCAGTGACTAGCATAAAAGACAGCACCGCGATGGCGGCAATGAGCAAGGTACGTTGGATATCCATTATGAAGAATGCGCCTGCGTTGGTTGGGTGGCGTCGTGGCTGTGTTTACAAAGGGCTTCCTTGCAAGTTTCCGATTCCGGAACCGGGTCATAGCCGCCAGGGTTAAACGGGTGGCAGCGGGCAATGCGTTTTAATGCCAGGGCGCTGCCGCGAAGGCTACCGTGCTGTTCGAGTGCTTCGAGTGCGTATACGGAACAGCTGGGATAAAAACGGCAGTGGCTGGCCATCAGCGGGCTAATCAGATAACGATAGGCGCGTACTAGCGCTATCAGGATGGATCGCATGTGCTGGTCTCCCGACGCTGTTGCTCAACTCGCCGTTGTTGTTTATCGACTTTTTTCTGAAGTTGTTGCCACATTTGTTGGCAACAGAGATGGAGCTGCTGCTTGTCTAGTGTAGCCAATCCCTTGCGCGCAAGCACGACTATATCCAAGCCGGTGAGTTCATGTTGGTGATGGCGGAAGCTATCGCGCAGTACGCGCTTGATGCGGTTGCGGCCGACGGAGAGTTTGACGTGTTTTTTGGCAATGACCAAACCGAGGCGGGCTTGAGGCAGTTCACTGGGATGGGCTAGGAACAGCAGTTCCTGAGTGGAAACTTTAAGACGGGCGTTGTCGAAAACCTGCTTGTAGTCTTTGGCATTCAGCAACCGTGACGTTTTGGCAAAACCTTCTGTGGTCACGGTGCTGTATAGCCATTCGCAAACGCTGAATTAAGCTGAGAGACGCTGACGACCTTTTGCACGACGGCGTTGGATAACTCGGCGGCCAGCTTTTGTTGACATACGAGCACGAAATCCATGGGTGCGCTTGCGCTTAAGCACGCTTGGTTGAAAGGTTCTTTTCATTGCTATTCTCCAGCGCTTTCACCCATGAGGGTAATAAGCAGTTAGAAGGTAATTTGTTGCCGAGGCCGACAGTAGAACGATCCCCAACAACACTAAAAATAAGGATCGCGAATTCTAGAGAATTTGCGCATACATGGCAATGTATTTCTTAGTTAGGATCGAACTATTGGCTGGCCCAGATTTTTTCGGAGGGCGCTTAGCGAGGCGGAACGAAAGCGAGCACTTACCTATTGGGCTGTGGACAGTTTATCCACAGGATAATTATGTAGTTATACCCAATTATTTCCTAATGGGAATAAATAAACATTTAATTGTTTCAAAAAACAATAAGTAGTTGAATAATAAGATAATAATTTAAGGCAAGATAAATGTTTTTTTGGAATATCTGTGGATAAAATTGAAGCTCCGGCGTTACAATAACTGCTCTTAGGGGTCTAGTGCCTTCGTTGCCATTTATCACAGCCACCGCCATAAAGTTTTTATCATAATTACCATTATTATAAAAAGGGCAGGAGAGTTTTTACCGTGCCGGACGTAGCTTGGGAACAGTGTCTTCATCATTTACAGAACGAGTTGCCGTCTCAGCAGTTTAATACCTGGATTAGACCGCTGCGCGCCGTTGCCAATGGAGATCAATTACAGTTACTCGCCCCCAATCGCTTTATTAAAGATTGGGTTGCGGATCGCTATCTGGACAGAATTTCACAACTGATGGGTGAGTCCAACGCCAACAGGAATTTCGATGTTGTTGTCGATATTGGTGGCAAGCCACTGCAGCGCGTGCAACAGAATATAGATGCTGCCGATGTTCAGCGTGAATCGGTTTCGCAAGCGAAATCGCTTTTTCAACGGGAGCGCCCGCGTCCAGTCCGCCGGGTTGAGCCCGATGGGGGGGGCTTTCGCCACCAAAGCTCTCTGATGGCAAATCACACCTTCGACACCTTTGTGGAAGGTAAGTCTAATCAGTTGGCGCGGGCAGCGGCCATGCAGGTTGCTGAAAACCCGGGCCAGGCCTATAACCCGGTCTTTCTATACGGCGGCGTGGGCTTGGGCAAAACCCACCTGATGCACGCGGTGGGTAATGCCATGCTCCAGCATAAGCCTGATGCCAAGATTGTTTATCTGCACTCGGAGCGCTTTGTTGCGGATATGGTCAAGGCGCTCTCTTTAAACGCCATCAATGAATTTAAACGCTATTATCGTTCGGTGGATGCCCTTCTAATCGACGATATTCAATTTTTTGCCGGCAAGGACCGCTCACAGGAAGAGTTTTTTCATACCTTTAATTCCCTGCTTGAAGGCGGGCAGCAAATGATACTGACCTGTGATCGTTACCCCAAGGAAATTAACGGCCTGGAAGAGCGTCTCAAGTCGCGCTTTGGCTGGGGCTTGACGGTTGCGGTAGAGCCGCCGGAGCTAGAAACCCGGGTGGCGATATTAATGAAGAAGGCAGAGCAGGAGAAAGTTGACCTGCCCCAAGATGCAGCATTTTTTATTGGCCAGCGGGTACGTTCCAACGTGCGGGAGCTTGAGGGCGCGCTTAAGCGGGTCGTTGCGAGCGCACGCTTTATGGCGCGCGCAATCGATATTCCGCTGATTAGAGAATCACTGAAAGATCTTTTGGCGCTGCAGGACAAGCAGGTCAGTGTCGATAATATTCAGCGCACCGTCGCCGAATATTACAAAATCAAGGTCGCCGATCTTATGTCAAAGCGGCGCAGCCGCTCGGTCGCCCGGCCCCGGCAAGTGGCGATGGCCTTGGCCAAGGAATTAACCAACCACAGCCTGCCGGAAATTGGCGACGCCTTTGGCGGTCGCGATCACACGACGGTGCTACACGGCTGCCGCAAAATAAAAGAGCTGCGCGAAACCAGTGCTGATATCCGTGAGGATTACCAAAATCTGCTGCGTTCGCTAACAACGTAAGCCCGGCTAGGGCAATCGT